>NZ_JADEXE010000338.1 GCF_015207265.1 Nodosilinea sp. LEGE 07298 | reverse complement strand
GCTCAGCTCTGACCTGCTGGAGCGGGCCGCCGATGTGCAGCTCAAAGAAGGCCGCAAGCTGGTGGTGGTACCGCGCGAAACGCCGTTTAGCCTGATTCATCTGCGCAACTTGACCACCCTGGCCGAAGCTGGAGCGCGAATTGTGCCCGCTATTCCCGCCTGGTATCACCAGCCTCAGACCATTGATGACCTGGTTGATTTTGTGGTCGCCCGCGCCCTCGACCAGCTAGAGATTGACTGCGTACCCCTCAACCGCTGGCAGGGGCATTTACCCCACGAGTCACGATAGGATGGGCAAGATGGCGTTGTAGGGCTAGATATGGCTACCGTACGTCTGATTGTGGTGGTACTGGTGCTGGGATTAGTGGTGCTGCTGGGGGTGCAAAACCTGGCCCCGGCGCTGCCGCTGGTTTTCTTGGGCGGTAGTACCCAGGCTCTGCCTCTGGGGGTTTGGCTGGCGGGGGCGGTGCTGCTGGGCGCACTGACGACCCTGGTACTAACGGCGTTGCTAGGTTCGCTGGGGGCTAGCAGCCGCAGCCGAGCGGCTGCCTATAAGTATCGGCCCCAATCGTTTTATGAGCCAACTGGCTCGCCCTCAGGGCCTAGTGCTGCCGCGCCCGCCAGTCAAGCCGCTAGCGATCGCCGCACACCCCCTTATACCAACCCCGCATCAAGGGCCGCTGGCTCTGGGCGGTCGTCATCTTCCCCCAACGATCGCCCCCAAGGCAGCGACTCAGCCGATGACGACCCCAGCTGGCGAGCCTGGACAAACCTGCGATCGCCTGCTCAGTGGAATGATTGGGAATCGCTCAGCCGATCCTCCCAGCCCGAACCCTCTTCTACCGCGTCGGGTACACCTCTAGACACAGCCTCGGGCATTATTGATGGCGTCACGACCTGGTTTAGCAGCAGCAAGCAGCGGGCCAAGCAGCAGCAGCGAGTCGACGAGTCGTTGCGATCGCTAGACGATGACTGGGACGGCCTTGAGAATCAGCCCTACAGAGCTGCTGGGGTTAGCCCGGTGCAAGATAGCCTGGACGAAATCAGCCAGGGCTGGGAGCAGAGCCAGACTAGATATTCCAGCGGTGACCCTGGCCATAACCCTGGCCGCGCTCCTGGCCGCAATTTTGAAGCCTCCCAAGCCCCCCGCCGAGTCTATCAAGACGGGTCGTTGTACTCCTACAGCTACCGCGATGAGGATGAATCACCTGCGCCCAGCGGCCAGGTTGACAACATCTACGCCCCGCCCGACGATGTCAGCTACGGCAGCGGCCCAGACCCCAGCTATGCCGACTCAGGTACTGAGTATGCCTCAGAGACTGTCTATGGTTTCGCCCCCAATGAAACCTACAACGCAGACCCCGATGACGATCCCTCCCCCCTCGGCGATCCCGAATTGGCCGAAGACGGCGTCGTCGATGCCGACTACCGGGTCATTGTGCCCCCCTACAGCGCCGCCGCCGAAGCCGCCGCCACCGCCGAAACCTGGACTAGCGACAGCAACGATAGCGTAGCCAACCAAAACGGCGACGACGACTGGGACGCCGCTGACGATGCCCTCACCCCCTAAGGATTTCCCCCCTTACTGTCCTCGTCTTTCCCACCTATCTGTCTACCCATCCATCTACTTCGCCTATGACCATGACCCTGACCGATCGCCTCAACGGCATCAACCTCTACTTGATCGGCATGATGGGTGCTGGCAAAAGCAGCACCGGGGCGGCCCTGGCCCAAACCCTGGGCTACCAATTCTTTGACACCGATGCGGTGATCGAGGCCGCAGCAGGACAGTCAATTCCCGATATTTTTGCGACCCAGGGCGAGGCCGTGTTTCGTCAGCTCGAAACCAAGGTGCTGGCAGAGCTTTCGGCCTACCGTCGACTAGTGATTGCCACCGGGGGCGGCATTGTCACCCAGCAGATCAACTGGAGCTACTTGCACCACGGCATTGTGGTGTGGCTAGACGCTCCCCTAGACGTGCTGCAAGCGCGATTGGCCGGAGATGCAGGTCGTCCGCTACTGCAGGGGCAAGACTGGGAGACTAAGCTCACAACCCTGCTAACCCAGCGACAGAGGCTCTATACCCAGGCCGATGTGCAGGTGAGAGTGGCTGCTGAAGACGATGTGGAGGCGATCGCCGCCCGCACCCTGGCTCTTATCGACCAAAGAATTCGTTCTGAGGCTGATTCTGCCGTGCTCAATTGATACACTACTGGCAATCTATACCCGTGCAGCTCAGGCATTGGAGATACTCCGCGCCGGGCTAAAAGTCGGGTCTATGCCCTGCTACCCCCATCTCCAGCACTATGGCTCAGTCTTCTCCTTCGCAAATAGGCAACGTCAACGAGGCCGAGGCTACCCGAGTTCGCATTCTCAGCGAGGCTCTGCCCTACATTCAACAGTTTCGGGGCCGCACGGTGGTGGTCAAGTACGGCGGCGCGGCTATGAAGGATGGCCGCCTCAAGGCCGACGTGGTGCGCGATATTGTGTTTATGGCCTGCGTAGGCATTCGCCCGGTGGTGGTGCACGGTGGCGGCCCCGAGATCAACATTTGGCTGGGCAAGCTGGGCATTGAGCCGCAGTTCAAAGACGGCCTGCGGGTGACCGATGCCCCCACCATGGACGTGGTAGAAATGGTGCTGGTAGGCCGGGTGAATAAGGAGCTGGTATCGCTCATTAACCAGGCCGGAGGCAAAGCCGTGGGCCTCTGTGGCGTAGACGGCAACCTGATTACCGCCCGGCCCCAGGGAGCCGAAGGGGTTGGGTTTGTAGGCGAAGTCAGCGGCATCGACTCGGGGCTGCTGAAGTCGCTGGTGGAGGCGGGCTATATCCCAATTGTGTCGAGCGTGGCCAGCGATGAAACGGGCCAGGCCTACAACATCAACGCCGATACGGTGGCGGGCGAGATTGCCGCCGCCCTGGGGGCCGAAAAGCTAATTTTGCTCACCGATACCAAGGGCATTCTAGAAGACTACAAAGACCCCTCGACCCTGCTGCCCAAGCTGGATATTCAGCAGGCCCGCCAGCTGATTGAAACTGGGGTAGTAGCCGGGGGCATGATCCCCAAGGTGAACTGCTGCGTGCGATCGCTGGCCCAAGGCGTCGGTGCCGCCCACATTCTCGATGGCCGGGTGCCCCACGCCCTGCTGCTAGAGATTTTTAGCGACCTGGGCATTGGCTCGATGATCGTGGCGTCGGAGTTTCGGGGCTAGGGATGAGGGTTAAGTGCAAGGTTTCAGGTTTATGGCAAACGTCCACTGAGCTAGGACAGATTCAACGTAGGGGCATTGCAGTGCAATGCCCCTACCAGAGGATTCCGCCTATCAAAATGGGCTAGCTCAATCAACTGCTGCAATCCGGTTTATGGCTGACCTTGAAGCAGACAGCTTGAACCTGCAACCCCACTCATCTATCACCCCGACTAAGCGGCGACTAAGAATCTGAGGGCCAGTTGAAGCCACGGGTGCGCAAGATATGCCGCCCGCGCTGGCGGGCCAGCTTTTGCAGGTCGATGCTGCGATCGGTTTCGTCGACAATTTCACCCGTCAGCACCTCCAGCACGTCTTCGAGGGTGACCACTCCCGACACGCCGCCGTACTCATCGACCACGACGGCCAGGTGCTCGCGGGCGGTTTGAAAGTCTTGCAGCAGCTTGTCGGCCCGCTCCGTTTCGGCTACAAAGCGGACTGGGCGGGCCACCTGAGCCAGCAACTGGTCGCCCTGGCCGCGAATTAGGGCGGTAAGTAGCTCATTTTTGAGCACCAGTCCCACAATGCGATCGATGTCGTTGTCGCTGATTAAAATGCGGCTGTGCTGGGAGTTCAGAATTTGGGTTTCGGCGGCGGCAATGGTGAGGTCACCCGAGAGATGGGTAACGGCTACCCGTGGCGTCATGATATCCACCGACTTCATGTCGTTGAGGCGAAACACCCGGCGAATCATTTCGGCTTCGTCGGCTTCGATGATGCCCTCCTGGTGACCGATAGTGGCCATGAGCTTAATCTCAGCCTCATTCGTGCTGGGACGGTTGGCATCTCCCACAAAGGGAGACGTAATTTTTTCTAGCAGCAGCACCACAGGGATAAATAGCCAGGTCAGCCCCTGCACCGGTATCGCCAGGGCGAGAGCAATGGGAATGGCGTAGCGCTCGCCCAAAATTTTGGGAAAGATTTCGCCAAACAAAATGACCAGCAGGGTGAGTAGGCCCGTAAACACCCCCAGTAGGGCGTCGTTAAAGACGTTGGCGGCAATGCCCCCAATTAGCACGCTGCCGACAATATTGAACAGATTGTTGAGAATAACGATGGTGGCAATGGGGCGGTTAATCTTTTGGCGAATCGCTAAAAGTGCTATAGCGGCGGGCTTTTTAGTCTCGGCCAGCTGTCTGGCCTTGAGTACTGGTACCGAGAGCAACGAGGCCTCGCTGCCCGAGCACAGGGCAGAACCGATAAGCATAATCAAAATGGCGATCGCAAGATTCAGCATGGGAGGGTTGGGGACGAACCAAATCGGTAAGAAAGACGCTGTTATGATTCATCTACTATGATCCATTAGCGAGATTAATCACGATCTCGTTATTCCGGTTTGGTGTGGCCGTAGCCGCGTACTGCAGGCCAGAGCTAGACTGGGCTGCTAAGAGATCATCCTGGCCCTGATCGTCCGTCTGACAACACCTAATGAGCGACATCATTCTTAACGTTAAGCACCTCACCGTTCACTTTGAGGTCGAAAATCAGCACATTCAGGCCGTCAACGATATTTCCTTTCAGGTGAAACGGGGGCAAACCCTCGGCATTGTGGGCGAGTCGGGCTCGGGCAAGTCGGTGACCTCGCTGGCGGTAATGGGGCTAGTGCCCAATCCGCCGGGCAAGGTGGTCAACGGCGAAATCTGGTTTAACGATGGCACAGGCGACCCAGTTGACCTCTGCACCCTCAGCGAAACGCAGCTTCAGCGCTATCGGGGCGGGCGGGTTTCCATGATCTTTCAGGAGCCGATGAGCTCGCTGAATCCGGTCTATACGATCGGGTTTCAGATGGTGGAGGCGATTCGTCAGCACCAAGCTATTTCTAAAGAAGAGGCCCAGCAGCAGGCGATCGCCCGGCTGCAAGAGGTACAGCTACTGCCCGCCGATAGCGACCTAGCCGCTACCGTCAAAGCCGAAAAGCCCCGCCTTGATGACATATCGCTCAAAGAAGAAGTCGATCGCCGCCAGCAGGCCATTCTCGATCGCTACCCCCATGAACTCTCAGGCGGCCAGATTCAGCGGGTGATGATCGCCATGGCGATCTCCTGCAACCCCGACCTGCTGATTGCCGATGAGCCCACCACAGCGCTGGATGTGACGGTACAGGCCACCATTCTCGACCTGCTGCGCGAGCTGCGCGATCGCCGGGGCATGTCGCTGATTTTCATCACCCACGACCTGGGCATCATTGCCGAGATTGCCGACCAGGTGGCGGTCATGTACCAGGGCAACATTGTCGAAGCGGGGCCAGTGCTGGACATTTTTGCCCAGCCCCAGCATCCCTACACCAAAGGACTGTTGGCCTGCCGCCCCCAGCCCAACCAGCGGCTGCGCCTGCTGCCCACCGTGACCGATTTTATGTCGAATGAAATGGGTGCGCCCAATGGTAGCCAGCCCGGTGCCGTCCTGCGCGAGCGCACCCTTGATGCCGAAGCTCAGGCCCGCTTTGCGTCCTGGACCGACGCCGAGCTAGCCGCCCGCGCCGAAACCCTGGCCGCCAATGGCCCCCTGCTAGCGGTCGAGAACCTGCGGGTGGGCTACCCCGTGCGCGGCGTGTTTGGCAAAACCCACCGCCATGTTATGGCGGTGCAGGATGTGTCGTTTCAAATTCAAAAGGGCGAAACCTTTGGCCTGGTGGGCGAGTCGGGCTGCGGCAAAACCACCCTGGGCCGCGCCCTGCTGCGGCTGGTGCCCACCATGGGCGGCAAGGTCTGGTTTGAGGGCCGCGACGTGCTGGGGCTGGGCGCATCGCCGCTCAGGCAGCTGCGCCGCGATATGCAGATTGTCTTTCAAGACCCCTACAGCTCGCTCGACCCGCGCATGAGCATTGGGGCAGCGATCGCCGAACCGCTCAAAATCCACGGCGTGATCAAGAGCAAGCGCAACCAGCTAGAGCGCGTTGCCTACCTGCTCGATCGCGTCGGGCTGCCCACCTCCTGCATCAACCGCTACCCCCACGAGTTTTCGGGCGGGCAGCGCCAGCGGGTTTGTATTGCTCGTGCCCTGGCCCTCAACCCCAAGTTCATTATCTGCGACGAGTCGGTTTCGGCGCTGGATGTGTCGGTGCAGGCCCAGGTACTCAACCTGCTCAAAGAACTCCAGGCCGAGTTTGACCTCACCTACATTTTCATTTCCCACGACCTGGCGGTGGTGAAGTTTATGAGCGATCGCATTATGGTGATGAACCAGGGCCGAGTCGAAGAGATTGGCCCTGCTGAGCAAGTCTACCGCCAGCCCCAAACCCCCTACACCCAGGCGCTGATCAACGCCATCCCGACCGGCAGCCTCGATCGCATTCAGGAATTGCAGCGCGATCGGGCCACGGTAGCGTAGCTAAAGCTGGCACTTCCTAATTGAATCAGGGACTCAGCAAAAGACACAGGGTGCCTTCTAGATAAATGGCAGAGGTTTTTGCTCATCGCTCCAGGCACAGGGTGCCTGAAAGCGAGTTGCTCGCAGATGCTGCATTAGTTTTCGTTGAGGT
>NZ_JADEXE010000337.1 GCF_015207265.1 Nodosilinea sp. LEGE 07298 | reverse complement strand
CATCTACCCACTCTCACCCGCCCCCAGCAGAGCCGCCACAGCCAAACAGCCCCAGCCCAACATCAAAACAGCACCACCCACAGGAGCCACAGCCCCCAGCAGGTTTTGACCCGTCAGAGCCAGGGCGTAAAGGCTGCCCGAAAATACCACCGTACCGGCGACAAAGGCCCATGCCGCCGTCGTTAGCCACCCCGCTGCCCCCAGTCCCTGGCTACCGATCAACGCCACCAGCAGCAGGGCTAGCGCGTGGTACATCTGGTAGCGAGCGCCAGTTTCAAACACCGTCAGCAGGCGATCGCTGAGCTGAGCCCTGAGGGCATGGGTAGCAAAGGCCCCTGCCGCTACTGCCGAACCGCCCAGCACCGCCGCGATCGCCACAAAGAGTCGAGCTGTCGTCATGGTTGCCCTTTCATCTAGCTGGCTGAAGGTTCTCGTACCGCTTCTACCAGGCGAGAGAAGTAGAACTGGGTTTTGGTCATCGCCCGTCGCTCAATCCGCCAGCCGTCGGCCTCCAGCGCCTTAATAATATCGGCCTCGCGGTGCAGGTAAGCTCGTGTGGCTTTGCTCGGCCCTGGGAAAAACTCGCCTACCTTTTTGAGCGCGCTGTAGAAGACGGTCTTGGGCGCAAAGCTCATAATCAAGCGCGACTCGGCCAGCAAACTCAGGTGGCTAATCATGGACTGCACCTTGTCCTGGGGATAGTGGATCAGCACGTCCAGGCAAATCACCGTGTGAAAACTACCGCTTAATTCCTCCAGGTCTTTGACCTCAAAAGTGGGCACGTTATTGCCTGCCAAGGCCACCTCAGCCCGCTGCCGGGCCTCTTCTACCATTTTGGCGGAGATATCACTGGCGTAGACCTTAGCCCCCGCCTGGGCCAGCGGAATCGAGAGACTACCCACGCCGCACCCGGCATCGCAACAGGTTAGCCCAGACAAATTACCGTCGGCCTCTAGCCAGGCCATTAGCGTATCGACCGTGCGCTGGTGGCCTTTGCGAATATCGAGCTGAACCTTGTTGACGTCACCATCTCCATAGATTCGCTGCCAGCGGTCAAACCCAATGGCGTTGAAATACTCGCGAACTACGGTCTTATCGTCAGTGGCAGTCATGGATTGGTTGTTGGGTTTGCTAACTTCTGTAAAATTCTATGATGTTTTGCTGAGGCAAACCGCCCCGCAACGAAACTCAATCTTCCCAAACTCTCCTAGAGACAATGGCTAGAACCCGCCAGTGGCATGATAGGAAGGCACTATCTGACAGTGGTAAAGGCAATGGCTACTCCCGACGTTGGCATCATCATGGGCAGCGACTCAGACCTGCCTACTATGGCAGCCGCCATTGAGGTCTGCGCTGAGTTTGGGGTAGCCCACGAAGTGGCCATTGTATCGGCCCACCGTACCCCCGAACGCATGGTCACCTACGCTCAAACAGCCCGCGATCGCGGCCTCAAAGTTATCATTGCCGGGGCGGGCGGAGCGGCTCACCTGCCCGGCATGGTCGCCGCCCTCACTCCGCTCCCAGTGATTGGCGTACCTGTAGTTAGCCGCACCATGCAGGGGCTCGACTCGCTCTACTCGATTGTGCAAATGCCAGCGGGCATTCCGGTGGCTACAGTAGCGATTGGCAACGCCAAAAATGCCGGACTGCTGGCAGTACAGATCTTGGCCACCAGTCGCCCCGCCCTACTCGACCAGGTCGCCCAGTACCGCCGTGACCTGGAAGCATCGGTACTGGCCAAACAGCAAAAACTGGATCACCTAGGCCCCCACGGCTATCTGCAAAACCAGGGTTAAGGGCCGCAAGCACCTCCCCAAAATGCAATGTTCCTTTAAGAATTCTTTGGCAAACGTTTAATTTGTCGCTAATTAATCCCGTGTTTTAAGGGCAATACGGGAAATGTAGCCGCTTCACGGGATGCTATGTATCGTCTGATACAGATTGACGGCCTCAGAATTGATGGAATCAATTTGTTCCGTCTATAGGCGAATTCCTCTGCCTGACTAATGCAGAAAAGTATCCAAGCGGACTGGTGTAGGTTTCTAAAGGTATTTTCAGCTAGCGTTAGCGCTCATAGAAACTTACAGTTTTTGCATTTCGGTTCACAGAATCTATCTTTTCTGTGAGCTTTTGCTCCCATACTGGTCTGTCTCGCCGCCCCGTGGCTGAGGGTTCAGGTCTAAAAACGGTAGGCCGTGTTCACTGTCTGATTGTGTTGAAGGAACGTCTGTTGAGATGTCTAATCTAGTATTGCGTAATCGTTCTAGGTTCCGAAAACGGTCTAAAACCGGCTTTTGGAACACCAGCGTGCCGCCCTTCGATAAGGCGATTAAGCGTCTGTTTGGCCGCGTGGGCGGCTGGGCTTGGGTAGCCTGCATTCCTCTAACGCTGGTTATTTTGGCCACCTGGGGAGTTGCCGCTCAGGCACAAGATGAGTTGACCACAGCTGACCTGCAAACCACCCTCGACAACATCTGGGTGCTGATTGCTGCTTTTCTAGTCATTTTCATGAATGCCGGCTTTGGCATGCTAGAAACTGGCTTCTGTCGGCAAAAGAATGCCGTCAACGTACTGACCAAAAATCTGATTGTCTTTGCTTTGGCCACCCTTTCCTTCTGGTTCATCGGCTTTTCGCTGATGTTCGGGGCCAGTGGCAATGGCTGGGTGGGCTGGGGGAGCTTCTTCCTCGGCGGACCTGCTGAGGTGTACGGCTTAGACAGCACCGCTGGCCTCTCCAAAGATACCTTCTTCCTGTTCCAGGCGGCCTTCGCCGGTACCGCCGCTACCATTGTGTCGGGGGCTGTTGCTGAGCGCATCAAGCTAGTTGATTTCATTATCTTCAGTGTTTTGCTCACAGCTATTGCCTATCCCATCACCGGTCACTGGCTGTGGGGCGGTGGCTGGCTGGCTGAGCTAGGGTTCCATGATTTTGCAGGCTCTACCATTGTGCACTCGGTCGGTGGCTGGGCTGCCCTTATGGGTGCAGCGTTTCTTGGCCCCCGCATGGGCAAGTACACCTCTGAAGGTCAGGTCAGTGCGCTGCCTGGTCACAACCTGAGCATTGCTACCCTAGGCTGTCTAATTCTCTGGTTGGGATGGTTTGGGTTTAACCCCGGTTCTCAACTCGCTGCAGATTTGGCTGTACCCTATATCGCGGTGACCACAAACCTGGCGGCAGCGGCCGGTGGAGTAGCGGCTACCGCTACTTCCTGGGCACTGAGCGGCAAGCCTGACCTGTCGATGACCATCAACGGCATTCTGGCTGGTCTGGTGGGTGTAACGGCTGGTTGCTACGTAGTTGGCTACGCTGGTGCCTTCTGGATTGGTCTGGTGGCAGGCATTCTGGTAGTGTTCTCGGTTGGCTTCTTCGACAGCATCAAAATTGATGACCCCGTGGGCGCTACTTCTGTTCACCTTGTATGTGGTATTTGGGGCACTCTCGCCGTTGGCTTGTTTGCTAACCCCAACAACTTTACCCAGGGCGGCGAAGGCATTGCTGGCTTATTCTACGGCGGCGGTATAGCCCAGCTGGGTGCTCAGATCTTGGGCGTTTTGTCCATTGGTCTGTTTACCGTAGTACTGTCTTCCATCTTCTGGCTAATTCTCAAGTCGGTACTAGGCCTTCGGGTTAGCGCCGAGGAAGAGATGAAAGGGCTAGATATTGGTGAGCACGGCATGGAAGCCTACAGCGGCTTTCTTAAAGACACCACCGATATGACCGGCGTGATGTAGTCACCCAAACTTAGGTTGAGGATAACCTCAACTACAAGTCCTGATTCCTAACGGTTCTGTGTAGGAAAATGTGAACCTTACTAAGCGTCTGAGTGTTTTACTCGGGCGCTTGGTTTTTAGGCGTTTAAACCCAAAGCGAGATCAGCAAGGACTCAACCGAATGCTGACTTTGGCAAATGGTTACAATGTGCCTTAGGCACAGGATGCACCTGGTAGGCTAGGTGGGAGTAACTGCTGCCGATACCGATAGAGTCCCGTTGGGTTCACCATTGAACAACCGTTCACCCCGAACGGGAGTTTATCTCGAACGCCAACAGAGAGTCTTATCAATCGACGGTTCCCGATCCTGAACCATGAGCAATGCCACCTCTGTAGTGGAAGAATTGCTAGTTGCAATTCCTCAGCTTAGGCCCAGTCTCTATTTCAAAACCTCGCTAACCGCGTTGTCTCACGCGATGGAAGATCACGTGCTGGCGGGGAAGGCCAAGTTTTTGGTGATCGCCAGTTTTCAGCAGGAGCGGTTTTATCTGCAAGAGGCCAACCGCTACCTGCGCATTGCCGAACTCACCGATCAGGTCTATGTGCTATCAGCCCTGGGCACCAGTTTTGTCAGCCGATCCGAAAACTACGAAACGATTGCCTTTGAAACTGACGATACTCTCACTCAGGAGTGGCACCTGGTGGTGGTTGGGGCTGACTATAGCGCCTGCTTAATCTGTCGGGAGCGATCGCCCATACCGCCCACCGACGGGCCACCTCTCGACCAAACCCGCCGCTTTGAAGGGATCTGGACTCAAGACCGCTATGTCACCCAAACAGCGGCGGGGATATTACTCGATCGCATTGTGGGGTATCGGCCCGATTTGGCCGACAAAGTCGCGATCGCTCGCCAGCGCTACATTGACCCAGCCATTCCCCCTACCGAGCGCCTGGACGGCAGCGGCGGCCCCGACCCTTTTACCCAGCGCCTGGTTACCTACCTACAGGCGGGGCAGTACAAGCTGCTCAAGGCCTATAAAGCGATTACGGCCCAGGAGCGGCGCGAGCGCCTGGTCAACTCGATTACCTCAGTGGTGCGCCAGTCACTCAACGCCGACGAGATTTTTGCCAAGGCGGCCCAAGAACTTGGTCAGGCACTCCAAGTTTGTCGCTGCCTGATCTACCCCTGTAGCGCCACCGATGCCACGGTCGCGATCGCCCACCAGCACCTCAACGGCACCGTAAACTCGCTGCTGGGTGAAACCTGGCCCCTGGCCACCAACCCGCTGTTTGACTACGTTCAAGACACCAAAGAAACCATTGCCATTGCCGATACCCAGGCCCGCGACTCACCCTTTCGCCAGGAGCTAGAGGCCATTCAACCCCTGCTCAAACGGTGGCAGATTCGGTCGTGGCTGATTGTACCGCTCACCTACCAGGGTCGCCTGGTGGGCATGATCGAGCTGCACCAGTGCCAACCCGAGCCCTACGAGTGGAGCGAAGACGATACGGCTCTGGTCGATGCGATCGCCACCCAGCTCAGCGTGGCGATTATTCAGGCCGAGGCCTACACTAACCTGCAAGACCTCAACCAGCAGCTCGAAGCCCTCGATCGCACCCGCGCCAACCTGATCGCCATTACCGGCCACGAGTTGCGCACGCCGCTGTCCACTATTCAGGTCTGCCTCGAAAGCCTAGCCACCGAGCCTGACATGCCCAACGAGCTGAGGCAGATTATGCTGCAATCGGCCCTCGAAGACGCCGAGCGCATGCGTAAGCTGGTGCAAGACTTCCTCACCCTATCGCGGTTAGAGAGCGGTCGAGTCGAGTGGAATTTGGAATCGCTTTCGATTCAAGAATGCGTCGATTTAGCCCTCAGCAGCATTCACAGCAGCCAGGACAACGCCGAAACCCCCAGCATTACCGTCAAAATTCCTAAGCAGGTGCCGCTGGTGCGAGCCGACGGCGAGTGGCTGGTAGAAGTACTGGCCAAGCTGCTCGACAACGCTCAAAAATTTACGCCCGCCAACGGCAAAATCACCATTCAGGTCACCCGCTCTAGCCCAACCCACCTTCAGGTCACCGTAGCCGATACCGGGCGCGGCATTGAGCCCAGCCGCCTGAATGTCGTATTTGACCGCTTTTATCAAGAAGAAGGGGCGCTGCGCCGCACTACTGGCGGCACCGGCCTAGGCTTAGCCATGTGCCGCCAAATTGTAGAGGGGTTAGGCGGCACTATTTGGGCCGAGTCGGCGGGCAAAAACAGAGGCAGCCAGTTTCACTTTACGGTTCCCATTGCCCAGGGCAAGCTAGACGGGCGCAGCAGCCGATCTAGCCGAGCGACGGCCAAGCAGCCGGTTACCCTGCCAGGCAACCCCTCGGTGCTCCTAGACGACTAACCAGGCCGTTGGCTCAGCTCAGCCGCCGCATTCCCTGGCGTTAGGATGAGGGCATAGCATGGGGATATGAGCCATAGTCGGTAAGCCACAGCAAAGGATAGGCATGGGCGATCGCAAACCATCACAGCAGTCTTCGTCGTGGGCTACTCCACTGACAGAGGCTTGGCAACAGCTGCGCGATCGCGCCAACCAGCTGCGACCAACGCAACAGCTTAGCCGCTGGTTTAACGTCGACGATGACAGAGTAGCCGATATTTTGGCAGCGGTGCGCGAGCAGTTGCCCACCACCGAGGCCCTGCTGATTGGCAAGCCCCAGGCGGGCAAAAGCTCGATTGTACGGGGTCTAACTGGGGTATCTGCCGAAATTGTGGGCCAAGGATTCAAGCCCCATACCCAGCACACCCAGCGCTACGCCTACCCCTCCGAAGACCTGCCTCTGCTAATTTTTACCGATACCGTGGGCCTGGGTGACATTGTCCAGGCCACCGATGCCATCGTGGCCGAGTTGGTCGAAGATCTCAACAGCAGCAGCAAAGCACGCATTCTGATTTTGACGGTCAAAATTAACGACTTTGCCACCGACACGCTGCAGCAGGTCGCTGCGCAGCTGCGACGGCAGTTTCCCACCGTGCCCTGCCTGCTGGTCGTCACCTCGGCCCATGAGGTCTACCCGCCCAACCAGACTGACCATCCCCCCTAC
>NZ_JADEXE010000336.1 GCF_015207265.1 Nodosilinea sp. LEGE 07298 | reverse complement strand
GTGTTGAGGGTGCGATCGCAGGCCCACATCAGGCCATTGGCCATATTCTCAATGCCGCCTTCGTTGAGGTAGCGCCAGAGCTGGTTGGCTACTGTCAGCGGTACGGTTGAGTGGCTGATTAGGTCAGGGGCGGGGCGATTGTCGCCGGGTAGCACAATCAGGGCGGCTCCGGTGTCGGCGGCCACCTCGCGTACGACCTCTAGGCCGTAGGGCCAGTAGGCGCGGCTCCCCAGCAGGCGCACCACGATCAGCTGAGCGTGGCGCAGCACGTCGTCGGCGTAGGTGTCGATGGCGAGCTGCTGCTGAAGCTGAAGCAGGCTGACCACCCGCAGCGCCGGAAACGAAACCGGGAACCTGGCCCGGCTGAGGCTTTGAATGTCGGTATCGGCGGCGGTTAAAAACACCAGCGGAGCCGGGGTTTGCTCCACAAAAATAACGCCCTCGGTGTCGGGAGTCCAGCCGCCGGGGGTGGCCGCTAAGCGATGCATGGGCGTTCTCTAGGGCAACGACAAATCTGAAGGAACTCTAGCGTAAGTCAGCCTAGCGCCAAAACGAAAGTTACGATGAGGTCTGTCAAATCTTGCCGCCAAATCCTTAAGGCTTTCTTCCGCCGAACCCATTGTTTAGCCCACCGCAAGGGGCGCTTTCAGTCTCAAAATGTAAGGATGCCTAAATCTACAGACCGTGGCGCTGAACCGGGTATGCCCAGGGCAGCTCTGGTGTTGCTGGGGCAGTTTTTGCGCCAGTATAGCCAGCAGCACCAGCTTACCCTGCTCACCGAAGCAGATATACCCGCCGACACCGCTGACGACGATAGTTTTTGGTGCCTACTGGGGGCCGAGCTGGCGGTGGTGGTGACGGCGTGCCCCCACAAAGTCGATCGCGATCGCGTCTTGGTTAGCTTAGTGACTGACCCCGACAAAGTTGAGGCCTGGCTGGTGCAGCGGGGGCTAGAACCTGGCGCTGGTGGTTCTACCAGTCTGGCGGCTCTGGGCCAGTTTATGCTGGCCTGGGTGCAGGCCTGTGCCGAGGCCAATGAGGCCAGCCCTGCCGCCCCAGCCCCCACCGTGATCAACTGGCAGCAGGAGCGTCGTTTCTTGCTCAACCAGGTGATCGCCAAAATTCAGGGCAGCCTGGAGCTGACCGAAATTCTCGAAACGACCGTTGCCGAGGTGCGCCACTTTTTACAGGCCGATCGCCTGCTGATCTACCAGTTTGATCAGCCTTTCTCCGCTCGGGTAAAGTCGATGGCGGGTGAGGTGATGGCAGAGCAGACCAGGCCGCCCAAAAGCGTTGGTTATATTACCTACGAGTCGCGGGTTAGCGATCGCCTGCCCTCAGTGCTGCACTACACCGAACAGATCTGTTTCCAAAATCATCCCGACTATCCCGATCGCGCCAGCTACTATCGCCAGGGTCTACCCATCGTCATCGACGATATTACCGAGACCTACCGCGATATTCCCTGCATGCTGGCCTTCTTGCAGCAGGTGCAGGTCAAGTCAAAGGCCGTGGCCCCCATTCTGGTAGGCCAAGACCTCTGGGGCCTGCTGATTGTGCACCAATGCGACAGCCAGCGCTGCTGGAACCCCTGGGAAACCGAGTTTTTGCAGCACATCGCCGAGCATCTGTCGATCGCCATTAACCAGGCTCAGCTCTACCAGCGGCTGCAGCAGCAGACCCAAAACCTCGAAGTTTGCGTGGTCGAGCGCACCCAAGACCTGCGCGATGCCCTGGTCGCCGCCGAGGCCGCCAACCGCGCCAAAAGCGAATTTTTGGCTACCATGAGCCACGAGCTGCGCACCCCGCTGACCTACATCATTGGCATGTCGGCTACGCTCCAGCGCTGGTCGCTGGGCGAGCTTTCCCTCCGCCAGCGCGACTACCTGTCTACCATTCAGGCCAGCGGCGAGCACCTGCTGCGCGTCATCAACGATATTTTAGATGTATCAAAAATTGAGAATGGTCGGGCTGTTTTAGACATAAGGCAGTTCTCCCTAACCTCCCTTTGCCGTCAGAGCGTCGATGCCTTTCGCAACGAAGCAGCTCAACACACCATCGACATCAGCCTCGACCTAAAGCTGACCCACGACCAAGATATCTTTGTAGCCGACCCCCGCCGGGTGCGGCAAATTCTCGCCAACCTGCTCAGCAACGCCGTTAAATTTACCCCCGCTAACGGCAAAGTAGTGCTGCGGGTGCGGCGCGAGCCCAACGACGCCGTATTTCAAATTGAAGACACCGGCATCGGCATTTCACCTGCTGCTCAGCCCCTGCTGTTTGAAAAATTTCAGCAGCTCGAAAGCGTACGCCAGCGAGAACACCAGGGTACCGGGCTGGGGCTGGCCCTGACCAAGCAGCTGGTCGAACTCCACGGCGGCTCGATCAAGGTGAGTTCTGAAGTGGGGGTTGGCTCTATTTTTACCGTGCGAATTCCGCAGCAGCGATCGACGACCTCCTCAGAGGTCGAAGCACCCGCCGCCGAACCCGTGGTCGGGCGCATTGTGCTGGTCGAAGACAACGAAGAAACCGCCAGCCTGATTTGCGACATGCTCACCGCCGCCGCCTATCAGGTAATTTGGGTCGTAGACGGGTCGCGGGTGCTTGACCAGGTCGAGCTGCTGCAGCCCGCTGCGGTGATCACCAGCCTGAATTTGGCCAGCGCCGACGGCAGCGACATTATCGCCGCCCTGCGCCAGAGTTCAGACCCCGTGGAGACAAAAATTTTGGCGCTCATTGATGTCGATAACCACGACCAGGCAGAACGAGCCCTTAAAGCCGGGGCCAATGACTGCGTTGGCAAACCGATCGATCCTCGGCAGTTACTGTCTACGGTGAATGCGATCATGACGGCGCAGCCACCTTTGCGGGTCAATCATTAGCGCCCTAAATGAAGGCTCCGCTAGCGGTTATACCAACTTCTGACTGAATACCCCGGTTTATAGGGTCGTAGTATGATTTGCCCCTACGGGGTTCGTGATTATGAGTCGGGGTTTACCAAATCGGAAAGTTGCTACCCCAGTTTTGCGGCTGATAGCTGAACTGTCCTAAGCAAACTGGCCAAAGCTATATTTACTCAGACTGGATATTGATGCCGTCACAAACAGAATGGGCGCTATTCAAGTAGAACAGCGCCCAAGCAAAACTTTGCAGAACGGCTAACCGTTAGGTTTCTGAATTGGGAGCCTGGCCACCGAACGCCGGGGTCAGGTAAGCGACCAGCGCTCCAATAAAGAAGCCAGACACATTGCGGGTGAGGGGCAACCAATCGCTGGTGCGAGTTACCACGGGGCCAAGACCAAAGGCAAAGAACAAAATTCCCCACAGGGGCGAAAAAATTAGCACCCACTGCCAGGCTAAAATCTGGCCGGGTTTGCGAGGGTGAGCGGCAAATCCGCAGATTACCCCGCCCACCACGGAGGTAATTAGGGTTAGCACCCACTGTTCTTGAGGCAGGCCGGGTACGACGTTGCAGCCGCCCTGGCGCAGGCAGCCCTGAATCGACTCTAGGGCGCTGAGAATAGAGTTGTCTTCGCCGTTTTCACGCACAAAGAACTGGTTGCCGTAGCGGGTTTGCAACTCGATCCAAAAGGTGCGGGGCAGCAGGTCGTAGACGGCATCGCCAACACTAAAGTTGAGCAGATTGCCGCCACGAGGGTCGGCTACCAGCATAATGCTGCGATCGTCGAGGCCCCAAAAGTCTTTGACCGCGCGGCCTGGAGTTTGGTCATACTGGGTCAGCACCCGCAGCTTCCAGCCGGTTTCGGTCTCAAAGGTGTTGAGCTGGGAATCTAGATCTTCCTCCTGGCGGGAGCTGAGCGATCGGGCTAGATCGATGATGGCGGTCTGGCTGTCGGGCAGCAGTTCGGGGTTGTCGTAGGCCAGGGCCGGTGCCATGGGCAGCCAGGCGCAGAGGCTGACGACACAAATGACTAAAACGTTTAGCGCGTGTCTCATACTGACTTGTCGTAAAAACATGACATTGACCACAACGACGAAGGCAACCCACCGGCAGCCCAAGATAAAGCTAATAGTGAAGCGTATTCATTAATTTAGTCTATACCTTTGTTAACAGTTGTTTACATAACTCTAATATTTCTCTGCCCACTCGGCAAGCACCTAGTTGGGGGGTGTAGGCCCAAAAACCAGAACTTTCCGTCAGCCCGCATCCAGCCCTGCCCGATCGCATTCAGGGCGATCGCCTGCCCCATACTGCGGAAGATAGAGTGCCCATTCAGATAGATGTGTCGCCAAGCCGCCGGTGAGACCTGCGTGATGATGGACAGAGCTTTCGCATTCCCACTGGCCTCGTACTTTAATGAGTAGACGCGACAGAAGAGCGGAGTTGTAGTGTAGCCGTCACTACAAAGGTAGGACATTTATGTAGGCAACCCATAGGCGATGGCTATACGCCAGTTCGCCGTCCCAGTTTTGGCGACAGACGGTAGTACTGTCCTCAGCGAACTGCCCAGCGGTATAGATAACAGCGATCGTCAACGGCGCTTTTCAGGAAATTGAATGGCTCTGCAATGAGTTGAGCGAGTGGGCAGGCATTCAGGCCAAGCCTTGGCGGCGGCCTTCTGAATTACATGCCTGACCGTTATTTACCCGTAGGCGCGTGGATAGGGTTTAATTCAGGCGACGGGTAGGTGCAGGCTAAATTGGGCTTCGTCGGCAGGGCTGGGGGCTAGCACCAGGTCACCACCGTGGGCGCGGGCAATTTCACGGGCCAGGCTAAGGCCCAGGCCGAGGCCCTCAGTGGGGCGATCGCGGGCGGTTTGGCCCCGATAAAAGCGATCGAATAGGCGGCTGGCCTCGGTAGCGGTCAGGGAGGTAGTGGCATTGGCTATGGTCAGGTGCACTTGCGACGGGAGGGACTGCAGCTGCACTCGTACCCAGCCCTGAGGTCGGTTGTATTTGGCGGCGTTGGTGATCAGATTTTGAACCAGCTGCCCTAGCAGATCGCGATCGGCGGCTACCATCACCCCCGGCTCAATCTCTGCGCTCACCGCTAAATTGGGGGCTAGCAGCGACAGATCGTCGAGCTGATCGCGCACCAGAGCGCTGAAATCGACCGGCTGGCGCTGAATGCTCATTTGCCCGGCATCGGCCAGCGACAGCAGCACCAGCTTGCGCACAATGCTGCTGAGCTGGTGCACCTGATCCAGCAGCTGGCCCAGGGTTTGCTGGGCGGCGGAACCGGTTGCGACCTGCTGCATGGCCCGCTCTAGCTCGCCCTGGAGAATGGTAAGGGGAGTTTTCAGCTCGTGGGCGGCGTCGCCGCTGAAGCGCGAGGCCTGGTGAAAACTGCGCTCTAGGCGCTCCAGCATGGCGTTAAAAGCGGTGATCAGCGGCGCAAATTCTGGATCGGGATCGGCGGGCAGCCGCTGGTGCAGCCCCTGTGCCGTCACCTGACTAATGCTCTGGCTGAGCTGGCGCACCGGGCGCAGCGCCTGACCGGCCAGCACCCAGGCTCCCCCGCCGATCGCCAGCAGCAGCCCTGGAATGGTCAGGGCGTAGATACGGCGTAGGGTTGCCATCTCCCGTCGCAGGGCGCTGAGGTTGGCGGCGATCGCCATCTGACCCAGGGGCGTCGATCGCACCGCCACTCGCCAGGGGCCATCAGCAGAGCGCACAGTTAGCAACTGACGCGGGCCTCGGCGCGAGCGATCGCCATCAAACCGACCAACACGGGAAGAGATGGAAGTTAGGGCATTTGGCCACTGAGGCGATTGATAGACTACTTCCCCGGCTCGGTTGATCAGCAACAGCCCCACTTCGGCATCGGCGGGCAAGCCCAGGTCTCGGGCCAGGGCGGCCTCGGGGTCGGGGGGCAACGCACCGCGATCGCCGCCGGGGAGAAAATCGCGGCGATCGCCGGGGCCACCGGGGCGAGCCAGTGGCCCAGCGCTTTGCAGACGGGCATCGAGACTGTCGAGCTTGGCCTGGTAGATCAGCCAGCTAGAGAGCAGGGCAAAACCCAGCAGCGCCCCCCCGGCCAGGGCCGCTGACCACAGTGCTAGCCGCAGCCGTAGCGAGAGCTGTCTTCTCGAAGGTGGATCGTTTGGCGACAGGCTCATCCACTGGCCTCCGCCGCCCGAAAGCGGTAGCCCACCCCGCGCACGCTCTCGATCCACTGGGCGGCCTCCAAGGGGTCAAGCTTCTTGCGCAGCCGCTGAATCGCGACATCGACCACGTTGGTGCTGGGGTTGAAGTCGTAGCCCCAGACATGCTCCAAAATTTGGGTGCGGGTAAAGACGCGGCCGGGCGATCGCATCAAATACTCCAGCAGGTTAAATTCGCGTGCCGTTAGCTCCACCTGTCGCTCGCCGCAGGTGACCTCGCGGGTGATGCGATCGAGGCGCAGGGGGCCTGCTGTTAGGATATTTTGGCGATCGCCGCTGGTGCGGCGCACCACCGCATGCATGCGAGCCACCAGTTCTTCCACATAAAACGGCTTGGCAATGTAGTCGTCGGCCCCCAGGTTGAGCCCGGCCAAACGGTCATCGAGTTCGTTGCGGGCGGTAATCAAAATCACCGGCACAGTCTGCCCCGCCCCCCGCAGCGCCTTGAGCACCGCCAGCCCATCCATCCCCGGTACCATGATGTCGAGCAGTACCACGTCGTAGGTGCGATCGCTGGCCAGAGCATAGCCCTCGCTGCCGTTGGTGCAGGTATTGACCACAAAGCCCTGCTCCTGTAGCCCCTGGGCCACAAATTTAGCAATTCTGGCTTCGTCTTCTACCAGTAAAACGTTCATAGGCGCACCTGTAGTCGACCAAGCTAAAGATGACAAGTAAAGGGGGGTTACGTCACGGTTTCAGGTTCAAGGCAAACCGTGAAC
>NZ_JADEXE010000335.1 GCF_015207265.1 Nodosilinea sp. LEGE 07298 | reverse complement strand
GGCAGGGGCTCCTGGGCGTGGAGGGTGACATCGTAGAGGGCGGGCTGGGGCTGGCCCAACTCGTCGCGATCAACAAATAGCTGCTGCACCGCCATCTTGTTGAGGGTGAGGGTGCCGGTCTTATCGACGCAGAGCACCGTGGTAGACCCCAGGGTTTCCACCACGGGCACCCGCCGGGTCAGCACCCGCTGCTGCGAAAACCGCCAGGCCCCCAGGGCCAGAAAGATCATCAGCACCACCGGAATTTCGTTGGGCAAGATCGCCATGGCCAAGGCCAGCCCTGCTAGCACCCCGTTCAGCCAGTCGCCTCGGGTGGCCCCGTAGATCACGACGACGGCGACGCATATAGCGATCGCAATCCAGGTCAACTGCCCCACCACATGGCGGGTCTCCTTTTGCAGGCGGGTATCTTCGGGCTCCACGGTTTGCAGCGCCTTGCCGATCTTGCCCATCTCGGTCAGCAGCCCCGTGGCCACCACCTCGGCAATGCCCTGGCCCTGCACCACCAGGGTGCCCGAGAAGACGGCGGGCAGGTCGTCGCCGCCAGGGCGGGTCAGCCGGGTTTCGCTCACCGATTCGCGCTTGCGCACCGGCACTGATTCCCCCGTCAGCAGCGACTCATCCACGGTGAGGTGGGTAGACCAGCGCAGCAGGGCATCGGCAGGAATGCGATCGCCCTCCGCCAGCACCAGCAGATCGCTCCGCACCACCTCGCGGCCCGGTATGCGCTGCCGTTCCCCATCGCGAATCACCAGGGCGCGGGGGCTAGACAAATCCCGCAGCGCCTCCAAAGACTTCTCGGTTTTTTGCTCCTGGTAGAGGTTGATGCCCACAATAAACAGCACAAACCCCAGCAAAATCAGCGCTTCCTGGGCGTCGCCCAACACCCAGTAGATCGCCCCACAGCCCACCAGCAGCAAAAAAATCGGCTCCCGCCCGATCTCTAGCACCAGGGTGAAGAAGGTGCGGTGGTCAGCGGCAGGCAGCTCGTTATAACCCTCCCGGCGCAGCCGCTCCGCTACTTCTGAGAACGATAACCCCACCCAGGTTTGAGGATCGGCTGAAAGCATGTGACGTAATCTCCCAGCTTGAATCGAGATACTTCAACAGTGCCGTAGTCGCTGGTCAAAGCATTTTTTCGTTGGAATTATTTGCAGAGGAAGGTCAGATCAACCAGCGCATGCCTCCTTCTTTTCATAGAAAGTCTTGTCCCTTAAACGCCAGTGCTAAGGTAACTTCATCATCAGACTCAGAAGCAGCCATGACTCAAACCATCTTGGGGGCCGGAGGTGCGATCGGGGTGGAGTTGGCTAAGGCGCTCCCCGCTTTTACGAGTGACCTTCGACTGGTGGGCCGCAATCCTAAAAAAGTCAACGAAACCGACCAGTTGTTTCCGGCAGATTTGACCGATAAAGACCAGGTCGAGGCCGCCGTTGCCGGTAGCGACATTTGCTACCTGACCGTCGGGCTAGCCTACAACACCCGGCTCTGGCAAGAACTGTGGCCCCAGCTGATTCGCCATGCAGCCGAGGCCTGTATGCGGCATCGGGCCAAACTGGTGTTTTTTGACAATGTCTACGCTATTGGCGGCGATCGCGTCACCCACATCACCGAAGCCTCACCCATTAGCCCTACCAGCCAAAAGGGGCAGGTGCGGGCCGAGTGCGATCGCTACCTGCAATCCCTCGTAGATGGTGGCCAGCTGGAGGCGATCATCGCGCGATCGCCCGACTTTTTTGGGCCGATTACAGCCACCAGCGTGATGATGATTTTGGTCTATGACAACCTGGTAAAAGGCAAAAAAGCCCAGTGGTTTTGCAATGCCGATGTGGTTCACAGCATGGGCTACACCCCAGAACTGGCTCGGGGCACCGCTCTACTGGGCAATACCCCCGACGCCTACAACCAAATCTGGAATTTGCCCGTCGATAGCGCTGCCCCCACGGGTAGAGACTGGGTTCAACTGTTTGCCGGGGCGCTGCACACTGAGGCCCAGGTGCAGGTGTTTCCAGCCTGGGCAATCAAAGCTCTGGGGCTGTTTATGCCGATTTTGAAAGAAACCTCTGAAATGCTCTACCAGTACGACCGCGATTACTACTTTGACGCCAGCAAATTTACCGCCCGCTTCAACGACACCCCCATCACCAACGCTGAGGCTGTGCGCCAGACCATTGAACAGCTCAAAAAGGCGTAGCCTAGAGGAGTATCCACTGGTTCAGGCCATGGCGCAGACGATTCTAATTGTGGAAGACGAGGCCGAGATCGCCCGGTTCATTCAACAGCTATTAGAAAAAGAAGGCTTTGCCTGCCTGCACAGCCACGACGGCCACGATGCCCTGCACCAGGTCAAAACCCACCAGCCTCAGCTGATCATCCTCGACTGGATGCTGCCGGGCATTGATGGGCTAGATGTCTGCACCCGCATTCGCAAAGCGGCGGGCACCTACGACCCCTACATTTTGATGCTGACCGCCAAGGGCGAAGACTTTGATCGGGTGATCGGCCTCTCTACCGGGGCCGATGACTACCTGGTGAAGCCCTTTAGCCCCATCGAGCTGGTGGCTCGGGTGCGGGCTTTGCTGCGCCGCAGCCTGCGCCAAGAGGCCCAGAGCCAGGTCTATCGCACCGCCCACTTTGCAGTAGACCTAGACCGCCATGTGGCTACTCACCAGGTGAATGGCCGCGCCCAAGCCCTAGAGCTAACCACCATCGAGTTTGATCTATTGGCCGCCTTTCTCAGCCATCCGGGCCGCGCCTGGAGCCGCACCTACCTGGTCGAAAAACTCTGGGGCAACGACTTTTTTGGTGAAGAACGGGTGGTCGATACCCACGTGGCCCGCCTGCGCAAAAAGATTGAGCTCGACCCCAAACAGCCCCAGTTCATTAAAACGGTGGTGGGTGTAGGCTACAAATTTGAGGATGAAGCCTGATGCGGGTAGGTCTCCAGGGGCGACTGTTTTTCTCTCACCTGGTGGTCATGCTGGTGGGTTTAGGCAGCTTTATCGCGATCAGCCACGCCGCCGCCCATCACTTGTTTTCGGGCCATCTCGATCAAATGGCTGAGATGGTCAGTATGGGGCGGGTTGTTCACGAACTCCGTGAAGAGCTGCTCGATGGGTTTGAAAATGCCTGGAGTGGCAGTACTATTTTGTCTTTAACGGTCGGTGGCCTGACGGCGGCGGCGCTGAGCTACTGGGTGGCACGCCGCATTACCCAGCCGCTAACCGAGATGGAGCGCGTTACTCGCCAGTTTGCGGCAGGCAACTGGTCTGAACAGGTTGCCCGCAGCGAAATTCCAGAGCTGGCGCGGCTGAGCCGCAGCTTTAACCACCTGGCCCTGAGTTTGCAAGATGTCGAGGAGCGGCGGCGGGAGCTAATCGAAGACTTGACCCACGAGTTGAGAACGCCCCTGACCATCGTGCGGGGCTATCTAGAGGAGTCGGCGGCGGCATCGGCGGCGCTCACGCCCGAAACCACCCATCTGCTGGTGCGTGAAACCCGGCGACTGGAGCGCCTGATTAATGATTTGCAGGAGCTCTCCAAGGCCGAAGCGGGGCAGATGCCCCTGCATTTGCAGGCGATCGCCCTACCGCCCCTGTTTGAAAAGCTGCTGCTGCGCTTTGACAGCCAAATTGCTGAAGACGGCCCCCAGTTGGGTTGGCGGTGCGATGACGATATTGCCCCGGTGCTGGCCGACGGCGATCGCCTGGAGCAAATTCTCATCAACCTGTTGGGCAACGCCATCAAACACACCCGCCAGGGGCAGATCACCCTCACCGCCCAGGCCCGGAGGAATCAGGTTTGGATTGCTGTGCAGGATACCGGTATCGGCATCGCCCCAGATGAACTGCCCCACGTTTTTGAGCGATTTTGGCGATCGCCCCAGATTTGCAGCCCAGAGGTGGTCGGTACTGGCATCGGCCTGGCCATCACCAAGCGCCTAGTCGAGCTGCACGGCGGCTGCATCAAGGTCGAGAGCACCGTTGGTCGGGGCAGCACCTTTCGCTTCTCCCTACCCCAGGCATGAACCCAGATCATGGCAGATTGACACAGCCCAGCCACAGCTTAGCCATGCGCAATCCATAGAGTGAGGTTAATCAACTCACTCAGGTGTCTGCTATGGTTGCGCTATCGGTTCCGGCGGGGGCATTGGTTCTGGCCCTGTTACTTTTGGCCAGCATGGGCATCTTGGCCTGGCTATTTCCCTCTGAGGCGACAGATCCCCATGAAAATCCCCATAAAAAGAAACTTTAGGGTTCGCCTAGCCCCATGATGCAAGCATTAAACCAACTGCCTCGATGGCTGGTGTGGGAAATTGCCAAATCCCCTACTGGCTGGTATTTGGCACAGGTATTGGGCTGTTAACGCTAATTCCCTTTTTGGTACATTGCTCTGTGTTGGCGGTGCATCACTTCCAGGTACAGGGTGTGGCGATCGTGTGTCAGTGCCATCTCAGGGATATTGCATACTTAGAGCCAGACCTATTGACACAGCCCTGGCACTGTAATGACATACCCAAAACCTATGCTGAATACCATTATTAGGTATTTGGTTATGGACTTAGAACTCTCTTCTAAGCGGTATCACCTCGATATTCCTCAATGCCTTTGGCTAGATTTCTTTACCCAACTCACCGATGAGAATCGAGGGCGTTTTATCACCCTAAAATTGTTGGATGGGCAGCTAGGAGATTTTGACCTGCTGCACCACAAACCCCTATTTTCGGTGATTTATGATCGGCCCAACTACGGCAACGACCTGGTGGTAACAGTCAGCCGTTCCCTGGGAGTTCACGAAGCCACCTACGCCCACCGCATTGTCTATCCTCAAGCTGTTGACGTTGTGACTAACAATGACGGCGTGATTCTCTCTTTTACCGTGACTGATGACGATCATGCCCAGACGGTAATTAGCTTTCAATCCTAATCAGTTACCGAGGACTAGGGGGTGAGGGGCTAGAGCATCGCCTACTTTGTCTACTTTTTTTAAGCGCCTCACTCCCCGTTCGCTCCTCCCTACGCCTCACTCCCCACTCCCTACACCCCATGACCGACTCCAAACCCCACCTCCCTACCGCTCCCAAAGCCAAGAGCGCTTTGCGTGAGACTGTCGAAACCCTGAGTCTCAGCGTGCTGTTGGCCTTTGGCATTCGCACCTTTGTGGCTGAGGCTCGCTACATTCCCTCGGGCTCGATGTTACCGACGCTGGAAATTAACGATCGCCTGATTATCGACAAGCTCAGCTACGACTTTGGCACGCCTCAGCGGGGCGATATTGTGGTGTTTCACCCCCCCGATCAGCTCAGCACAAAGGACGCGTACATTAAGCGGTTGATGGGGCTGCCGGGGGATGTGGTGGAAGTCAAAAATGGCCAGCTCTATATCAATGGTGAACCCCAGGTCGAACCCTACATTGCGGCCAAGCCCGATTACCAGTACGGGCCGGTAACGGTGCCGTCGGGGACTTATCTGGTGTTGGGCGACAACCGCAACGAAAGTTTCGACTCTCACTACTGGGGCTTTGTGCCGCAGGATCACCTGATTGGCCAGGCAATGTTTCGGTTTTGGCCCCTCGATCGGCTGGGTGAGTTGAACTGATGCCCATGATATGGTCTAGGTAAAAATCCGCAAAACTAGGGAACAATGAAGGATTGACCTATGGCCCAAGGCTATGCAAAACCCTAATCGGGGTGTCACCCTGGCGATCGCAACCGCCGCTCTCCTGAGTACGCTACTAGGGCTGGTGGTGATGGTAGCCTGGCATTGGCAGGTCATCTGGATCATTCAGACTATCCCTCAAACGCCCCCAATACACTACAACACAGCGCTGTGCTTTTTGCTGGGGGGGCTGGGGTTGGCGAGCCTGCTGCGGGGTCGCCGCACCTGGGCTGTGGGGCTGGGTGGCAGCGTGGCGCTGATTGGTATTCTGACCCTGGCTCAATCTGTCTGGGGCGTTGATCTAGGCATCGATCAACTGCTCATGCAGGATTACATTCCCGATCGCCTGGCTCAATCAAGCGACGCTGGTCATCTCCCTGGCTTTGGCCCAGTGCAGCAGTTGTTTATTACTGTGGAGCGGCCTCTGCCGGGGCGAGCATCGCCCAACGCTTCTCTGGGCCTGATATTTTTGGGTACGGGGCTGGTATTTCTTGGGTTGGCAGAGGGGGCGGTTCGTCGTCGCCTAGCGGGCTATCGGGCGATTCGCGAAGCGTTCGGGAACCGACTCGAACCGAGTATCCCTACGGGAATCGCAGCGACTAGCGCCGTTGGTCTGGTGGCCCTTGGGGTGGTGGCGCTGATGGGGTATTTGACCAGCCTCAGCACAGCCTACGACTGGCGCTACCTAACCGGGCTTTCGATTCCCAGTGCGGTGATGATGCCGCTGCTGGGGGCGGCGCTGCTGCTGCTGGCGTGGCAGGATGACCCTCGGCAGTCCCAGCCGCGCTGGGTGCCCTATAGCCTTGCCTTTGGTATGGCGATGGTGAGCCTGTTGCTGTGGCAGGCGTTGATGAGCTGGTATCGCCGGTTAGCGGGGCAACTTCCTGAGGCGGTTGTGGCTCAGGTCGAGGCGCTGATGGTGCCTGCCATACACATGCTGCTGATCAGCGGGCTGTTGCTGGCGCTGCTGACGGTGGGGGTGTTGTATTTTTATGGGCGGGTGCAGGCCCAGGCGGAGCGACTCAACCGCACTAATGCGCAGCTCGGCCAGGCCAATTCTCTGCTCCAAGCCACCCTTGACTCCACCGCCGACGGCATTGTGGTGCTCGATGCCCAGGGCCAGATCACCCACTGGAATGCTCGCTTTCTACAGCTGTGGGGCATACCCGCTGGGGAAGCGGGGCACCTCACGGGGGC
>NZ_JADEXE010000334.1 GCF_015207265.1 Nodosilinea sp. LEGE 07298 | reverse complement strand
CCACCGACATTGCCATCATTGGCGCTGGCCCCCAGGCGCTTACCCTGGTCACCCACCTGCTGCAAAAGAAAGCCGCGATGCGCGATCGCTTTGTGGTGATTGACCCGGCGGGGGAGTGGCTGCACCAGTGGCACCACCAGTTTGGGGCGCTTGAGATTCCTCACCTGCGATCGCCCGCTGTCCACCATCCCGATCCTCACCCCTCGGCTCTGCGCACCTTTGCGGAGAGCCGCCCCGACGAACTATTCCCGCCGTATGCCCTGCCTAGCACGGCCCTGTTTCATGACTTCTGCCAGTCAGTAATCCAGCGCTGGAACCTAGCGAATCGAGTGATGGCGGGGACGGTGCAGCACCTGGAGCTTTGCCAGGGACTAGGGCGGCAGCAGTTTCGGCTGGGGCTGGCGGATGGCAGGCAGCTTTTGGCCCGGCGGGTGGTGCTGGCGATCGCAGGCGGTACGCCTCACATCCCAGACTGGGCGCGGCAGATACCCCAGACCTATCCGAGCGAACGACTGCGCCACTCCAGCCAGATCGACCTGCGCGGACCCTCACTGGCGGGCGAGCGAATTTTGATTGTAGGCAGCGGGTTAACCAGCGGTCACCTGGCGTTGGGAGCCGTAAATCGCGGTGCCCAGGTGATCATGATGGCGCGGCGACAGTTTTACGCCAAGCTATTCGATGCTGAACCGGGCTGGCTTGGCCCCAAGTACCTCAAGGGCTTTCACTCCGAACCGGGCTGGCATGAACGCTGGCAGATGATTCAGCAGGCCCGCAACGGCGGTTCTGTCACCCCGGCCATGCTGCTGCGCCTGCGGCGGCTTGAGCGCCAGGGCCAGATCACCTTTTACGAACAGTGCGAAGTACAGCGGGCAGAGTGGAAGGGCAACACTTGGCAGGTGCACTGTAGCACCGGAGCCGAGCACGCCTGCATCGCCCATCTGCCCGTTGATCGTCTCTGGCTGGCCACGGGTAGCCAGCTCAATGTCGAGCAATGGCCTCTGCTGGCAGACGTGCAGGCCACCTATCCGATTGAAGTGGTCAACGGTCTGCCGGTACTGGATCAGCATCTGCGCTGGCCGGGGTGCAACCTGTTTGTTATGGGTGGAGCCGCAGCCCTGCGATTGGGGCCGGTGGCGCGGAATTTGTTTGGCGGGCGGTTGGCGAGCGATCGCATTGTTCCAGCCTTGGTTAAACCCAGCCTTGGCTTATCTAGAACCAAAGCTCCATTGACGGCATAGGCAGAGGGCAAGGGCTAGAGCATGGGTTGCGGCTGGCTAGCTTGGCAGGTGGCACAACCACAACCTAGAGCATCTCGCAGCGTGTTTGCCTGAGCCTGGGTTGTTGACATTACAGCAAGGGTAGCTTGAACCTGGTCAGCTTCAGCTTGAGCCATTGGCCTAGCCGCAGCAGGACTAGCCAATACGACCGCTAATGCTAACGAACCTGAGCAGCCCAGTACGGACAAAACACTCATCTGATTCATGGCGTTTCCTAAAAAATCAGTTCGCTAAAGCATAACCAATCCACAGGAAAAAAAGATTTGGCCATTGGTCTATTAGCATAGACTGGCAGGCTAAAGATGATGGGTTAGTGGGGTATATGGTTAAAGGTTTCAGGTTCAAGGCGGGCCGTGGACCGTATACCTTGAACCCTGCACCCAGAGCAGCTGGCCCCTGTCAAAATCAGCTATCTACCCCTGGCCCCATTCGCGATCGCCCAGGCTTGGATAGAATCTAAACAGCCGTCTGCAAGCTGTGATTGCCCAACCCTCCTCTGGCCATGCCCGACGCTCTGGTTTCTATCGCCCAGCACTACCACGGCCGTACTAAGTACGACCCCGATACCCTGGCCAAGCAGGCTCGCCCTCTCGATTTCAGCCGCCAGCCTGCGACCTTTAAAACCTATCGGGTGGGGGCCGAGGTTGACCTCAAGCCCTACCTGGAGGAAGAAAACCTCGATCAGGGCGATGAGGTGGCCAACTGGATGCGGCTATCGCGGCTGCTGATTAATACCTACGGGTTAACGGCCAAATTTCCTACCGCTACGGGGCAGACGTTTTACCTGCGATCGGCACCCTCGGCAGGCGGGCTGTACCCGGCGGAGATCTATATTATTTCGCGCGGCACTCGGCTGCTGCCAGCGGGGCTTTACAACTATCAGGTCCGCAGCCACACCCTCTGGCGCTATTGGGAAGACCATGTATGGCAAGGGTTGCAGCAAGCCTGTTTTTGGCACCCAACCCTGGAGGCTACCCACCTGGCCATGGTGGTCACGGGGGTGTTTTACCGATCGGCCTGGCGCTACCAAGATCGGGCTTACCGGCGTATTTGCTTGGATGCGGGTCATCTGTTGGGCAACCTGGAGTTGGCCAGCGCGGTGGTTGACTACCGGCCCCACCTGATTGCCAGCTTTGCCGATCGCGCTGTGGCCGATCTGCTCTACCTCGACCCAGCCGAAGAGGGTGCCCTGGCGGTGCTGCCCCTGGCCGATTTGCTGACGGTGGAGCAAAATTTGCCCTGTGCCCAGGTGGCTTTTGCGACCCCGCCTCAAACCGAGTTTTCGGCGGTGCCCGATGGCGAGTTGCTGAACTACTTTCACCAGGTCACGGCGATCGCCCCCACAGCCAATGCCCCCAACTGGGCGATGCGCCCCACGGGCGACACCCCCCAGCCTGCCGATACCCTAGAAGATAAATACAATCTGCCCTTTGGCCTGCGAGTGCCCACAGGCAGCCCGGCGATCGACTGGGGGCCACACCTAGATCAGCTCGAAACTACTCTGTTCAAGCGGCGATCGACGCGGCGTTTTAGCGGCGGATCAATGTCTTTAGAGTTGCTCAAGCAGCTTTTAGACTTTACCTACCAGCCTCACCACTACCGCGATCAGGGCTTTGACCCCGACCCTGACTACGGCGATCGCAGCCTGGTGCATACCTTTGTGGTGGCCTGCGGCATTGAGGGCCTAGACGACGGCTGCTACTATTACGCCCCTCGCAGCGAAGAACTGCGCCAGGTGCGTTTTAAGAACTTTCGCCGCGAGCTGCACTACCTGTGCCTGGGCCAGGAGCTAGGCCGTGATGCCGCAGCCGTGGTGTTTCACACCGCTGATTTAGCTGGGGCGGTGGCGGCCTATGGCGATCGCGTTTACCGCTACCTGCACTTCGACGCCGGGCACCTGGGCCAGCGCTTAAACCTAGCTGCTGTGCGGCTGGGGCTGGGGGTGAGCGGCATCGGCGGCTTCTATGACGATCAGGTCAACGAGGTGTTGGGTATTCCAGCCGACGAGGCGGTGATTTACATTACCACTCTGGGGCAGGCGGGGTAGGCTAATGGGTAGATGGCTATGCCTGCGGTAGTGGGTTGGCCGGGTGCCCCGTTGTGTTGCCGCCTGACTATGGCCCAGTTTTCGTCTCAAACTCAGGCCCAAATTCAGGCCCAAGCTCAGGCCCAAACCCAGGTCCAGAGGCCGCTTGAGGACAGCCCTTCTCCTGGTGCGCCGCTGGGTAACCCTGATCGTCTGAGCGTGCTGCTGCTGGATGCGGGGGGCGATCGCCTCGCTCAATCTGCCCCGCCGACTTGCTGCCTGTTCGAGGCCGACACGCTGACTCAGGCCCTAGATTTTTGGCAAACGGGCCTCCCCGACTGGGCCGTGGTTGATCTGGCCTGGGCCGAGGGGAGTGGGCTGGCGTTTTTAGCGGCCCTGGGCGACACCTGTGCCCAGCGCCCGCTGCCGGTGGTGGTGCTGGTGGGGCCAGGCCAGGAGCGTATGGCTCTGGAGGCCATGAAGCTGGGGGCCGCCGACTACTGCTTTAAAGCTGAGTTTACCCCTGCCGACCTCTGGGGCAGGCTGAGCCAGCCGCAACGGGCACACCCAACGGCTCTGGAGCAGGCCCATCAGCACTACCAAAATCTGGTCGAAAATTCTCCCGATATTATTGAGCGGTTTGACTGTAAGCTGCGCCACCTCTACATCAGCCCATCGCTGGCCCGGCTTATCGGAGCCGATACCACCACCTTTTTAGGCAAAACCTGCCGCGAGCTGAACCTGGACAGCGCCATGGTCAATGCCTGGGAGGCGGCGGCGGCAGCGCTGCTGGCCACCGGAGACAAGCAGACAATTGAATTCACGACCCCTACCCTGATAGGGACGCGGCATTTTGAGATGGCGATCGCCCCAGAATGGTCCGCTACAGGTGAAGAAATAGAGTCAATTTTATGTATATCGCGCGATATCAGCGATCGCGTTGTCGCCGAGCAGGCCCAGGCGCAGCTGTTGGCCGATGCCCAGAGGGCTCAGGTCGACGCCAGTACCAGCCGCAATCGGCTCGCCAACGTTTTTGAGCGCATCAACGATGGCATTGTCGCCCTTGATCTAGACGGTCGTTTTACCTACATTAACCACCAGGCCGCTCAAATCATTGGGCATGACCCGTCTGAGCTGCTGGGGCAGCAGGTTTGGCATGCTTTTCCTGAAGTCGTAGGGCAGCCCTTTTACGACGCTTTTCATCGGGCGATCGCCCAGCAGCAGCCAGTCAACGAAGAGCTGTTCTACCCACCCTTCGATCGCTGGTTTGAAAACCGGATCTACCCCGATGCCAACGGTGTCACTATTTACTTTACGGATATTAGCGATCGCAAAGCCGCCGCTGCCAGCCACCAGCAAGCCGAGCAGCTGCGCCACGAGCTATCGCTGCTAGAACTCACCCTCGACTCTATTCTGGCGGGGTATTGGGATATCGATTGTGTGGCCAATACCGCCTACATGAGCCCTGGCCTCAAGGCCATGTTTGGCTACGCTGACCACGAGTTGGCCACCACCGCAGATACCTGGAAAACTCTGATCTTTCCAGAAGATTTGCCCCTAGCGCTAGAAAGCCTGACCCACCACATTCAAAATCACGGCCAGGTGCCCTTCTACAACGAAGTCCGCTATCGCCATAAAGATGGCTCTACGGTGTGGGTCATTTGCGCTGGGCAGGTGATCGCCTGGGATACGACAGGCCAGCCTCGGCGCATGGTGGGCTGCCATGTTGATATCACCCACCTCAAGCACGCCGAGACCAAGCTGCAAAAGAACGAGGCCCACCTGCGAACCGCTCAGCGCATTGGCAATCTGGGCAGCTGGGAACTTGACTTAAACACCCAAGCCCTGACCTGGTCCGATCAGGTGTACCGCATCTTTGGCCGCGGTTTGGACAGCGGTCCACCCACGATGGAGAGCTTCAATCAGCAGTTACACCCTGACGATGCCGAAATTCATCAGCAAAGGGTAGAAAGGGCGATTACCGACGGGGAAATTTACGACTGCGAATTTCGGATTCTGCGCCCCGATGGCACGCTAGTCTATCTTCAGTCCAAAGGCGAGCGGGTGCTGAATGCCGATGGTCAGCCCACCCACCTGACCGGCACCGTGCAGGACATTAGCGAGCGTAAACGCAGCGAGGCCGAACGCCAGCAGCACGAGGCTGAGATGCAAAACCTGTCGCTGCGCCTCTCCCTGGCCCTTAAGTCAGCCTGCATCGGCAGTTGGGAAAGGATATTAAACACCGACGAGGTGATCTGGGATCAGTGCTTAGTTGACCTGTATGGCTTTGCTCGGCTGGGGCGACAGGCCACCTATCAAGATTGGCGAGCCCAGGTCTATGCCGACGATATTGATTGGGTAGAAGCCGCCAACCAGGCTCTTTTAGAGAGCAATATTCCCTACGACACGGAGTTTCGCGTTTGGCGGGGCGATGGCAGCCTGGGCTGGATTCGATCTAGCGCCCTGGTGCAGCGGGATGCCCATGGCCAGCCCCTAAGTGTGATTGGCATAAACTACGACATTACCGAGAAAAAGCAAACGGCGGACGAGCTGAAGGCGCTCTCTGCACGACTGACGTTAGCCCTCGAGTCGGGGGGCTTTGGCAGTTGGGAATGGGATGTCGCGACCAACGTCATCAACTGGGATGAGCGCCTGATCGAGCTATATGGCTTTGAGGAAGGACGGCCTACCACCTACCAGAAATGGTGCAATCGGGTCCACCGCGAAGACCGGCAGACAGTAGAAGCGGCCCTCCAGGCCACCCTCGAAACCGATGCCCCCTATGATAGTGAGTTTCGCATCTGGCGCAGCGACGGCGAGCTGCGTTGGATCAAGGCCAACGCGCTGGTCTATCGCACTCCCGAGGGGCAGCCCATTAGCATGATTGGCATTAACTACGACATCACCGAGGCGAAGCTGGCTGAGCTGCATATGTGGCGCACCGCCGCCCAACTGGAAGCCTCAAACCGCGAGCTAGAGGCTTTTTCCTACTCGGTTTCCCACGATTTGCGGGCTCCGCTGCGGGCGATCGATGGCTTTAGCCGCGCCCTGCTCGAAGACTACGGCGATCAGTTCGACGAGGAGGGGCAAGATTATTTCGATCGCATTCGTCACAACGTCAGCCGCATGGGTCAGCTCATTGACGACCTGCTGCGGCTGTCGCGGGTGTCGCGCCAGGCCATGGTCTATGGAATGGTAAACCTTAGTGACTTGGTCGAAGAACAGCTCGACGAGCTACAGGCGACTGATCCCGATCGCGCCCTCACCGCAACGATTACTCCCGAGATCGTCGTCAGCGCCGATACGACCCTGATGCGGGTGGCGATCGCCAACCTGGTGCAAAACGCCTGGAAGTTTACCAGCCACCGCCCTAGCGCCCGACTAGAATTTGGCGTAATGATGCAGGCGGGCGAGCCGGTTTACTACCTGCGTGATAACGGAGCCGGGTTTGATATGGCCTACGCCGACAAGCTATTTGGGGTCTTTCAGCGGCTGCACAACACCGACGAGTTTCCGGGCACTGGCATTGGTCTGGCTACGGTACAGCGAGCCATTCATCGCCAGGGGGGGC
>NZ_JADEXE010000333.1 GCF_015207265.1 Nodosilinea sp. LEGE 07298 | reverse complement strand
GACCTGGAGCGCCAGTACCAGGCCAGCCGCCGCCGCAACTTCGACCTCAACAAAGTAGAGCGGCTGGCAGGCAATGTGGGCTACATTCAGCTGTTTAGCTTTGAGCCGCCGGAGTTTGCGGGAGAATCGCTAGCCGCCGCCATGACCCTGATCGCCCACACCGAGGCGCTGATTTTTGACCTGCGCCACAACCAGGGCGGCTCTCCGGCCACGGTGGCGCTGCTTTGTAGCTACCTGTTTCCGGCCCACCCACCGATTCATCTCAACGACCTGTACTGGAGCGAAACCGACGAAACCCATCAGTGGTGGACGGTGCCCTACGTGCCGGGGCAGCGCTATCTCGACAAGCCCGTCTTTGCTCTCACCAGCCCCGAGACCTTTTCGGCAGCAGAGGAATTTGCCTACAACCTGCAAGTGCTGAAGCGCGGGGCGGTGGTGGGCGAAACCACACGCGGTGGGGCTAACCCTGGGCGCGGCTTTCGCCTGCACGACCATTTTTGGGTGTTTATGCCCACGGGTCAGGCGATCAACCCCGTCACCGGCAAAAACTGGGATGGTACGGGGGTAATGCCCAACGTCAAGGTACCGGCGGAAACTGCCCTCGACACGGCCCACCTGATGGCCCTCAACCACCTGCTAGAGGTCGGGGCCGAGGGCATCGCCCGACGCGAGCTAGAGGAAGCCCTGCCGCGAGTCGAGCGATCGCTCCAGCAGGCGCGCCAAGATCTAATTGCCAACCTAGGAGGCCCCCGATGATTCCCGGAGAACTGCTGCCCGCCGAGGGCGAGATCGAGCTCAATGCAGGCAAAGAGACGGTAACGCTGGCGGTGGCCAATACGGGCGATCGCCCCATCCAAGTCGGCTCCCACTTTCACTTTTTTGAGGTGAATGCGGCCCTCAGCTTCGATCGCGACTCGGCTCGCGGCATGCGGCTTGATATCCCCGCCGGTACCGCCGTGCGCTTTGAGCCGGGCGACGATCGCGACGTCACCCTGGTACCGCTGGCCGGAGAGCGGCGCGTGTATGGCTTTAACGCCCAGGTCGAAGGGGCGCTGGAGTAGATACACTCTCTAGGTACTCTTCTCGACGACACCTCCACCCAGGGAACTGTTTTAAACTAAAGACACCTACGTCGAGATATCTGCGATGCAAAGCATAGACAGCCTCGAGCAAACTCTCCTCGGCCACTTGCGCCAGCTTCCCCCCGAAAAGCAGCAAGAAGTGCTCGACTTTGCCGAATTTCTGCGGCAAAAAATTCTCCTGCCGCCAACCCCGGCAACGAAGCCATCCCTCCAAGAGCTAGCCAGCCTGCCCCTATCTCAACGCCATCGGGTATTGGCCCCCTTTATCGCCGATACTGCCGAAGACTTCAAAACCGATTCTGCACTCTCCGAGTTTTCAGCGCTGGACAGCGAAGACTGGGAGTTTCCCGATGACGAGCCCTAGTCGTGGGGAGATCTGGCTGGTAGACCTTGACTCTACCCGTGGCCAAGAAATTCAGAAAACCCGCCCTGTCCTCGTAGTCAGTACCAATCTCTTTGCCCCCATTCCCCTTCGCATTATCATCCCTATTACCACCTGGCAAGACAAATTTGACAGCTGCCCATTTATGGTGAAACTCCCTGCCACCGCCACCAATAGACTCAATCGAGATTCTGCCGCCAATGTGTTGCAAATTCGTAGCCTCTCTACCCAGCGCTTTGCCAAATATCTCGGCAAGCTAGAACCAAATTTGATTGCCGAAATCCTCGCTGGACTAGTTATCTGTGTCGATTATGAGTGTTGACTCAGAGGCGTTGGGCTTTGTGGACTGTAAGCCAGGACGTGGACAATAACGTTAGCCGATTTCTTGAGCCTTCCCATGCCCACCCCTCGCCTGCTGATCATCGGCCTCGACTGTATGGCCCCCGACCTGGTGTTTGACCAGTGGCGGCAAGATTTACCCAACCTGTCGCGGCTGATGGCGGCGGGCAGCTACGGCAGGTTGGAGAGCAGCATTCCCGCCATTACGGTACCTGCCTGGAGCTGCATGATGACTGGGCGCGACCCCGGTGAGCTGGGGATTTATGGGTTTCGGAATCGGCGCGATCGCGACTACCACTCCATGAGTATCTCCGACGGGCGAGCGGTCAAATTTCCTCGCCTGTGGGATATTTTGGGGGAAGCCGGGTGGACGGTGGCCGCCCTCAGCGTACCGGGCACCTCGCCGCCCTACCCGGTCAACGGCTCGCTGGTCTCCTGCTTTCTCACCCCCAGCCCCGAGGTGCCCTTCACCCATCCGCCCGAGCTAGACGAGCAGATCACAGTCTGGATGCCCGACTTCATGCTGGATGTGCCCAACTTTCGCTCCGACGAAAAAGAGCGCATTCTGGAAAACCTCTACAGTCTCTGTGACCAGCGCTTTACCCTAGCCGAAAAGTTGATCGGGCGCGATCGCCCCGACTTCTGCATGCTGGTAGATATGGGCGTAGACCGCATTCACCACGCCTTCTGGAAACCCATGGATCCGCGCCATCCCCAGTACGAAGCGGGTTCCCCGTTTGCCACCGCCATCCACGACTACTACGTGCATGTGGACAAGCGGGTGGGAGAGCTGCTGGAGGTCTGTGACGCCGATACCACCGTGCTGGTGGTGTCTGATCACGGGGCGCAGCCATTGATGGGCGGCATTTGCATCAACGAGTGGCTGATCGCCAACGGTTACCTAACGCTGAAGGAAGCCCCCGCCGAGGTATTGCCCCTGGATAAAGTAGAGGTAGATTGGGAGAACACTCAGGTCTGGGGAGCCGGGGGCTACTACGCCCGCATTTTTCTGAATGTGAAGGGGCGCGAACCCCAGGGCAGCGTGGCGATGGCCAACTACGAAGCCCTGCGCGATGAGCTGTCGATGAAGATCTCACAACTTACGGATCCGGACGGCAACCCGCTGCCGGTAAAGGCGTTTAAGCCCCAGGAGATTTATCAAAAAGTGCGCGGTCGTGCGCCAGATTTAATTGTGTATTTTGACGATTTGGCCTGGCGATCGGTAGGCAGTGTGGGCATTAACAGCCTCTACACCGTCGAAAACGACACTGGCCCCGACGATGCTAACCACGCTCCCCTGGGCCTGATGATTTTCTACGACCCCAAAGAACCCAAGGATGGGCAGGTGCTGGAGGGCGCACAGCTCTATGACTTAGTGCCTACTTTGCTGCACCGCTACGGCATTGAGGCTCCACTAGGGCTGCGAGGTAAGATTTTGCCAGTTTGAAGCAGAGTCGATCTTAAAATCAAATTGCCTTAGACGGTGTTGACAATCAAGCTTCAAAAAATACCGTTTTCCCTAAAAGTAGTGATTATACTGCATCAAATTCCAGGTCAAAACTACCGCCCTGTATCTCAACTTCTCCAAAGTTTCCATACACTCGAATCACTGCTTCTTCCTGGTTCAAGGCATCGATATTGTCGTAGTCAATTGTATTGTCAGGGTCTACAGTTGGCCTTACATCGCCCATTGCATGTAGTCCAGTGATCTTCTCGCAACCTCGAAATATAAGCCTGGCAGTTCTATAGCAAGTGTATTCATTTGGTTTCGGTGTTGTGTAAAACTGGGATTCAGGCCATACACTCACATCTAGCTCAAAAACTAACTGTGTCGGCTCTAGTTTCCAGCTCAAAACACAGGAATCGTTAAGATCTATGCCACGAAACACCTCTATATTGCGCCATTGAATCATAGCGGGGATTTGGTAATGCTGTAGTTATGGGCAAGTGATTGAGAAAATAGTTCTAGTCCCTCACAATTTTGCCTCGGAGGCGGCGGTAGATCTTTTCGAACTCTACCCAGACAAATAGCAGGGTGCTAAAGCCGAAGCAGATCAGCAGTTCAAAGGAGCTGAGCATGTGAGTGCCAAAGAAATTGCGCAGCGGCTCGACGTAGATCAGCATGAGCTGGAGTACGCAGGTTAACAGCACAGCGGCGAGCACAAAGGGGTTTGACCAGGGCGACATTTCTATCGTCAGCCGGGTACTGGAGCGCACGGCGATCGCATGGCCCATCTGAGCCAGACAGAGAGTGGTAAATACCATCGTCTTCCAGCGATCGGGGTCACCACCCTGCTGCGACCAGTTGTAAGCCCATACCATCATCGTCACCGAAATAATGGCAAATACAACCCCAATGCGCAGCATGTAGGCCCCCAACCCGCGAGCAAAAATGCTTTCTTGGGGGTCGTGGGGCGATCGCTCCATCACGTCGGGTTCAGCCGGTTCTACCGCCAGGGCCAGGGCCGGAAAGCCATCGGTCACCAGGTTCATCCACAAAATTTGTAACGGCGTCAGGGGCACATCTAAAATCGGCAAAATCAGCGGCGACAGGGCAATGGTGAGCAGCTCACCAATGTTGGAGCCGAGGATGTACTTTACAAAGCGGCGAATGTTGGTGTAAACCACTCGGCCCTCTTCGGTGGCGGCGACGATGGTGGCAAAGTTGTCGTCGAGCAGCACCATGTCGCTGGCCTCTTTGCTGACGTCGGTGCCGGTAATGCCCATGGCAATACCAATTTCGGCCTGCTTGAGGGCGGGGGCATCGTTGACGCCGTCGCCGGTCATGGCCACAATCTGGTGATCTTTTTGCAGGGCTTTGACAATGCGCAGCTTATGCTCAGGCGACACCCGAGCGTAGATATTGACATCCCTCACCGCCGCCTCTAGCTCGGCCTGCGACATCTTCTCTAGATCGGCCCCGCTGAGCGATTGGGCCTCGCGGTCGGCAATGCCCAGATCCTGCGCGATCGCCATCGCGGTGAGCTGGTGATCGCCGGTAATCATCATTGGGCGAATGCCAGCGCTTCGGCAGCGCTCCACCGCCACGCGCACCTCCGGGCGCAAGGCATCGATCATGCCGACGAGCCCCAGCCACACCAGGTCTTGCTCGGCTCGATCGGCCTCGCCTTCGGCGGGTACTGCCTCCAGGGGACGGTAGGCAAAGCCCAGCACCCGCAGCCCTTGGGCCGCCATATCGGCATTGTCGGATAGAATCTGCGATCGCGCCTGCTCACCCAGCGGCACCCCCTCTGCCCCCCTCAGGTGGCTGGTGCAGCACTCCAGCAGCATCTCCGGCGACCCCTTGGCCAGCATCAGGTAGGGAGCCTGAACCACGTTCCCAGGCAGGTTGAGGTCAGACCTCAATGCCTCGACACCGCTGAGCACCACGCTCATGCGCTTGCGCTCTGAGGAGAACGGAAACTCTACCATCCGTCGCAATTCATGGCCCAGGCGGTGACGATCTAGACCACTTTTAGCCGCCATCACCACCAGCGCCCCCTCGGTAGGGTCGCCCATAATCGCCCAGTCGCCCGCTTCCTTTTGCAGCACGGAGTCGTTGCACAGCAGACCATCTAGCAGCAGTAGCCCAATGTCGGCACTCTGTCGGGGGTCTACCAGCTGGCCCTCGCTCACAAAATCGCCCTCGGGGGCATAGCCATCCCCGGTAATCTGTAGCGTCTCGCTCAGGGTACGCACCTGCTGCACCACCATTTTGTTTTGGGTCAGGGTGCCGGTTTTGTCGGAGCAAATAGTGGTAACTGAGCCCAGGGTTTCGACTGCAGGCAGGCGGCGAATCAGGGCGTGGCGTCGCACCATGCGCTGGGTGCCGATGGCCAGGGTAACGGTGATCACAGCTGGCAAACCCTCGGGCACCACAGCCACGGCCATACTCAAAGCCACCTCCAGCAGGCGCTCAAAGGACTCCCAGCCAGCAAAAGTCACGCCCCCAACTACCACAATCGCCACCAGCGTCAGCGATCCGGTGACCAGCACGTTGCCCAGCTGGGTCATGCGCTGCTGTAGCGGGGTGGGCTCAGTTTCGACCCCCTGCAGCATGGCGGCAATGCGGCCCAGCTCGGTCTTCATGCCAGTATTGGTAATCAGCACGCGACCCCGACCCTGTACCACCTCGGTGCCCTGAAAGACCAAATTTTTGCGCTCAGCCAGAGCGGTCTCGTCGGCCAAGGTATAGTTGGCCTGTTTGTTGACGCCCTGGGCTTCGCCGGTCAGGGCCGACTCGCGCAGCTGCAGGTTAACCGCCTCCAGCAGACGACCGTCGGCGGCCACCTGATCGCCTGCCTCCAGCAGCATGATGTCGCCAGGTACCAGGTCTTGGGAGGGCACCTCCTGCAAACGACCGTCGCGCTGCACCAGCACGCTGGGCGACGCCATTTGCTTGAGGGCAGCCAGGGCTTTCTCGGCCCGGCTCTCCTGCAGGTAGCCGAGCACACCGTTGAGAATGACGATCGCAAAAATGGCGATCGCATCCTTGGGAAATTCTTGATTTCTAAAGGACAGCACCCCCGATACCACCGCCACGGCGATCAGCATCAGCAGCATAATGTTTGTGAACTGGTCGAGCAGAATCCGCCAGGCCGGGCGACCGCCGGTTTCCTCTAGCTCGTTAGGGCCGTACTGGCTGCGGCGCTCAACCACCGCTTGGGCACTAAGGCCTGTGTCAGCATGGCTATCCAGCTGGCTCAGCGCTGCGTCGGTGCCAACTGTATGCCAGGCGGTCGCAGGAGGAGGAGAAAGGTCAGTCATACAACGCTACCGGCTACCGTTGGATCTACGCTCTAATGGTATAGCTTTGGTCGGAGCTACGGTAACAGGCAGGGGTGGGATTTTGGCACGGCAAACCGCTGGAATACAACGGTTAACGGTCTTGGGGTTAACGGCCCTGGGGCAGATTGGGGCTGGTACGGCTAAACGCCTCATTTGGCGCTGGGCGCTGCTGCTTTGGCTGCCACTGCTGCTCAGCGGCTGCCTGCGCTACGACCTCACCCTGCGCTTTGATCACCACACCCACGGCCAAATCGTGCAGACCATCGATCTGGGCGATCGCGCGGCTGCCCTGGCCCAGCCC
>NZ_JADEXE010000332.1 GCF_015207265.1 Nodosilinea sp. LEGE 07298 | reverse complement strand
CTGCAGGTTCTACCTCCCGGCGCTACGACGGCTCCTGCGACCGAGCCGCAGGCTACTCAGCCCCAGGCCACCAAGTCCGCGCCTGTGGTATCGGCTCAGCCGCAGCCCGAAACGCACGTCGCCCTACAGCTACGCTGGTCAGAGACCAGTTTGCCGGGGCGGGTCTCTAGCTCAGCGGCTTCCCCCCGTACCAAGGACAATACCGAGGTGCTGGTCACAGGCGCGTTGTACAGCGGCTACTAACTCTCCCTGGCCCCTACACTCGCTTCTCTGGCTCGCCGCGTTGCCGCAGCAGCATCTCCTGGTGGTGAATAGCGTTGTTGGCAATTTGCCAGGGAAAGGTAAACGACTCGAACGACTCGCTGGTAATCCGGTCTACATCCAGGTCAGTCACCACTCGCTTGAGAATGTTGAACAGCATTTCTCTCAAAGCCGCTAGCTCCTCCAGCGATCGCGCTTTGTCAATATCATCAATCAGGGCTAAAATCTCCAGGTTGTAGGAGTCGGCTCGATTTTTTTGGTTACCCAGCAGCCACGATCGCAGCTGCCACAGGCTGGAAAAACTCAGCACCGCTACCGAAAGCAGCAGACCAATCGGCTCGGCATACTCAACCAAAAACTCAGGTTCGCCTTGGGTATAAAAGGCTTCTGCCCCAGGATGCAGAGGCAGCCCCAAGTCGCCAGAGGTATCGAGCCGAATCATAGCTGCCCTAGGATAAAGCGCCACCAGCTCATTGCGGTTTTGGTGCAGGGTGCGGGTCAGGGCATTCACCACGTGAGTCGGAATGTCTTCGTGGGCTACCAGCAGGGCATTCACCCCAACCACAGGTAGATCGGCGGGTGGAATCGGCTGACCACCGTTATAGGTGCCCTTAGGGATAACCTGAGCATTCAGGTACGGCAGCGATAGCCGCAGCGCATCGACCTGGTCGATTGGGAGCAGCTGAGCACGGCTTGTTTGCAGCAGTTCAGCTACGGCGGGGTTGCCCAGGGTAATCACCCGAAACAGGGCATCAACCTCACCACGGGCCAGGGCAGCGTGGGCCTGATCGGCGGGCATGGGCAGCGGCGTCAGATCCTCTGAAGTCAGCCCATAGTGCTGCACCAGCGGCCAGAATAAAGCATAGGACCCGCTGTTCTCGGGCATCAGGGCGACCCGCTTGCCCCGCAAATCAACCACCCCGTTGATATTGGCGTCGGTGCGGACCAGCAGATGAAACATTTCGGGGAACAGCAGCGCTACGGCCCGCACGGGCGACTGCACGGGTGTATCGCTCTGTACCAGGGCCAGCTGGGCGGTGCTCGACTTAAGCAAGTCCATATTTTGCACTGAGCCATCGGTTTCTAGCACATCAATGGTGATGGTGGGGTGGTTACGAGCCACCGCTGTTGCAAAGGCCTGACTAAAGGCATAGTATTCACCCGTACTGCCGCCCGAGGCCAGCACCAGACGGTAGGTGCGAGTATGCTCGCGCACCAAGAAAAACGCCGAGGCCACCACCCCCACCAAGCTCAGCACCACCACCGGCAAGACCACCTTTCCCTGCATAGATCTCCTGGGTCGATATAAAATAGTGACTGGCCAAATTTGCCGAGGCGGCTATACCAGTCCGGCTCGGGAACTGGGGCTTTTCTCTTGGCAAAACTCCACCTAAACTTGGATTGGGTTTATCTATGGCTCTACTCCAAAATTTACCCCAGGTACCCGATACTTTGCGGGGGCGCACCGTAGGGCGCAGCTTTCAGGCGGTGTTTCTGCTGGCCTTAGCGTCGGTGCTGCTAGTGGGGGCCTTCGGGCTGCGGTTGTTTCAGCTCCAGGTAGTCAACGGCGATCGCAACCGTCAGCTGGCCGATACCAACCGCATTCGACTGGTGCCCAAGCGCCCGGCTCGGGGCACCATTTTCGATCGCAACGGCGAAATTTTGGCTGGTAGCCGCCTATCGCATACGATATCAATCTGGCCCATTGCCCTGCCGCGCGACCAGTGGCCCATGGTGATTAACCGCCTATCCAAGGTGCTCAACGTTCCCCCCGACGAGATTCAAAAGCGGCTTGAGCAGGCGGGTTACGAATCGATCGAGTCGATTACTATTGCGCGGGGTATTAGCCCAGCTCAGGCAACGGCCCTGGCCGAATACACCAATGAGCTACCGGGAGTGCGGCTAGAGGCCGAGGCCGTGCGCAACTATCCCAACGGCGACCTGGCTGCCCACGTGATTGGCTATACCGGCGAGCTAACCGACGAACAGCTGAAAGCCCGCCGCGATCAAGGTTATCGTCTGGGCGATGTGGTCGGCCAAATGGGGGCCGAAGCGGCCTTTGAGAGCACCCTCCACGGGGCCTGGGGGGGCCAACAGGTCGAGGTTGACAGTGCCGGTCGCATCATCAGTATTTTGGGTGATAAACCCGCTACCGCTGGCCAAGACATTCAGCTCACCATCGATCTAGAGCTACAGCGAGCCGCAGAGGCCGCTCTGGGCACCCGCGAGGGCGCGATCGTCGCTATGGACCCGCGCAATGGCGCTATTTTGGCGATGGCTAGCTGGCCCACCTACGATCCCAATATTTTTACCACCCGCATTACCGAGGCCCAGTGGCAGCAGTTGCAGGGGGCCGACCACCCGTTTCTAAACCGATCGCTACAGGCTTTTCCACCCGCTAGTACCTTTAAAATTGTGACGACGGCGGCAGCCATTGAGTCAGGCAAGTACGCTCCAGGCACGGTACTGCCCACCTATCCCTACATTCAGGTGGGGGGCATTCAGTTTGGCGACTGGAACCGGGCAGGCTTTGGCCCCTTGGGCTTTACTGGCGCAATGGCCTGGAGTAGCGACACATTCTTTTACCAGGTGGCCATGCGCCTGGGCGGCCCAACCCTGATTGAAATGACTCGCCGCTTTGGCTTTGGCCGCAAAACCGGCATTGAGCTGGGGGCCGAAGAAAGCGCTGGCCTGGTGCCCGACGACGACTGGAAGCGCGAGACCTTAGATACGCCATGGGTGATTGGCGATTCGATCAATATGTCTATTGGCCAGGGGTTTCTGCAGGCGACGCCCCTGCAGGTAGCCAATATGTTTGCGATCGCAGCTAACGATGGCTACAGCGTTACACCCCACCTGCTCAAAGACAACGAAGAGCACCGCAACTGGAAAGAATCGCTAGAGTTGAGTGACACCACCATCGATATTTTGCACCGGGGGCTGCGACAAGTCATTACGGGTGGTACCGCCCAGAGTCTCAATGTGCCCCACCTACCGCCCTTTGCGGGCAAAACCGGCACCGCCGAAGCACCGCCAGGGCTATCACACGCCTGGTTTGGGGCCTACGCCCCCTTTGAGAACCCTGAGGTCGTAATCGTGGCCTTTGCCGAACACTCCGGCGGCGGCGGCGGCAAGGTGACTGCACCGATGGTGCTGCAGGTGCTAGAAACCTACTTTGGCAAAGACCAGGCAGAAGGCGAAGCTACGCCATAGGCGCATCTTCGCCTGTGCCTGAGGGGCATAGTGAGTCTATGCAGCCTGCGCTCCCTTCGACTCTGCTCAGGGAACGCGGGCTAAATCACAAACGATTTGTTAACTCCGCGACGCCAGGCTAAAGTTGCGAAAATGCTGGGCCTGGGCCTCAATGCGACAGGCGATGCGATCGCAGACCATGCTGCATAGGTCAAAAATGAGCTCGTCGGTGACGCTGTAGTAGGCGGAGGTGCCCTCAGTGCGACGGCTCAAAATACCCGCTTGCAGCATTACTTTCAAATGCTTAGAGACGTTGGCCTGGCTAGTTTGAGTAGCTTCTACCAGCTCTTGTACACATTTTTCGCCCTCCCGCAGCAGGTTGAGAATTCGCAGCCGCATGGGCTCGCTCAACACGCTAAAATACTCGGCCACTTGCTGCACGACTTCAATTGAAACCGGTTCTACAGGATCCATCAGGTTAGTAGGTAGGCTCGTGTGCGCGAACGATTCTCAGTAATCTTAACAACTATTTTATTTTCGCAGCTATCAATAGCAATGCAGTCATCAAATCTTGTTAATTATTTAGGGATGATCCCCATAGGGTTGCACTCAGGGCGAGGGAAAGAGATGGGGGCAAGAGGTTGGGGCTAGAGCTTGGGTCAGGGGCCGTACCGTGAGATTCTTAAAGATAACGATCACCCACCCTGAGGACTGCCGTGAAAGCCATCACCCTGCTTGGTTCAACCGGGTCTATTGGCACCCAAACCCTAGATATTTTAGAGCACCATCCCGACCAGTTTCGCCTGGTGGGCATTGCCGCAGGGAGCAATGTCGAGCTACTGGCCCAGCAGGTGCGCCAGTTTAAGCCCGAAGTGGTGGCGATCTGCAACGCCGAAAAACTGAGCGACCTGCGATCGGCCCTGGCCGGGCTCGACCCCATGCCCCAAATCCTGGCCGGGGATGATGGCGTAGTGGAAGTAGCGCGCTATGGCGATGCCGAGGCGGTGGTGACGGGAATTGTGGGCTGTGCCGGGCTGCTGCCGACCCTGGCCGCGATCGAGGCGGGCAAAGATATTGCCCTGGCCAACAAAGAAACCCTGATCGCTGGCGGCCCCGCCGTGCTGCCCCTGGTCGAAAAGCACGGTGTCAAGCTGCTGCCTGCCGATTCGGAGCATTCGGCTATTTTCCAGTGCCTCCAGGGCGTTCCCAAAGACGGGCTGCGGCGCATTTTGCTGACGGCGTCAGGCGGAGCCTTTCGCGACTGGCCCACCGAAAAGCTGGCCCAGGTGACGGTGGCCGATGCCCTCAAGCACCCTAACTGGTCGATGGGCCGCAAAATCACCGTTGATTCGGCCACGCTGATGAACAAGGGGCTGGAGGTAATCGAGGCCCACTACCTGTTCGGTATGGACTACGACGGTATCGATATCGTCATTCACCCCCAGAGCATTATTCACTCGCTGATTGAGCTGCAAGATACCTCGGTGCTGGCTCAGCTGGGCTGGCCCGACATGCGTTTGCCCCTGCTCTATGCCCTCTCCTGGCCCGATCGCATCTATACCGACTGGGAGCCGCTGGATTTGGTCAAAGCGGGCGACCTCACCTTCCGCGAGCCCGACCACGCCAAGTACCCCTGTATGGATCTGGCCTATGCGGCTGGCCGGGCCGGGGGCACCATGACAGCGGTGCTCAATGCTGCCAACGAGCAGGCCGTGGCGCTGTTCTTAGACGAAAAAATTCACTTTTTGGAGATTCCTAAGGTAATTGAGGGTGTGTGCGATCGCCACCGCTCCCACAACATTGTTCAGCCCGTACTGGCCGACATTCTCGCCGCCGACCAGTGGGCCAGAGCCGAGGTGCTCAGCGTCAGCCAGGCCCTGACCCAGACCACCGTCGTTTCGCTAGGGTAAGCACCGTGGATCTGCTGATTGTATTGGGAGCCATTGTCGTAGTCGTGGTGGTGTTTGGCTGGCTGTTTAAGCTAGTCAAAAACACGATTCAAACCGTGCTGCTAGTCGCCTTTCTGCTGCTGGTGCTGTACTTTTTGTTTGGCATCGGCCCCGGTGCCGTCTGGGAGCAGATTCAGGCCTGGTTCGGCAACTGGTTGGGAGGAAGATAAGGGCGATTTGGATTTTGGACGTGCTGGATTGAGGCATGAACTTAGGTGGGAGCAAACGACCGTTTGCCCCTACTAGGGGGCAGGGGCGAGGGCGAGGCTGACTACCTGCCAGGGGGCGGCGATCGCTGTGGTCTCCTCCGTCTGGGGTTGCTCTAGCAGATTGAGCAGGCCGACAGTTTTCACGGGTAGGGTACCGCCCAGGGTGAGGGGGCGGCTGGTGCCGGTGCTTTCGTAGGCGCGCAGAACGTATTGATCCGCCTGGTCTTCTGCTTGCTTGAAGGCTGCAAGCACCAGGCTGGTGTCGCCGAAGTTGAGCCAGCTGGCGGACGTGGGGCCTGGGGTGGGTAACGCTGTCGAGCAATCTAGGCAAGCCTGAACCGGCAGGTTAAAGCTGCGGGCCGCCTGGACGGTTTTGGCCTGCTGCCAGCCGTGGGCGTGGGGGTAGATGGCATAGCTGAAGGTTTGGAGGCCGCGATCGCAGCCCGGATCGGGCCAGATTGGCGCTTTCAGCAGCGTTAGCCGCAGCTGTCTGGGGGTGGCATCAAACCCGTGCTTGTAGTCGGTGAGAAGGCTCACGCCGCGATCGCGATCGCTCAGATCAGCCCAGCGCAGAGCGGGCACCTCCCACTTGGCGGCATCTTGAGAGGTGGCGGGGGTGGTTGATCGGGCGATCGCCCCAAAGGGAATTTCGTAGGTGGCCTCGGCGGCGGACACCGTCAGTGGAAAAGCAGTTTTCAGCACCACTTGGGTCTCTTGCCAATCGACCTGGGTATGCACCGCCAGCACGGGCGACCCGACAGCCAAACTGTAGTCTTGGGTGATGGTGGACTGGTTAAAGGTCTGGACGACGCGCAGGGTTTGCCGCACCGGGCCGTACTCAACCCAGTCAACACGCTGAAGCCGAAAATTTTCGAGGGGATGGTCCTGGTAGTCGGGGGCGATGTTCCAGGCATCCCAGTACTGGCCCTGGTCTTTAAACGCCTGGAGCTGGTTTCCACAGCTGTGGAAGGTTTCGGTAGCAGTGGCCTTGTGAACCAAACTGGCAATGGCTCCGGTGGATGGGTCAATTCTTGACCGTAAATGCTCGTTTTCAATGACCCAATCGTCGGGTAGGGCGATAGGTAGCGGAGCCTCCGCAGGCATTAGCCAGATCAGCCGATAGCCCACCGAGGGAATGTCTGGAACGTAGACCAGCAGTAATGGCGATGCGTCTTGCCCTGGCTGAGTCAGCAGCGACTGCCCCTCGGCATTCTGCGCTTGCCAACGGGGCTGGGCCAGGTCGGAGGATAAGGCGATCGACACCACCTCACTGCGATCCCAGTTCAGCGGGTTAAACAGCACGACAGGCACGGCGTTAGGG
>NZ_JADEXE010000331.1 GCF_015207265.1 Nodosilinea sp. LEGE 07298 | reverse complement strand
GGGTGGATGGGTGGATGGGTGGATGTGGAAGGCCGAAACATAAGCTAAGCATTAAGGACCGCAGGGTTGAACTTGCCTACAGGCCCATTTGCAGAACAAAGGTTTAAACCAGTGATCGATCAGTCCTTTCCGTTGGGTGCAGGGCGGCGGAACGGCCCTGCTCGACGGGGTCTGGGGGCAATCGAAACGCCCCCAGCGGTGGGCTTGGCTTTAGACCCGTAATCTTCATCCACAGCAGTTGATGTGAGCTGAAATCAAAGAGCAGTGGCCCTGCTGCACCTTTTATCCCAAGAAAGGGTGGTGGGCAGTGCCCACCCTACGATTCATTGTTATGGCCGTGGAATTTGCACCGGGCGCAAGGATTGCGCCCCTACGCCTCGTCGTATTCATCGGCAGCAATCCAGGTACTGGCAGGGCGCAGAGCATCCGGAATCGCCACATCATCAGTAAACTCCAGCACCGTCTCCCGATAGCCCAAATACCCCGACTCCATAAACGACACCAGCATCCGCCCCAGCGCAGGCCACACCACATCGGCAAACTCCCAATCGTGATTAAACCCAGCCCGATCAGCAATCGACTTAAGCGCCCAAAAATAGCTGTTGCGCACCATCGAACCCGACTTTTTGTAGGCAGGCACATCCTCCTGGTGGAGGTAGAGAATACCGTGATTAATTTGAGCGCGCATTGGCAGTTTTGAACTTTAGATTTTAAATTTTGCGATCGCGGAGTTTCAACTTTAGCCCAGGCTGTGTAAAGACAAACGGTTAGCAACCCCATAGGGTCATCCTATCCATCGTGGGAATTGCTGAGGATGGGTGATACCGTGGAACTATTAACAATAAGTTACAGACGACCTATGGACTAAGCCATCCCGGTCACCGTGACTCAACCTCTGGAGCCTAACCCTTGCCATGTCCGCTGCGGTTTGCCTGCAAAACGTCCATAAAGTCTACAATGGGGTATCTGTCGTTAACGACCTATCCCTAAATATTGAAGCCGGAGAAGTTTTTGGCCTGCTTGGCCCCAACGGCGCGGGTAAATCGACCACCATTCGCATGGCAACTACCCTAACCCGACCCAGCGATGGCCACGTAGTAGTTGCCGGATACGACGTCAACCGTCAGCAGCTCGACGTGCGCCGCCAGATTGGAGTGGTGCTGCAGCAAACCAGTGTTGATGGCGACATGACCGTGTGGGAAAACATGGAGTTCCACGGGCGCATGCACCACATTCCCAACCCCCAGCGGCGCACCACCATCGACACCTGGCTAGACTATGTCGAACTGGCCGACCGCCGCGACGACAAGGTCAAAACCCTCTCTGGCGGCATGAAGCGGCGGCTGCAAATTGCCCGTGCCCTCTTGCACAACCCCAAAATTCTCTTCCTCGACGAGCCCACTGTGGGCCTCGACCCCCAAACTCGCCGCCGCCTGTGGGAAATTATTCGCGGCCTCAACCAGCAGGGCATGACCATGCTGCTCACCACCCACTATATGGAAGAAGTCGAGTACCTGTGCGATCGCATCGGCATTCTCGACCAGGGCCAGCTGATTGAGCTAGGCACCCTCGACCAGTTTCGCCAGCGCCACGGCGAAGGCATTCTCATGACCCAGCGCGGCGATCGCTGGGATTATCAATTCTTCCCCACCCTAGACGCCGCCAACGCCCACCTCGACCAGCAGCCCGACAAAACCGGCATGATGACCCGCCCCTCCAACCTTGAAGATATTTTTGTAGAGCTGACCGGGCGCAATTTAGATTGAACTCAGCTCTTGAGCATGGTGCATGGCTGCGCGGTGCAGCCTACGCCTACACCATGGAATTGTGGTGCGATCGCATGTCATATCCACCACATCGCCACATTGCAAAGCGAATGCTACCCTACTCCTTCGCTTTGCGGCCCATCATTACAGATGGCGAGCCCGACTCTTGGCTGGCGATCGCACGATTACGATTAAGCCGCCCCACACCCATAAGAAATACAGCATTGAGCCCAGGGTAGGCGGTACCCAACCAGCTTCTCAAGGCTAGCTTCACAAAGTTTGAGAAGACCACTTCACTGATGGGACAGCCCAATGCCATCACCCCACCCCCTAAAATAAAGATTTGTCGAGAGTGCAGGAAACCCCATGACCGTTCGCGTTCGCCTTGCCCCTAGCCCCACCGGGAGTCTGCACATTGGTACCGCCCGTACAGGTGTGTTTAACTGGCTCTTTGCCCGCCACGAAGGAGGAAAGTTCATCCTTCGCATTGAAGACACCGACGAAGAGCGCTCCAAGCCAGAATTCACCGACAACATTCTCTCCGGCCTCAAGTGGCTCGGCATGGATTGGGATGAAGGGCCATTCTTTCAGTCGCAGCGCCTCGACCTCTACCGCCAAGCCATTCAAACCCTGCTGGATGCGGGCCTAGCCTATCGCGCCTACGATACGCCCGCAGAACTAGAGGCCATGCGCGAGACTCAAAAAGCCAAAAATCAGGCCCCCCGCTACGACAACCGCCATCGCGATTTAACCCCTGACCAGCAGGCCGCATTCGAGACCGAGGGCCGCCCGGCAGTCATTCGCTTCAAAATTGACGATAGCCGCACCATCACTTGGAACGATATGGTGCGTGGCCCCGTCACCTGGCAGGCCAGCGACCTGGGCGGCGACATGGTGGTAGCGCGGGCCTCATCCTCTACCTCTATTGGCCAGCCCCTCTACAACCTGGCCGTTGTCGTCGATGACATCGATATGGCCATTACCCACGTTATTCGTGGCGAAGACCACATTGCCAACACCGCCAAGCAAATCTTGCTCTACGAAGCGCTGGGTGCTGCGGTGCCCGCCTTCGCCCACACACCGCTGATTTTGAATCAAACCGGTCAAAAACTCTCCAAGCGCGACGGCGTTACCTCGATCGCTGACTTTCAAAAGATGGGCTTTGTGGCCCCAGCCCTAGTCAACTATATGACCCTGCTAGGCTGGTCGGCCCCCGACGCCACCGAGCAGTTCACCCTCGATGAAGCCGCCAAACAGTTCAGCTTCGATCGCGTCAACAAAGCCGGAGCCAAATTCGACTGGGACAAGCTCAACTGGCTCAACAGCCAGTACCTGCACGCGATGGAGCCTGCGGCCCTGCTAGAGCTAGCCCTACCCTACCTTCAAGAGGCTGGCTATGCCATTGATGCCGACGCCGACCAAAGCTGGCTGCTGTCAATGATGGCGATGCTCGGCCCTAGCCTGACCCGGCTCACCGATGTGGTCGAGCAAAGCCGCTTTTTCTTTACCGAGACCGTTGACTTTACCGACGATGCCAAAGCCCAGGTACAGCTCGAAGGTGTTCCCGCCGTCCTAGAGGGCATTCTGGCTGGATTAACGGCACAACCTCCCGCCACCATTGACGACCTCAAGGCGCTGGTGAATGACGTGACTAAGGCCCAGGGCGTGAAGAAAGGGCTGGTGATGAAATCGATGCGGGCGGCTCTCATGGGTGCTTTGCAGGGGCCAGACCTGATGGAATCGTGGCTGATTTTGCGGCAGCGCGGGTTTGATGTGGCGCGCTTAAAAGAGGCACTGTCGTTAGCTTAGTCCCTGTCGAAGCTACGTGGCACTTAAAGGAGCCTATAGGCTCTAAAAACCTCTCAATCCGATAACCAGCTACAGTAAGCAGTAGAGCAACCCCTAGGAAATAGCCGTAGCCCTGGGGGTAGTAGGCACAATGGTCATTAAATTTGGCTTGGGTTTGCCCGAGTTCCACAGCTTACGTTACATTAAGTAAAGATTTATCTCATAATTTCCTGCTGATCTTCGGTTCTGCCTCGCTGACACCCGGTAACTCCTTGTTCCAGGCATCATAGACGTAGGGCCAAGATCGGTCGAAATCCGTTAACTGAAGATTCGTTGACAAGGATCTGTTAACACCGTGCACGTTAGTCAATAGAGGCCATAGGTATGAAATTTTCGTGGCGAGTAGCCTTACTGTGGACCCTGCCCTTGTTGGTAATAGGGTTTTTCTTGTGGCAAGGAGCGTTTTCGTCAGCCCCCGCTGACATGGGGCTAAATGCGGCCAATACACGCCTTACCTATGGTCGTTTTCTCGACTATCTCGATGCTGGACGCGTTACGGCAGTCGACCTCTACGACGGTGGCAGAACCGCCATCGTAGAAGCCGTAGACCCCGAGCTAGATAACCGAGTGATGCGCTGGCGGGTAGATTTGCCGGGTAACTCCCCCGACCTGGTCAGCCGTTTGCGCACGGCAAACATTAGCCTCGACTCTCACCCGCCGCGCAATGATGGAGCGCTGGTAGGTGCTTTGGGCAACCTCCTGTTTCCTCTGTTGTTGATTGGTGGTCTATTCTTTTTGTTCCGCCGCTCTAGCGGTGGCATGGGTGGCCCTGGTCAGGCGATGAACTTTGGTAAGTCTAAGGCTCGCTTCATGATGGAGGCCAAAACCGGCATCATGTTCGATGATGTCGCCGGTATTGATGAAGCCAAAGAAGAGCTGGAAGAGGTCGTTACCTTTCTGAAAAAGCCCGAGCGCTTTACCGCCATTGGCGCACGTATTCCCAAGGGTGTACTGCTAGTCGGCCCTCCAGGAACGGGTAAAACCCTTCTGGCTAAAGCGATCGCAGGTGAAGCGGGCGTGCCCTTCTTCAGCATCTCGGGTTCTGAATTTGTGGAAATGTTCGTTGGCGTAGGGGCCTCCCGCGTCCGCGACCTGTTCAAAAAAGCCAAAGAAAACGCTCCCTGCATCATCTTTATTGATGAAATTGATGCCGTCGGTCGTCAGCGGGGTGCAGGCATTGGTGGCGGCAACGACGAGCGTGAGCAAACCCTTAACCAACTGCTCACCGAGATGGATGGTTTTGAGGGCAACACTGGCATTATCATCATCGCCGCCACCAACCGGGCAGACGTGCTTGACTCGGCGCTGCTGCGCCCCGGTCGCTTCGATCGCCAGGTCATGGTCGACCCCCCCGATGTCAAAGGTCGGGTTGAAATTCTCGAAGTCCACGCTCGCAACAAGAAGCTGGCTGAAGATATTTCCCTAGAGGCGATCGCGCGTCGCACCCCTGGTTTTACTGGCGCTGACCTGGCCAACCTGCTCAACGAGGCCGCCATTTTGACCGCCCGCCGTCGCAAAGATGCCATGACAATGGCTGAGGTAGACGACGCCGTAGACCGCGTTATCGCCGGTATGGAGGGCACTCCCCTGGTCGACAGCAAGAGCAAGCGCCTAATTGCTTACCACGAAATTGGCCACGCCATTATCGGTACTCTGGTCAAAGACCACGATCCGGTTCAGAAGGTAACGCTGATTCCTCGGGGGCAGGCCCAGGGTCTGACCTGGTTTACCCCTAGTGAAGAGCAGATGCTAATCTCCCGCGCCCAAATTCTGGCCAGAATCACAGGTGCCCTCGGGGGGCGCGCCGCTGAAGACATCATCTTCGGCGATGCGGAAGTGACGACCGGAGCCGGCAATGACCTACAACAGGTCAGTAATATGGCGCGACAGATGGTCACCCGGTTTGGCATGTCCGACCTCGGCCCGCTTTCCCTAGAGAGTTCCCAAGGTGAAGTGTTCCTCGGTCGCGATTGGCTCTCTCGCTCAGAATATTCTGAAGAGGTGTCGTCGCGCATTGATGGCCAGGTGCGCACCATTGTCGAGCATTGCTATACCAACGCAAAGCGCATTATGGAAGAAAATCGTGCCCTAGTCGATCGCCTGGTCGATCTGCTGGTGGAGCGCGAAACCATTGACGGCGACGAATTTCGCCAAATAGTGTCTGAATACACAGTGGTGCCCGACAAGCAGCAGTTCGTTCCTCAGCTGTAGAGTCTGGTTGACCTGACTATGATTAAGGCTCGTCCAGCTAGGGCGAGCCTTTTTAAATTTAGGGATCCATTCGATGCCCCGATCTACCCTCTATGTTGCGGTTACAAATCATGGCTTTGGCCACGCTACCCGTGCGGCTTCTATTGCGGCAGCCGTGAAGGCAATGCAGCCTGAGGTAGATTTGGTGGTGGCCACCACCGCTCCCCAGTGGCTGCTGAACGAGTATTTGCCGGTGGAGTACGAGTATCGCCCTGTTGCGTTTGATATTGGAGTTATTCAGCCCGACAGTTTGAGGATGGATCTGCCTGCTACCCTGGCTAAGCTGCAAGATATTCAGGCCCACCAGGAGGAGACGATAGCGGCTGAAGCGGCCTACCTCAAACAGCGGGGGGTAAGTCTGGTGTTGGCCGATATACCGCCCTTGGCCACGGCGATCGCCCATGCCGCCAATATTCCCTGCTGGATGGTGAGCAACTTTGGCTGGGATTTCATCTACCGAGGCTTCGGCCCAGAGTTCACCGCGATCGCCGACTGGATCGGAGACTGCTTTAGCCAGTGCGATCGCCTGTTTCGGCTGCCCTTTCACGAGCCGATGGCGGCCTTTCCTGTGGTTGAAGATGTGGGCCTCACTGGCGGAACCCCTCGCTACGAGCCAGACGATCTGCGCCATCAGTGGCACCTCCAGATCCCTCAGGCACGCACAGTTCTGCTCACCTTTGGCGGGCTGGGGTTGCAGACCATTCCGTACCATCACCTGGCTCAGTTTCCAGACTGGCAGTTTCTCACGTTTGATAGCGATGCGCCTGAGTTAGCCAACCTATTTAAGGTGCCTCGACAGGGGTTTCGTCCAGTGGATGTGATGCCTTTGTGTAGCCGGGTGGTGTCAAAGCCAGGGTTTAGCACCTTCTCCGAGGCCTGCCGCCTAGACCTACCGATTGTCACCATCACCCGCAACGACTTTGCTGAAGGGCCAGTGTTAGTCAACGGTATGCAAGACCACAGCTGGCACCGAGTCTTGACCTCAGACGAATTTTTCCACAGCGAATGGGAATTTTTGAGCCAGCCCCTGCACCCACCACGCACGACCGCCGCGATCGCCAAGCATGGCAACCAGCAAATTGCCAGCGCAATCGTCGATTATTTAGCCAACGTTTTCTAAGTATCCCCCTCACTCACCCACCCAT
>NZ_JADEXE010000330.1 GCF_015207265.1 Nodosilinea sp. LEGE 07298 | reverse complement strand
CCCCCGTACCCCCCCATCCAGAGGAAAAGAATTTTTCAAGCCAGCCTCAGAGCTCCTACACTTCATACCCCCCCCTGAGGTCTGTAACACTGGCTGATTGCAAGGGTTTTCAGCTTCGGCGATCGCGTTACTGATGCTCTCTCGATCAACGTCTGCTGACTCTACCCCTTGGCCTGTAACCGTTACAGGTGATTTCTCGGGATGCCATAAATCGGTATTCCGATAGAGGGTTTGTAAGCTGCTACGAGCGGCATTGGCGATCGCAGCAGCAAAGCTTCTGATGCTAGGAAATTCGATATCTTTCAGGGCGGCCACGGCCTGGGCGATGCGATCGCGGGCGTCGAGCTGGCGCAGGGTATTCTCACCCCCTGGAATCCGCTGACCACGACGGGTACCGATCGGCCAGTAGTAGCCCTCGACCGACTTGGCCCAGTGCTGTGCCTTTGAGCGAATCTCGTTTTGATGTCGGCAATGCTCTTGAAATCCTGGCGATGCGATCGCCAGTTCAACGATACGATTGACTAATGCTGTGCCAGAGAGTCCCTCAAATACATGACTCCGGGTAGCGATCGACTTCAGTAGCCGATTCGTCTGCCTGGAGCCCGTCCAACCCTCCCGGATTTCGATGTCGAGGTCGTCTTTCCACTCTTGGGCTTGCGGAGATAGCGATCGCCGATTGGATTCCTGCTTGCGCGACTCCCTGGCATGAGGGGCTGAGAGCAATAGCATCTCCAGGTCTTGCCCCTGGGCTGCCCACTCCCATTGCTCAAAGAATGTCGAGAGAGCATCGCCCTGGGGTTCAAGGTCGTCGGTCAGGAGCCAGCTGCCCGACTGCGGTTGCAGCGGCAGCCGGTGGCCGTTGTACTCCACAAATTGATCGACCCCAAAGGTTTTGGGATTAGGGAACACCTCTAGATGTCCCTTGTCTACGATGAACCCCTGAGCTTTTAGGCATTGGGTAAGAACGCAGGCCAGATCAAAGGTTTTGATGGCCTCGGGCAGAGGGATATAGAGGTGCAACCCGCCGCGATGGCTGGAGCGCACTAAGACCGTTCGATTCAGTCCCACGGTTTCGAGGGCACCTCGGATCTCTGCGATCGCAGAGAGTGTGCAATAGCGTCCACCTGCGTCCAGGTCGAGCATCCCGTAGCGGGTTGTGTGACCAAAGCGAACTCCCACCAACACTGTGGGATTGTTCCATTGCTCCCAGAGTACGCGGGGGCGCAGCTGATGCTTTAGGGTGCGCCACCGGGCTGGAACAACATTAGGGCTCTCTAGGGATTCCCAAAGATAGTCGCCAAATAAATTGATGAAATGCTGACCCACCTCGGATTGGGGCAGAAGGACTGAGTCCGCCATTGGATTTTAGGATGTTTAGATGAGCTGATTTCCTGTGTGACGAAGGAAAGCTCAACTAAAAATCCAGAAAGCGTTGCTACAAATCCAAGGTAGCTGCTATCATGATATCAGTTTAGATTCCTTCGCTTCCCTTTCTGTTTGGAGACGTCTGGGGCGAGGATACTTGTTAAGACTCCTGATTTGCGGTCGGGGGTCTTAATTCTTTTAAATAAGTTCTACGTTTTTAACCTCAAGAAACTTTATCGAAAGTCTGAAGACTACTGAGATCTTACACGAAAACCCCTGATTTGATCCTTTACAAGACCACATATCAGTAGAGAAGGTTTGAATCTTGATCTCAACCCTTGATTCACTACGACGCCAGCAACCTTTGCACTTTCGGTAATTTTTAACAGAATAGCTGAATTTCCGTGTATTTTCGGAATATTCCATTTCTGTTGCATTTACTGATGAACCCCAGGTATGGCCATCGAGTTGGGATTCGAGAGGCTCTGCGCATGACACTCGAAAAATTCGAGGTTAATGCGCAGGAACTATCGGTGCGGGCACGCGTATCACCAGCCACTTTGTCAGAGTTTCGTAACGATCGCAGGGAGATAAACACCTCATCCTTGCAACGCATCCTAAATGAATTGGATCCTGAGGCTTTTGTATACTGGCTAGATATAATGCGAGAATCTGAGACTATGATCCGCACGGCTAAATTGGATCCAAGTCCTGATAATCGTCATTCAGATGCTCTTTTCGCTTTAGTAGACACCTATGCTAGGAGGTGCACCACCGATGAGCAACTGGCTCTGCTCCGGGTTATTTATTTAGCCTGTGAGGCTAACCCTAACCTTAAAATAGACGAAGGTCAGTAGGAGCTCTGATGTTTCGGTGCAAAGGGATCGTTAGCCATACCTGTTCTCAGCGCCCCTTTGACAACCAATCTGCCGAGTTATTGTTGCCCTGTGCGGCCATCATAGAGCTTCGCTCCGCCGTAGGCGTACGCATAACGCACCTAAGGCTGCCGGATAGCTATGTCTCCAACAAATGAGACAACTCCTCCTTCAGGAAGACCATGACCAGAAACCATTTGTGCAAAAAGGCCGTCAGTAGTCAATAACCAATAGGTCGAAACCCTGAGGGTCGCCTATTAGGCACTGAACAAGGTTATGGACAGCATAGTAAATGCTTAATGGCACAACAAAGGTCAAAGCATTTATATTCTACCTATAGATATTTGCCTGGAAATGCGGAACCCCAATCTAGCAGGCCTGCTACACGAAATCTCACAACTGCCTGTAGCCGACCGACAGCGCCTCGTAGTTGAGCTAGTCCGTCAATGCAATCTATCCATTGTTATTAGTCCAGAGCCCAGGGGCGATGCCCCCTTGAGAGTAGTGAATAGCTTAGATGCTACCTCTGTATTGTCGCTTGCTGTAGGGGACATCAATGAGTCATGCAGGTGTCACTCAGATGCAGAGCCAAGGCGCTAAGCGTGCTCTAGCGCCTTGGCTCTGCCTTCTACGATCGCGCCTAAAACCTCTTGGAATTGAGCCGTACTACACTTCTGTGCATACTCCCTGATTCCCGACAGCACTAACAAGAGACGTGCATTTTCATCTACTGGCACACTTCCGCAGTGCCCTAGCAATTGCAGTAGATGCGCCCTAGCTTCATCAGGGAGCGCTGTCCTAATAGCGTCAATATCCGCAGTTCGCAAATCTGAAGAACCACTGAGGAACTTGGAAATACTGCTCTCAGGAACGCCAGACTTAGCCGACAGTTCAGACGCCCGAATAGCGTACTCCTCCATTACTGCCCTGAGCACGTCCCGCAGAGGGATCACTCGTACATCTGTAGATGCCGCCATACTCAGCCTCATGTGCTAAATCACTACAGACTTCAATCATATCAACAATATATCCATGAGCACTTGTCATGACAACTTGCAAGCAATAAATCCGGATTTATAGGCTGTAACTGTTCTTGGATCGAGAGGCGATCGCAACGTTTAGCCATCGGCGTGAAAAAGATAGCATAGGTTCAACTGCCTGCATTCTTACCAAAATGGCCCTACAGAATTCCCTAGCAAGGATTGATAAAAACCTACTCATCACTTGCTCTATCCTGGCCCTGGGTATTGGATGGCTAGTATTGATGCCATTGGGGCCATGGAGTGCCACCCGAGACCCAGCTCCGACTCATTACTTCGAGATAAGCGGGAAGCAGATTTTGCTAGAGACTGCTGTGACAGACCAGGAGAAGAGGCAGGGGCTGAAGGAACGCAGTAGCCTCCCTGTTAACCGTGGCATGCTGTTCACGGTTAACCCTGACCAAGAAGTTCAACTCTGGATGTCTGGTGTTCGGTTTCCGCTGGATATGGTCTTTTTACGCAACGAAAGAGTGTCCGTTGTACTTAGTAACGTGCCTCCTTGCACTACATCTCCCAGTGATTGCCCGATCTATACCTCAGGGGGCATTGTCGATAGTGTGATTGAGTTGGCCGCTGGAACTGCTGACTCCCTATCTCTAGCCGAAGGCAGCACGATCAAAATCCTTGAGCTGGATTAGCGTCTAAATTTTGCGCTGATCATGTGATGACAATCCACAAGCAATAAATCCGGATTTATAGGCTTTAACAGTTTTGGGGCGAGAGGCGATCGCAACCTTGAGCTAGATTTTGCGTCTGAATTTCAGCCGGGCATGTGATGGCATTCCACAGGCAATAAATCCGGATTTATAAGCTGCAACCGTTCTTGGTAGGTGAGCCAGCGAAACTGCTGGTGCCCAGTTAAAACGTCTTGTGGTGGGCTTGGGATGCGATCGCGGTATCGAGGCCGCGACTGCCCAGCTATTGCTCAACTGAGCCATGACCATGGCCGCAACATCACAAAGGAGTACCAGAATGAGCTCTGTACTGATTATTGAAGATGATGCAGATGTGGCCGATACCATTCAGGCCTGTATTCAGGCAGCGGGTTACACCAGCTATCTGGCTGAGACGGGCGAGCGGGGGCTGGAGCTGTGCCAGCAGCTGGAACCCGATGTCATCGTTCTTGATTTGACGCTTCCCGTTATGGATGGCCTTGAGGTCTGCACCCATGTCCGGCGACTGGCGCTGAGGCCAGACCCCTATATCTTGATGCTGACGGCGCGACGGGGGAAGACCGATGAAATTTGGGGCCTTGCCACCGGGGCCGATGACTACATGACAAAGCCCTTTGACTCTGATCTGTTAATCGCTCGGCTGCGAGCACTGCTGCGGCGCGAGTTATACCATGACGACAATGCGGCTGCGCCCGATGGGGTATTGATTGAGTATCAGCATCTGCGGCTGCATCAGACGCACAGGCATTGCAGCGTCCGGACGTCATCTGGCGATGCTTGGGTTGACCTGGTGCTATCGGTGTTGGAGTTTGACCTGCTGACGAAACTGGCCCGACAGCCGGGACAGGTTTATCCCAGGTCGCAGTTATTTGACGATATTTGGGGTCTCGACCACCCTGGGGATGACTACAGTACAGTCGATTCTTGTGTCAAAAGACTGCGCAAAGAGATTCGCTCGAAACTACAGGTGCCGGAGGGGGTAAACCCGTTGGTCAAAACTGTGAGAGGGGTGGGATACAAGTTTGAAGATGCAATCGATTAGGCAGACTCGGTGCACCCACTGCTATCGACAAGATCTTCGCCCGCGCCAGTGCTGTTGACCCTAACGGCCTGGGGCAGATAAACCCTCTATCGGCATGGGTTTTCGCGGGATGGATCGCCATATTGGAGTACCCCAAACAACCCTCTCTCAGAGGGTGATTCGAATTGAGGCGGAAGACGGCAACGACTACCTGCTCTTGAGGCATCTGGCTGGGCCACACTCGCTCAATATTGGGCTAAAAATCCAGGCCGATTAAAGAAGCCTGCCCGCGATGGATTGATCGACTTCCTCGCTTGGTTTGCGGCTGAAGTGGGTTTACACGAGGGAGGGCAATCAGCGAGTTCAGAACTGGCTCACATCGCAGGAGTCGAGCAAGCCCGCCCACGGCGAGTGAGGCTTGGAGGTGCAGGAGAAAGATCCGCGGGGCTGCTACGGCTACTGGACAAACTATGTCTACCGAAGCCTCTTTGGTAGGGATGCGGCGACCATAAAAGAAACCTGGACTTATTCGGTGCATGGAAACAGCCGCATTGCCCACAATGCTTAGGGTGCGATCGCCATGGGTCGGTGTTTGACCATCACCCAGAATTTCTCACCCTTTACTCAATCACTTACACTAAAACTTACACAAACTAATCCTCGTAGCCAAATAGGGCGTCAAGATAGGTTCGATTTATGCTGCGATTGCTGGCTCCGTTCTGCATCAGGAATAGAGCAGTAGCGGCTGAGAACACTCGTGCTTGACTCCAGTCAGGGTTGCTTCCTAGGAAGGACTGCAACGCGTTGTGGAGGTCTTCGGGAATCTCGGCCTGCAGATCGATTCTGGTCGGTTGGGCTGTAGGTTTAGGCATCGTAAAATTCCAAATCAGGTATGGGCAAGGTGGCACTGGAGATGCCCAGGGTCGGGTTGGATGGGAAACGTTAGGCTGGGCAAGATTTAACTTCGACCACTTGCTCACCGGGCGGTAGATCGTAAGAGGCCTTGATATTGGCAGGGAAAAACACCATCCCGTAGTGCGCCGTTGCTTCAGCAAACTTTTCTTTGTCAGGGCCGAAGTAGAGTACGTCTACTGAGTATGGAGCGTCTTGGCAATCGCCGCCAGTTTGGTCGAATGTGATGTACTGATCAACCCGGCATACGGCCTGGCAACGCTTTAGGTACCGCTGGTGCCAGGCCGTTCGACTATCAGACTTAATCAAGACGCAGAAATGGTTTGGCAGCAGCCCAGCATCATGCTGGGCTGTAAATTTCCGGCTGAAGGGGCCGTTTAGGCTGAGGGGAGGATGTTCCCAGCCCAAGGTTTCGGCCTCTTCGTCGGTCGGCTCCACATGCCACACCACATCCTCGTCGAGACCACTTTTTTCCTTCGTGAACCGTGCGATCGCGGGCACACTGGCGGCGGCGCTTGCCGCTACGTCGATGTCGAACTCGTTGCGGCCCCAGCGAGCTAGGATGGGCTCCCAGATCCATCTAGGGGTGCAATTTTCATCTTCGTCGTAGGCAGCAGCAGCAGGACGGCCCAACTTATGGTTTATCTGCTGGGGATGGTGAGGCATTTCGGAAACGCCGTTGCCGTTTTCGGCTCCAGTCTGAGGCATATAGATGTCGCTGGACTTGATCCAGGGTTCGCGATCGCTGTCCTGGTCATCCCAGGTGATCTCCACCATCTTCAACTTTGGATCGAGGGCCACTACCTCGCCTCCGTCTTCCCAAAAGTCGATGACGACGATGCGATCGCCGACGGCCAACTCTTGCCTAGACCCGTCGTAAACATGGGTGGGAACAGTGTCTATTGGGGCCTCGTCCGGCTCTGGTCGGAAATTATGGGACAGCAAGCGAATGTTCTGGCCCCTTGGTGGTGCAGAAAAGTCCTGAAAGGGTTGTTGTGAAAGGAGTCCCAAATGAGACAGGGTAGATGGGAAGGGGCATTTCATGAGAGGCTTGAATTCCCCAACTCAAGGCCAGTCTCATGGAAACACCCCTCTTGTATCGTCAACTGCAAGACCAATTGAGTCAA
>NZ_JADEXE010000329.1 GCF_015207265.1 Nodosilinea sp. LEGE 07298 | reverse complement strand
GACCCTCCTCGGTCTCGTCGTACGACTCAACATCAATACCGGGTAAACCCAAGAGCTCTGTCAGTAGAGGCACCATAGCCATAACGTATAGTAACGGCTACTTCAGCATACTCATTCCAGGAGAGCCAAATAGTTCACCTAATTACTTGCAAATCCAAACTAATTCTTAAAATTACCTCCACTAATTAAGCTCTTTGGTTGATCAGCATCAAGAATCAATCCTCTTCCCCTAGGATGTCATCCGCCGCCTCAATTTCCATATCAGCCTCATCCTCCACCTCAATCTCCACATCAGCCTCCACCGCAGCGCCGCCAATCTCCAGCTTCTCTCTCACCTGGGCCTCAACCTTCTGGGCAAACTCAGCATCCTCAAGCAGCCGCTGAATGGTGTTGTCGCGCCCCTGACCCACGTTTTCGCCCTCGTAGCTGTACCAGGCCCCCTTACGCACAATGACCCCGTGCTGCTCAGCTAGGTCTACCAGACAGCCCATAGTCGAAATGCCCTGGCCAAAGAGAATGTCAAACTCTCCAATGCGGAAGGGTGGGGCCACCTTGTTCTTAGCCACCTTCACCTTGGCTCGAATGCCATACTCTTCGGTGCCCTTCTTCAGGGTTTGGATGCGGCGAATGTCGAGGCGTACTGAGGCATAGAACTTGAGCGCATTGCCCCCGGTGGTGACCTCTGGGTTGCCGTAGGAGATGCCGATCTTCTGGCGCAGCTGGTTCAAGAAGATAACCGTACACTGCGACTTACCAATGCTGCCGGTGATCTTCCTCAGCGCCTGGCTCATGAGGCGGGCCTGTAGACCCACATGCGTATCGCCCATCTCGCCTTCAATCTCTGCACGGGGCACCAGGGCCGCTACCGAGTCAATGACCACCACATCAATGGCTGACGACCGCACCAGCTGATCGACCACCTCTAGGCCCATCTCCCCGGTATCCGGCTGGGACACCAGCAGTTCGTCAACGTTCACCCCTAGGGCAGCGGCATAGATCGGGTCGAGGGCGTGCTCTGCATCTACAAAGGCGGCGACTCCACCGGCCTTCTGCACCTCAGCCAGAACATGCAGGGCGACGGTGGTTTTACCCGAACTCTCAGGGCCGTAAATTTCAATCACCCGCCCTTTAGGTAGGCCACCACCTAGAGCCAGGTCAAGGGTGAGTGCTCCAGTGGAGATGGTTTCAACCTTCATCCGAGCAGCATCGCCCAGGCGCATGATTGCCCCTTTGCCAAAGTTGCGCTCGATCTGGCCCAGCACCAGCGTTAGGGCCTTATCCTTCTCCACCTGCTCTGGTGTTTTCTTGGGTGAATCTGTATCTGCTTTGCTGCTTTTCCGGCCTGCCATGATTCCCTCGGTGGTACAGAACAAGACTCCTGAACCCCAGAACAGTTGTCTTTAGAGAATCAGTTTAGTACACTTGTTCCAAATCGCAATAGGTCGTTATCCAGACCCCAGGGGATAACTGAGATTGAACCTACCAACACTAGGGGGTAGACATGACCCAGCAGACCGTGACCGAATTCATCGCCTTCCCCGATTGGATCGTGGCTGTCACCCACCGCCGCACCACGGGCTTTTTCTGCTGGGTGATCACCCCTGAACTAGCGGCACTGACCGATGGCGAAACCTACCCCACCAGCCAGGATGCCCTAGAAGCCGGGCGCAGCCTGGTGTACTGCTCCACAGGGCCACCGATCGACTTTAGCCGCTGTCGTCTTTACGATTAGTTTAAGAGTTGAAGAGGGCATAGGATCCCAACCTCCGCTAGGGTTTGAAATTGGCAGAGGATTTCGGCTGCCAGCGCTCGATTATGGATCAAGGCTCCCATTTCCAGGTTGAGCGTCAGAGCATAGTGAGTTAGGTTGGCGCTTGAAAGAAAGACCCACCTACCATCTGCAACAGCACATTTCGCATGTAGCGATCCATGCCTCCCAGAGCTATCTTTGGGACGCTGCGCGATAGGCCACACCAGGACTTGTGCCCGGTCTAATATATCTGGCCCGAATGTGGCTACCAAGCCATAGGCGATCTTACCTTCGCTTTCGTCTGGGGCCTCAGCGATGATTTGAAGCGACACGCCGCGATTCAAGGCGTCGTCTAGGGCGTCAGCGATCTCTGGCACCTTGTAAACCGCAAAGCTAACGATGAGCAACTTTTCTTGTGCTGAACGAATCAGTTGCAGCAAAGCTTGGTCGGTTCGCCTTAGGGGAGTGAATTGAGGATTGGGGCCTGTCCATACCAATTCCAGGGACAATTCTCGGCGCGATTCTGCTTCACAGTGAGCAGCGGCGGCTAGGGCCGTCGTTAAGGCGAACAGGCCTGAGGCTGGGTACTCTACTTGCCATAGGGAGAGCAAGTCAAGCACGTCCTGCCGCCACTGAGTATTGGGTAGCGCTTGGCAGAGCTGTTGGCTAACGCCATATCCCTGTATCCCCATATCTATGCTGGTCAAATTCTCGATGACCGTCACCAGCATCGCGGGTGGCAGCGTCTGGGCGACATTACGGATTTGAGCGAGCAGTTGGGGCGATAAGGGGGTCACGGAGAGGCTACATCCTGGAAGAAGGCAAAGGACGCTGATTTTGAGTTGATGGTAGGCACCAAGAGCGCCCGGTCTAAATACTTGTTCCCCCGTTCGCAGGAGGTTTCCGGACTGAAGAGGCAGGCATGGCAAGCAGCCCAGTGCAGCTCTGTACTGGGTTCGTGATCGGCGCAGAGGGGGTCTGAGGCGCAGAGGCGCATTTGCTCTAGAGCTTGATCTATATGGCGACCCAGTATCTCTGGACGTCCCAGATTGACCAGGCCCCCAAGGGTGCCTTCGCTATCAGGGGCAGCGGTGTAGATCAAGACTCCGGCCATGGCAATATCGTCTTCGGGGCAGCTAGAGTAGATCCGCTCTCGCAGGCTGGCGGCAGCATAGCCGCACTCGATCGCCAACTGTCTCATCAAGGCATGGGCGAAGGAGTGAAGCAGCATGTAGCGCAAGCCCGGAAAGTGCTCTTCTGGGTTCTCGATATTGCGGACTTTGCGCCATTGGGTGTGGGCCTGATGGCTACGCTTTTCGTACTCTTGCAGGGCCGGGTGACGCTTGATCCAGGCCGCAATGGCAGCTTCTTGGAACTGAAGGAAGACACCCTCGCCGCGAATTTCGGTGGCGGGAACCCACCGGGGGTGCACACTACGGCTGAGGGGCACCATGGGAATCTCGGCCCGAGTTCCCACTTCGCTTAACTCTCCTGGGAACTCAATGCGGGTAAAGCCAATTAGAGCACGGACTTCCCTGAGTCGTTCGACCAGCACTACTTTGCTGATATAGCTCTCGTAACCTATGGGTGGAGCAACTGGCTTGAGGCGAAAGTCATCGGTATTGAGGGCCGGGTCGGCAGCGGAGAAGACCAACCATTCAGGCAGTTTTAGATTCTTGGTGTCTTCGTCTTCAGCATCCTCGGGATGGGCTTGTTTTTGGATGGCGGCCCATAGATCGTCATCGGTATAGGTAGAGAATGGTTTTAACTGCCCGATGCGTCGTAACAAGGAGAGTTCACTAATACCGGCTACCTCTTTGAGTACGGCCCAGTGCTTCTCGACCAGCTGCCCTAGTTCGTCTCGGGTGCCCGGAATAGAGAGCACGGCTAGGGTCATCGGAAACCAGCTATTGGAGGCACCCAATAGAATCGATTTCATCTGCTCTTCGCAACCGTCGTCGTCGAAGTTGCGTAGGTGGGGATTACGCCCTCGGCACTGGGGCATATTCTGGGTGCCGGGGGTGCCAAAGGCATCGGAGAGCGATCGCGACTGGTTACAGCGATCGCAGCGCACCACCACATCTGCCGCTGAGCCCGAAACGCCCACTTCCAACAGGCGCAGGGCACCGGGACAGTCGGTTGCACCCCGGTGGACATAGTAGAGCCAGGGAAAGTCATCCAGGTGGCCCTGGCGGCAGGCGACTAGGAATCGGGCGGGGATGACAGTAGGTGCATATTTGCCTCGCGATCGCTGGCAGTTGCTGTGGATATAGCGGTTGCGATCGGCCCGGTAGGGATCGGGCTTAAATTCAAACATGCCCTTGCTGAAGGGGGCCAGCAGTCGGCAGGCGGGACATACGCCCCACCCTGGGAACGGCGACACGGGAATGCCGACCCGAGCATTTTTGTCGAAGGGACTGGTGGGGCCAAGATCATCCTCGGGTGGAGTCGGGGGCGGCACCAGGCGCTGAACCTGTGGCCCCAGTTCTTCTCGCACCGCTGCTAGCAGTCGTTCCTCAGCCAGGGGATTGGACTGGGTGGTATCCCACTCATCGAGACCCATCACCATGGCCGAGAGGTTGGGCAGATCTACGATGGAGCCCACCCCAAAGGAAAACATAATTTGACTAGGGCGTAGTTCACCTACCCTGTAGTGGTTACTCATGGTTCCCCGCTGGCATCGGTTTTGGTGCTCGACTGAAGTCATCATCGGGCACCTGGTCGTTCAAAATCAGGCCGATGGTAGGCTCCACATTGCGCAGGGAGTTGAGGCAGGTAAAGCGTTCCCAATCTAAAGTGCCAGGAGATTTGAGTAGCCCCTGGGTCAAACCGTCTTTCTGGGTTTTGTAGCCCAAGATCTTGCCACCTGTGGTGTCTTCGGCCTCGTAGAGCCAGTAGTCTAGGCGCGACTCCAGTTCCTTTTTGACCAAGTCTCGGACGTCTGAAGACCCAGACACCAACCAGGCGCGATCGACAATGGTTTGAACCGCGTCCTGCACATAGGGGTCATCTCGGCGAATGCGTCCGGCGCGGTTGTTGAGGTTAAACTCACTCTTCGCTAAGCGGATCAGCGCCACCAGTAAGGCTGACAGGCCTCGATCCATGGCTCCTGACGAAAACGGGGTCAGCGACAGGCTCTCCACATGCTGGTAGAAGGTAGCGTGGTACTGCTCAAACCGCTCGTAGTGGGAGAGGTCGCGGGGTCTAGCCCAGTTGAAAATGGTGATCACCAGCCCTGGGAAACGCCGCCCGACCCGCGAGGTGGACTGAATGTACTCCGCTGTGGTCTTCGGTTGCCCCGTTACCGCCATCACCGCCAGGCGGCTGACATCGACCCCGACGGAAATCATATTGGTGGCCAGCAGCACATCCAGAGGCCGACGGCGCTTACCTTTCGACTCCTTGGCCGCTTCGGGCTGGTTCTCAAAGGAGGTCTCTAGCTGATCCAACACCAGGGGAATATCGGTTGAAGATTTGCGGGATGTCAATTCTTCGATATTTCTCAGCTGTCGTCGGGCTAACCCCCGCCGGTCCATTTTCCTCAGCCGTTGCTGAATGTCGTCGTCTACCAAGCGGCGGGTGCCCCCCAGCTCGCGCATGGAGTTGAAATAGCCCACCAGGGTCATCCAAGGATCGACGCGATCGCCGTACTCCTCAAAGAGCGACTGAGCCGCTGCCAAAATAGCGGTATAGGTGCGAATGGTGGCGGCCTTGAGCCGTCGCCCGGTGGCACAGATGCCGAGATAGAGGCGGCCTGGGTGCTCTTCGCTGGGGGCACGCTGGCGGGAGAAGAAGTTGTCGCCCACCTCTAGCCCCTGGGGTGGAAACACCTGGACTTTGCGGACGAAGAGGCTGTGAACCTGGTCTTGGGCTTGGCGAATGGTAGCGGTAGAGGCGATCACCTTGGGGCGTACCCGCTGGCCATCTACCTCCCAGGAGGCGAGTCGGTCAATGGCGGTTTCGTAGAGGCCCACCAGGGTGCCCAGAGGGCCGCTGATCAGGTGCAGCTCATCCTGAATAATCAGGTCGGGCGGACGCAGGGGATTGATGGGCTGGGTTTTGGCCTTGGGCAGGCCGTAGCGGGCTGGATGGGAGTCTGAATCGTCAACCTCGGGGGAACGGTAGCCGTGGCGATCGCAGTAGCCATCCACCTGCCCAAACAGCATTTGGGTCTCCCCTTTCCAGGGCATTTGGGCAAACTTATCGACTGTGGCAATCAGCAGCGTGGGCAGTCGCCGGTAGATTTCTTCATCCACGACAACGATCGGTAGTCCCTCGTCCTTGGCCTGCTTTTTGCTGAAGGGGCAGCGGCCCAGGGCATCGCCGCAGTGTACTAGGGTGCGCCCAGTCCCCTTTTTGAAGGAACTCACCGACAGGTGCTTGCCTTTGTCGATGGCTGAGCCGCACCAGGGGCAGGCGGTGAGCTGGTAAGGCGATCCGCTGCTCGGGGGTGGTCGGTTGCCGCGCAGGGCATCGATCACGGCTTCGCTGTCGTCGGTGCGGTTGGGGGTCGTTTTCATCCCCACCCAGAGGCCAATGCGGAAGGGTTCTTTACCCCAGGTGACAGGGTCTTCACGGCGAATCACTTCGCAGGCGCAGATCAAGGCTGTGGCCCGCTGAAATTGTTGCAGGGTCAGCAGCCGGAGGGTGTAGCGCATCAGCACCGCCACCCCAGCGGCCCCAGAGCGACCAGCAACGGTGCCCTGGAGTCGTCGTAGGCCCATGGTGTAGGCGGCCAGGCCCAGGTAGGCTTCAGTCTTGCCGCCCCCTGTGGGGAACCAGAGCAGGTCGGCGATCGCATCGGTTTCATGGCTGCGATCGCGGTGGTGCAGGTCGGTAGAACTGGGCAAATTCAGCAGAATGAAGGCCAGCTGAAAGGGAAACCAGGTCGGGCTCTCGATGGGGTCATTATCGGTGGCTTCTCCCTGGCGTACCTTCGCGGCGTAGAGCGACTGCCGCCGCTGGAGGTACATGGCCTGATTCATAAACTGAAAAGCCTGAGCCGCCTGGGGGTTTTGCTGCAGCGTCTCAATACCCGCTTGGATGCGGTTGAGGGCGGTTTCGCACCGTTCTAGGGCTCGGTTGGCGGCTTCTCGATGCTCTATCAGGGATTCAGCCGGATCTTCAATCAAGGCGGTCTGGTCGGCAATCCACTGGGCGTAGGCCTGGGGCAGGGCAGCTAGCTTTTGGGGCAGGTCTGCGGCGGGGGTCTCTGCCAGGGCTTTCATGTCCAGCTCTAGCTCGGCGAGGGCTGGAATTTCTTGCTGGGTGGG
>NZ_JADEXE010000033.1 GCF_015207265.1 Nodosilinea sp. LEGE 07298 | reverse complement strand
GCCCACCTTTTAACTTGGCAACAGTACCGGGTTCAGGTGGGTGGGGCTGTACTGCTCCTAGATGGATGGTGGGCAATGCCCACCCTACGGAGCCGGGGAATCAACTGATCTCCCGCACGGTGACTGAATCTTGCATGGCCTGGATCTGCGCCATGGGCGGTAGCCTCGGCCCGATCTGGCCCAGCGCCCCCATCGAAAATGCCGTGCCTAGGGCAGCGCAATCTCGCAGAGACTGGCCGTTGACCAGCCCCGCTACGGTGCCTGCCACCATGGCATCGCCTGCGCCAACGGTGCTCTTGATCTCGACGGCGGGGGGCTGGGCGTGGAAGGCTTGGGTGCGATCGATAAACAGCGCCCCATCGGCCCCCATCGATACCACCACATAGGGAATACCTGAAGCAATTAGCTCGCGGGCGGCGGCAACAATCTCAGCGTGGCTAGATAGACGGGTGTTTAAAACCTCTTCTAGTTCGGCCTGGTTGGGTTTGATCAGGTCGGGCTTGGCGGGCAGGCCGAAGCGCAGGGCGTCGCCGCTGGTGTCGAGAATCACGGTTTTGCCCTGAGCCTTGAGGGGGCCGATCAGCTCGTCGTAAATGTCGTTAGATAGCCCCGCTGGCACGCTGCCCGAGAAGATGAACCAGTCGCAGCTTCCCACCAGAGCCCGCACCACATTTTTCAACCCATCGACATCCTGGTGGGTAGGTGATTGGCCGGGGTAGTTGATGTCAGTTACCTGGCCCTGAGCGTCATCCACGATCTTGATGTTGATGCGGGTTTCACCAGGTAGATAGACGAAGTGGTCTTCGATTCCCTTTTGGTGAAAAAGTGTCTTAAATAGAGTGTTGTTTTCTCGACCTAGAAAGCCGCTGACACTGACCTTATGACCCGCTTCGGCTAGGAAAGAGGCCACATTTACACCTTTACCACCTGCATCGTCCTGCTTCCAGTCGACCCTGTTCACGACGTTGGCCTGAAAGTTGGGAATCGAGACCGTCTGATCGATCGCAGGATTCAGCGTTACCGTAGCAATCCGTTGCGTTCTGGGGGGGTGGGTCATAGTGCCCTCACCTCCTCAGCGGTGCGGCAGGCGATCGCCCGCTGGGCCAGTCGCTTCATCTGCTTCATCGATGCGCCCCGCAGTCGCGCTTTGACCTTCGGAATGCTGGGGATATCCATGCTCAGCTCTTTGACCCCCAGCCCGGCGAGAATCTTAGCGCCCTGAGGATCGCCCGCCAAACCGCCGCAGACGCCGACCCACTTACCAGAGAGCTTCGCCCCCTGCACCGTCTGGGCGATCGCCCGCAGCACGGCGGGGTGCAGAGCGTCGGCCTGCTTGGCCAGGGTGGGGTGACCCCGATCCATCGCCAGTAGGTACTGGGTCAGGTCGTTGGTGCCCACCGAGAAGAAGTCGACCTCCTGGGCAAACTCCGCCGCCATCAGCACGGCGCTGGGCACCTCGACCATCATGCCGATTTCGACTGGGGGGCCGTTGGTCGTCGCCCGCACCGACTCCAACACGGTCTTGGCGGCGCGAATATCTTCCAGCGTGGCGATCATGGGGAACATGATGCGAATGTAGCCGCCACTCGCCGCCCGCAGAATCGCCCGCAGCTGGGTTTCAAACAGGTCGGTGCGCTCCAGGCACAGGCGCACGCCGCGAATGCCGAGGAAGGGGTTGTCTTCGGCGGGCTGGTTCAGGTAGGGCACATGCTTGTCGCCACCGATGTCGAGGGTGCGCACGATTAGCGGCAGACCGTTGAGGGCCTGGGTCATCTGACTGAGCGCGGCAAATTGTTCATCCTCGGTGGGTGGCGCGGTGCGGTTGAGAAAGAGAAATTCTGTCCGCAGCAGGCCCACGCCTTCGGCCCCGGCATTGACGGCGGGGGCGGCATCCTCTGGCCCGCCGATGTTGGCGACGACCTCGATACGGTGGCCGTCAGTGGTAATGGCGGGCTGAAAGCGGGTCTGCTGCTCAATGTCGCGGAGCTGGGCGCGATCGCGCTCAGCCTGCCGTGCCGTCTCCAGATCGGCTTCTGTCGGGTTGGGATAGAGCTGCCCACCATCACCGTCGAGAATAGCGATCGCGCCTTCAGGCAAATCCAACAGTCCTACCCCGGCCCCGGCGACGGCGGGAATATTGAGCGATCGCGCAATGATCGCCGTGTGCGAGGTCGCCCCACCCGCCGCCGTGCAGAATCCCTGAATCTTTTCGGGGTCAAGCCCGGCGGTATCCGAAGGGGTCAGGTCGTCGGCGATCAAAATTACCGGATGGTCCGGCAGGGCTGCCCCCGCCTCACCGCCTCCCACCAGCCGCGCCAGCACTCGCTGGCCCACATCCCGCACGTCTGCCGCCCGCCCCGAAAGCACGGGATCGGCCAGTGCCTCCAGCTCCTTGGCCCTGGCCTCGATCACCTGCTGCCAGGCCCAGGGCGCACTGTGGTGGGGCGGAATGCGGTTCAACGCCTCCTGCTGTAGCTCAGGGTCGGCCAAAAACTCGCGGTGGGCCTGAAAGATCGCGGCCTTAGCCTTACCGGATCGCTCTTTGATGGTGGTGTAGAGGTCGGTTAGATCGATGTCGGCGAAGGCGATCGCATCCCTCAACCGATCCTGCTCTGCGGCAGAATCCGTAGCGGTCTCGGCAAACTCTAGCTTAGTGCGGTGGAAACGGTGCAGGGGGGCAATAGCTAACCCTGGAGATGCAGAAACACCTGCGATCGCACGGCTCTCCAACACCAGCGCTGGCAGCTGGAGCGCTGGGGCAACCGTCGATTCATCCTCATCTTCCAGTCCGTCCTCGACCGCCTGCTGAAGCGCATTCAGCGCCTGGGCCGCATCGCTGCCCTTGGCCAGCACCCGCACCGTGCCATCTCTTTCAACCCCCAGCTTTAGCAGCGACATCAGGCTTTTGCCGTTGGCCACCTGGTCGCCGTAGCGCACCCGCACCTCAGCACTAAAGGATTTTGCCAGATCGGCAAACACCGTCGCGGGCCGAGCGTGCAGCCCGGTTGGGGCATCGATCGTGACATCGACAAACTGGTCAAAGCCCTCGATATCCAGCCCTTTGCCGCTGGGGGAAGACTTGCCGGTGAGGCGATCGCAAATCACCTGAGGGGCATCGGTCTCCACGAGCTGCTGGACAGCAGCGGGGTCATCCAGCACGTGGGTCAAATTGGTCAGAATTTGCAGGTGCTCGTCCGACTTAGCCGCAATACCCACCACCAGCCGCACCACCTCACCGGGGCTCCACTCCACCCCAGCCGGAATTTGCACTACCGCAATGCCTGTGGTTACAATCAGGTCGCGCTGGGCGGGCTGCCCGTGGGGAATGGCGATGCTGTTGCCCAGGTAGGTGTTGGCCTGAGTCTCCCGCGCCAGCATGCTGTCGACATAGCCCGGCTGAATATGGCCACTGGCGACCAGCAGGTCTCCAACCTGACGAATCGCGTCTTCTTTGCTACGGGCGATCGCCTTAAGCCGCACATCCTCCGGCGTTAGGTTAATCATTCAACAGTCTCTCAATGAGGTTATTAAGGAGGAAACCAAACCTATCTAAATCCAAAATTGACCATCACCGATGGCAAGATTGTGCATCGCCAGCTGGGTTTAGCCTGGACGATTGATGCTAGGAATATGAGCAAACATAAACAGACAAAATCCACCCAGAATTTACCGTTTCCTGGTTAGGGATCAAGCCCTGTAGGGCGCTTTCCCGCTGCTTTAATTGTTCAAGACCAGAGGCAGCCTGGGAGAGCTTTGTTATATTTCCTTAGACATTGCTTAAAGTTTTGTATCTTGCCCGACCCTATCAAGTCGACGAAATCTAGCAGCTACTTAGCAAGGCCTATTGCCCTTCAATCAGGCAATATAGCCAGCAAATTGTCGCTTATCTGTCACCTAGCTATTGCCTTAACTAACCAGCTGCCGTTACAGAACGTTATGTCTCTGCTAGTCACGCTGGACAGAACTGTATCTCTGCATACAGTATGCATTTGTAGAGAATTTTATAAGTGGAGCTGACCAAGGATCAGGTAAAAGTACGCTAATTAGAGCTATTTTTTACCTTGTGAAATCAAGCTCTAACTTGGGGCCTCACTATGCAAGACATACAGACAGAACCGGTGCTGATCGCTGAGGCGATCCCTGCCGATCTCCAGGCCGAGGCAAAGGGGGTCTCTCTGCGAGATGTCACTAAGAAATATGGCTCCTTTGTAGCTGTGCAGAATATCACCCTCGACATCCCAGCCGGATCGTACACCTGCCTACTTGGTCCCAGCGGCTGTGGCAAAACTACGACTATGCGCATGATTGCGGGCCACGAAGATATTTCCGCAGGAGACATCTACATTGGCGATACGCGCATTAACGGGTTGCCCGCTACCCAGCGCAACACCGCCATGATGTTCCAAAACTATGCCCTATTTCCCCACAAAACCGTGTGGGATAACGTCGATTTTGGCCTCAAAATGCGGGGTCTATCGATTGATCAGCGCCGCAAGCGGGTCGGCGAAATGTTGGAAATTGTCGGGCTGACTCAGTTTAGCGATCGCAAGCCCGCCCAGCTCAGCGGCGGCCAGCAGCAGCGGGTTGCCTTAGCCCGTGCCCTCGTTACCCGCCCCCAGGTGCTCATGCTCGACGAGCCTCTCAGTGCCCTCGACGAGTCGCTGCGCGTCAAAACCCGAGGCGAACTGCGCAAGCTTCAGCGCCAGTTCGGCATGACCTTTCTCCAAGTCACCCACAACCAAGACGAAGCCTACTCCCTCTCTGACCAGATTGTGGTCATGGATCACGGTCGAGTCGATCAGGTTGGCACCCCCGCCGAAATTTTCTCGCGCCCCTTGTCAAAGTTTGTGGCGCGCTTTACCGGCGACAACAACATCTTTGCAGGCACTGTTACCAGCGCCGTACAAGATACCCATGGCCAGTTCATTCAGCTAGATGTGCCTGATCTCGGCACGCTGTTGTGCCTAGGCGACTATGCCCAGGTCGGTAGCGAAGCCGCCTGCTGCATCCGCGCCGACCTGATGCAGATCAAATCTCTCGATGAGGCGGAAAAATCGGCCTGCGGCCCAGCGACTAACCGGGTTACTGCCCGCATCACCGCCGTCGAGTTTACCGGCTACGTTACCCGCGTCTCTCTGGTGCTTGAGCGCGGCGGCATAGAAGTGCTCTACAAAGCCCGCACCCCCGACTGGATTACCACCCCCTTCACTGAAGGTCAGGTGGTCGTGCTCGACTGGGCAGCCACCGACTGCGTGTTCCTGCCCCATTAGGTCAGCCAACCAATCCAGTGTTCTGCTCCCACTCCCCGTCGTTGTTACTTAACTGAATTGTTCACTATGGCTAAGTTTTCTCGTCGTCAGGTTATGCGCACTGGTCTTGCTGCCGGAGCTTTTTTAACCGCTACCCGCTGCGCTTCAGCCCCCAAGGGCACGCCTAACAACCCAGCCACTGGCCCCGAAGTCAACACCAACCAAAGCAAAGATGTCACGCTACGGCTAATTGGTACTGGCGTCTCGCAAATCAACGACATTCGTGACAAGGCCCAAGAAGACCTGGGCTTTAAGTTTGATATGCGGGCTCTCAGCACCGAAGAAAACAACCAAATCGCCATTACTCAGCCCGGCCAGTACGACATCTTCGACGGCGAGTACTTCAGCCTGCCCCTGGTGGTGCCCTCTGGTAACCTGCAACCCATCGACATCAAGCGCATCACCAACTACGACCAAATTGTCTCCTTTTTTAGAACCGGCGAGTTTAAGGGCATGCCGGTCGAAGACTCCCAAGGCACCGCCCCCTTCCGCGTGCAGTACCTCACTGGCCCCGACTCCAGCGAATTCTCGGCCACCCCCACCGACTTCGCCACCCTAATTCCCTTCCAGTACAATGCCGACACTCTGGGCTACCGCCCCGACCTGGTAGGTCGCGAAATCGAGAGCTGGGGCGAACTGTTCAACCCAGAATTTAGGGGCAAAACCTCTATCCTCGACATTCCTCAGATCGGCATTATGGATGCGGCTATGGTTGCCGAAGCCCTGGGACTCATGACCTTTGCCGATAAAGGCAACATGACTAAGGCTGAAATCGACCAAATTATCGAAATTCTCAAAGAGCAAAAGGCCAACGGCCAGTTCCGCGCTTTTTGGAAAACCTTTGATGAGTCGGTCAACCTGATGAATTCCGGTGAGGTGGTGCTGCAATCAATGTGGTCGCCCGCCGTCACCGCTGTGCAGTCTCAGGGCACCGAGTGCATCTACGCCCCTCTCAAGGAAGGCTACCGGGGCTGGGGCGGTGGCATTGGCCTGTCTAAAAACCTGGAGGGCATTCAGCTTGACGCCGCCTACGAGTACATCAACTGGATGCTCGACGGCTGGGTGGGTGCCTTCCTCGGTCGCCAGGGCTACTACAGCGCCGCTCCCGAAGCCGCCCGCAAGTTTATGTCTGCCGCCGAGTGGGACTTCTGGTACGAAGGTCAGCCCGCCGCCGAAGACATCGTTGACCCCTTCGGCAAGACCTTGGCCAAGTCCGGTGTTGTCCGCGATGGCGGATCCTTTGACGAGCGCTTTGGCAACATCGTCTGCTGGAACTCGACCATGGAAGAAAACACCTACCTGGTGCAGAAGTGGAACGAGTTTATTGCCTCGTAAATAAATAGTTTTGGGGATGAGATTGCTTCAGTAATCTCATCCCTAAAACTCTAATCAAAATATCTATTATCCCCATGTCTGAAACCTGGAAAGCCCTAAAGCCCTACGCGCTAATTACGCCGCAAACATTGGTGTTTCTAATGTTTTTGGTGTTCCCTATTTTGATGATTGGGGTAGTGAGCTTTTGGGAGTTCAACGGCTACTCCATGACGCCGGCGTTTACCCTCGATAACTATCAGGGGATTTTGACCGATGTAACGCTTAAGACCTACCTGAACACCTTCAAATTCTTGGGCTTGACCTGGCTGGCCACGCTGCTGATTGGCTACCCGGTGGCCTATTTTCTGGCGTTCCACGTGCCAAAGCTAGAGTGGCAAATTCTGCTGTTTCTAGTCTGCACCATCCCCTTTTGGACATCGAACATCATTCGGATGATCTCCTGGGTGCCGCTGCTGGGTCGCGAAGGTTTGGTTAACCAAGGGCTGATGGGTATTGGTCTGACCCAGGAGCCGCTCCAGTTTTTGCTCTTCTCAGACTTTGCGGTAGTACTGGGGATGGTGCACCTCTACATCATTTTTATGATTGCGCCAATTTTTAACAGCCTGATGCGGATCGAGCGATCGCTCGTTACCGCTGCCGAAGATTTAGGAGCGTCTGGCTTTCAGACCTTTAGGGAAGTTATCTTGCCCCTATCTGCTCCGGGTATTGCGATCGGTTCTATTTTTATCGTCACGCTGATCATGGGGGAATTTGTGACGGTGCGGCTGATGGGTGGGGGGCAATCAGCCTCCGTTGGCAAGCTAATTCAGACCCAGATTGGCAGCTTGCAGTATCCGCTAGCGGCGGCCAATGCCATGGTGCTGCTGGCGGTGACAATGCTGATCATCATCTCAATTCTGCGGGTTTTAGATATTCGCAAAGAGCTTTAGGTCAACGTAGGTTTTTTGATGACTGAGTAGAGATCTCCCCTAGGTTCTTGCTGTTAAAGATACACTCGGCACCCCCCTTATTAAGGGGGTCAGGGTGGATTCTCGCAAGCATTTGAATATATAAAGCATCCAAATTCTATCGAACTGTAGGGTGGGCACGGCCCACCATTCAACCGAGAACCACCCATGAAAAAGCGACCCCTCTCGTTCTATCTGCTTCTGGCCTTCTTTTGCCTCTTCGTGCTGTTTCTCTACGGCCCGATGATCACGATTTTTATGCTGTCTATGCAAGGGCCAGATGGCGGCTTGACCTTCCCCATGCGGGGCTTTAGCTTTTATTGGCTGGGGCAGGTGTTTCAAGAGCAGCGGGTCGGCAATTTTATTGAGCCGTTTGTGCGATCGCTGCTGCTGGGGGCAGCGGTAATGGCGATCACCATCACCGCCTCAGTCTTGGCCAGTATGGGCTTTCGCCAGCGGTTCAAAGGTTCGACGGTGATTTTCTACATGACGATCGCCAGTCTGATCGTGCCCAGTATTCTGGTGTCGCTGGGGATTGGGGTGGTGTTTCAGGTGATGGGCTGGCCGACGAACTGGTTTACGTCAGGGCTAGGAGCACACTTGACCTGGACCCTGCCGATCGCATTCTTAATCATGCTCGGTATTTTTAACCGCTTTAACCCCTCCTACGAAGAGGCGGCTCGTGACCTGGGCGCTACCGACCCCAAGACCTTTTGGGAGATCGTGCTGCCTCTGATTGCGCCCAGCCTGCTGGGGGTTGGCCTGCTGACGTTTACCCTTTCCTACGACGAGTTCACCCGCACGTCGCTGGTATCGGGCCAAAACAATACGCTGCCGCTGGAAATCTTTGGCATGACCACCAACGTCACCTCCCCGGCCCTCTATGCCCTGGGGACGCTAACGACGGTATTTTCGGCCTCGCTGATTCTGATTGCCTTCTTTGCCTACAACGCTGTGGTTAAGCGCCAGCGAGGTCAGGCTTAGGAAACGTTTAGCGTTTGGATTGGCCACCTCGGTTCTGGCCAAATCTTTGGTTGCAAACGCCAGCCGGTCGGTTAAAAAACATGCTCCGATCGCCTCATTCCCTGGCCGCTCCAACTAGGATGGGCCTATGGAAAAAGACTCATTTTTGGCTCTGCTGCGGCAGCACCGGGCGATCGCCGTCATTCGCGCTGACGATATTAGCTTAGGCCTACAGCTGGCCCATGCTGCCGCTGCTGGCGGTATTCGTCTAATCGAAATTACCTGGAACAGCGTCCAGCCGCAGCAGTTGGTCAACACCCTCAGGCAGCAGTTGCCCCACTGCACCATTGGCATCGGCACCGCCCTGTCTGTCGCTGACCTGGAGCAGGCGGCGGCGGCGGGGGCACAGTTTTGCTTTTGCCCCCATACCGATGCCGGGCTAATCGAGACGGCTTGTGCGCTGCACATTCCCATCGTGCCCGGTGCCCTCACGCCTAACGAAATTGTGGCCGCCTGGCAGGCTGGGGCGAGCGCCGTCAAAGTCTTCCCCATTAGCGCCGTGGGGGGGGCGAGCTACATTCGTAGTCTGCAAGGACCGCTGGCCCACATTCCCCTGGTGCCCACGGGGGGAGTCACCGTGGAGAATGCGGGCGAAATGGTGGCGGCCGGGGCGATCGCCGTTGGCCTCTCTACCGGGCTATTTCCCAAAAATATGGTGGCTAATCGCAACTGGGCCGCTATTACAGCCCTGGCCACCGGTTTAGTGGAGCGGCTACCGACTACAGATAAAGCCCTCTCCCTGAAGGCGATCGCCGTGCCCCATTAACTCCCCAACTTAAAGGCCTCAAGACATAGGGCATAGATCGCTCCCACTTTAAAGCTGTTAATGCAGTCCAGCCAGAGCGGCTTGGGTACCTTTTTGAGCAACTCTGGGTCGCGCCAGCGGCGACTGTACACCAGCCAGCTCACCAGCTCTGCCCCCAAGACTAAAAACGCCGATATTGCCGTATCTTGGACCGCCGCCTGACCCGCGATCGCCGATAGCGACACCGCAAAAAAGTAGCCCAGCAGCAGGCTAATCAGCACCAAAGACACCCGTCGCCAGGGGTTAACCAGCCACAGGCTAAGCTGGTCACCCAAATCGTCGATCAACGTACTTAATCGGGTGCGCTGCATGGGTTCAACCCCTCAAAACAAAGCCTAAGATTCTAAACATCGGCGCAAATTTTACGGTTCGATCGCTTGCGATGCGTCTAGCCAGCCCTAAACATCAGTTCCGGCAGGCAGGATGAATGCCCCCCTGTCCGCACACGTACTCAAGCTGATTGGCCTGCAGGTTAATCGCTTTAGAAAAGTCTACCCCGGTCAGAGCGCCGCCAGTATCGGGTTCAGCAATCGTTGCGACAAAACCATCTTCGGGCACGGGTGCAGACGGCGAAAACTGCGCTCCAGCAAAATTTGCCCCCGCCAGGTTGGCCCCGCTCAGCACGATCCCCTCCAGATTGGCCCCCTCCAGATTGGCCCCCTCCAGATTGGCCCCGCTCAAGTCAGTCCCTCGCAACCAGCTATCGCTAAGGTTGGCCTGCCTCAGGGTAGCCCCGTTCAAATTGGCTGCGCTGAAGTTCGCCTCGCTCAAGTCGGTCTCAGTCAAATCAGCCTCGGTCAGCTGCGCTGCAATTAAGGTGGCCTGGCGCAGACGAGCGGCTACCAAGCTGGCCTGGCTGAGGTCAGCATCGGTAAAGTCGGCCCCGACTAAGCTAGTCCCGTCAAAGACGCCATGGCGAATGTCGGCGGCAATGAACCAGGCGCTGCTAGCGTTAGCGCCCGTAAAATCGGCGTAGGGGGCGATCGCATTGCTGAGGTTAGCCCGCAGTAGGCTGGTGTTGCGAAAAATAGTGTGCCGCAGCTGAGCCGCTACCAGGCTCACCTCAGTCAGGTCTGAGCCACTAAAATCGGTAATCCAATCGTCAAAGGTATCCCTGCGACCATCCGCCCCAGGGTCAAAGAGCGTCGCCTTGCGCAGCCGTGCCCCCGACAAGATGGCATTGCGCCACACCACACCGGCCAAATTCTGCTGCTCTAGCACCAGGGTAAAGGCATCGGGGCTCTCTATGATATAGCCTAAGTTGGTGCCGCTGAGGTCGACCTGGTTGAGGTTGCCGTTGTGCAGCACCAAAATTTTGGCTAGGGTGCGCTTCACGGTACGCTGCCTGAGCTGCGGGATGAGCTGCTGATCTAAGGGCAGAGCCAGCAGGTCGTTGGCCAAGGCTAGATTTAATCGCTGTAGGGGGGGAATCGCCGGTGGGCCAAGGGTGATCAAAGCCTGCTGTAGGGTATCGAGCAGGCGAGGGTCGTCGGTTTGGGCCAGCATATCTACAAGCAGCGGTATGGCCCGGGGGTCTTCGGTGCTGGCTAGGGCTAGGGCAGCGGCCTGGCGATCGCTGAACGAGGTCGCGTTCCGGCTGAGGTTTTCCACCAGGGCTAAAAACAGCGCATCTTGGTTGCCATTGGCTGCCGGCAACCGCCGATCGAGCCACAGCGCCCCCACCCCGGCCAAAACAACAACCCCAGTCAGGACCCCACCAATCACCGGCAGGTGCTGCCGCCAGCCCTTTGGCCCCAGCACCTGAGCCGAGTCTTCAGGGGAAAGCACAATCGCCGTGAGCCCCCCGTACTCTTCTGTCGTCAACCCCAGCAGAGGCCCCGATGGCATAACTAAAACGCTAGAATCGCGGCGACCGTTGCTATTGTCATTATCTGAGTCAGGGCTATAGCGCACAGGCACCCTTCCCCCCTGCACCACCACCAGCCGAGTACCGGCCAGGCGATCGTACCAGGCCCGATGAGACGGGCGTTGCCCCCAAAGGGCCGCCCCAACCCCTCCAACCAGGGCCAGCCCGGCCAGCCACGGCAAACTCGGAAACGCCCCGCTGGCCAGCCAAATTCCGTAGGCCCCCGCAGCAGGCACGCCCCAACGACCCATTTCGCGCACCAGGGCGGCTCGCAGACCCGGCACTGAGCGCTCGGTTGCCACCACTTGCAGGCCCAGCCAGGCCTTAGGCAGGGTTTTGCCCCGCCTAGCCAGGCCGTAGACCTGGCTGCCAGCCACCGCGATCGGCAGCACCAGGGCACCAAACCACAGCACATTGGTTAGTGGCGGCACCTCTGCAATCTCACGCTGACGGGGCAACCCCAACGGTCGAGCGATCGCATTCTGCACCGCCACTACCCCAGGGTTTAGCGGCACTGTTTCGACCGCTGGGCGCTGACGCACCGCTGCTCCCAAACCCCAAGGCAAGATCACGCTACCCACCAGAAGGCCCAGCTCTAGCCCGCCAGCCACCAGCCGTCGCCAGGCCAAACTACGAGCGGTGGGCAACTGACCCGGTAATCGGTCAGTAGAGGCCTGAGCTGCGATCGGCTGAGAATGAGAGGTCTGCGCCATGGAAAACCCAAACTAATCCAGACTCTAAAAAACCTCTGCCGATACCGGGCGATCGCCGCCCGGAAAACTGGCGCTGGTTTTCCAGCATAATTGCCCTTCATGATAGCGAAGGCGGCCCATTCTGGCGGATTTTAGCCCTCAACGTTGCACCACTACTTCGCTATGGTCGACAAAACCCGGGCACCTGGAAATCTGGCACATTTACCGTTATCGCTCTATGTATCTCTAGATACTATAAATACATAGAAAATACTCCTTAACGAGGAGGCCACGCCATGACATCTCTGCTCAAGTCCTTTGTTTTGCCTGCTGCCGCTTTTACCCTGGCCCTAGGCGCTGGCGTAGCCTCCGCACAACCCGTTGCCCAAACTCCCCTCAGCCAGCCCGTACAAGCCAGCGGTTCTGTCAACCCCAGCCGACCCTCTAGCTGTGGGGTTCTGGGCAATAGTGCAGTTCAAGTTTTGCAGGTTACCCAAGACTTTGCCGCCGTTGATATCGCAGTGAATGGTACCAGCGGCCTCACCCTGCTGATTGAGGGCACCAACGGCTTTAGCGAATGCCACACTGGCGGTGGCGGTAGCATCAACGCACCGGGGCTGCTCAATCAGGGTACCTATTCCTTCTTTGTGGGCAACAGTAGCCAAACCCCCACCAGCTACAACCTCACCATCCGCGAAAACTAAACGGCTGTTTTATAGCTGTGGCCAGTCTGGTTGAGACAGGTCTCCTATGAACGTTCAAACGTTTGAACGTTCATAGGGTTTCTGGATGTCCTAACCAACGTGACTATGGCTATACCTGCGCTGCAGCTTACCCCGGCTGAACCAACTAAGTTGGTTCAGCCGGTTGTGTTTAGATTCGACCATTAGCCAAGACGGTTCTTATAAATTACTCCGTCTTTCATAATCACCAAAAAGTTGGCATCTGGATTCTCAATCAGCTGAATGTTTTCTAGTGGGTTGCCGTTTACCAACAGCAAGTCTGCCAAAGCACCCGCTTCCACGACGCCCAGTTTGCCGGGATAGGGGTTGCGCGGCCCAGACAATGCCAACAGCGACGCATTGGTGCTCGTCGCCATGCGTAGCACCTCCGCCGGGCTGTACCAACGCACCATTTTGGCCAGCTTAGCCCCGCGTCGGGTGGCACCCTCAGGGTTGAAGAGGGTGTCAGTACCCCAGGCGGTTTTGATGTTGTACTTTTTTGCCAGATTGTAGGCGTTATCGGTGCCTGCGGCTACGATTAGCTGGTTGGCTCGGTTCTCAGAACCCTCTGGGTAGGGGTTGGCATCCTCATCGTCGAGGAACGGTTGCATGCTCACCCAGACATCGTTTTCAGCGATCATCTGAGCGGTCTCTTCATCCATGAGCTGGCCGTGCTCGATGCTCTTCACCCCAGCCCGAATCGACTTTTGAATGGAGCGGGGGGTGTAAGCGTGAACCGCTACATAGGTGTTCCAATCCTCGGCGGCTTCCACTGCGGCCTTTAGTTCCGCTTCGGTGTACTGGCTGACATCAAGCGGATCGTGGTCAGAGGCGACCCCACCTCCTGCGGCTAACTTAATCTGGCTAGCCCCCAGCATCAGCTGCTCACGGGTGCGGCGCAGCACTTCATCTACCCCATCGGCGATCGCCCCCACCCCAGCCACTTCCGCCAGACTCAGCTCTGAGGTCGGTGTGCGGGGCAACTCACTCAGCTCCCGAAAGTCGCCGTGGCCGCTGGTTTGGGAGATCATCGCCCCCGAGGGCCAAATGCGCGGCCCCACTACAGCCCCTCGATCGATGGCCTGCTTGAGTTCAAATACCGGCCCCGCCAAATCTCTCGCACTGGTAAATCCCCGCATCAGCATGCCGGTAGCATTGTCCTGAGCCTTTTGAAACAAGCGCTCTGGCGCGGAGGTAGCCGCGATCAGATCCTCTGGGGTGCTGGTCTCCATAAATAGGTGAGTGTGGGCGTCAATCAGACCCGGCATCAGCACTCGCCCCTCTCCGTTGATCCGAGCGACGCTGATATCCGCTGGCATAGGCAGCGATCGAGTATCGATCGCCTGAATTCTGTTGCCAACCACCAGTACGTTTGAAGGTGCCGTCAAAGTGTCAGAGACGCCATCAAATATTCTTACATTCTCGAAGAGGACGCTCGCCGATTGAGAATTTTGACCATTTTCAAAGGCTGGGCTCTGGGCAAAACTTATCTGTGTTGTCAAACTAAATAGCCCTAGAAGCAACGCTCCTATGGCGAACAAATAGCGCGATCGCATCCGCATAAATTGTTGCTGAAATCAGTACACGTATCCCAAAAATTTAGTTAGGGGTGTTGCAGCGCAAGAAATATCAACGACCAGAACACCATGCAAACAGTAGCAGCAGCCTTCTATTAAATCAAGCTCAAGCATTAATTTACGTAACTTTAGCCGCAATGCCCACCCGACAAAATCCTTGGCTCTAGGTACTTCGTACGCCCAGTCACCCGATTGAGCCAAACGGTTTTTCCGCCAAAATTTTTTCCGAAAAATTTGCTGGCTTTGTATTGTAAGACAATTTTATAGGATAAAAATAGGATGAAAATGGCGCTTAAACCAGTTGTCAACTTCACGTATGATGCCTTTGTGGTTGGCTTGACGCTCGGCCTCTTGGCTATTTTTGACGAGTATCAAAAAAACAAGACATGAAGGCGATCGCGCATCAGAGATTAGCCGCCAGTGCCAAGCAAAACATTCTGAATGAGTTCAAAAGTTAACAAGAGGTCATTGCTATGAAAATTCGCTCGATCCTGGCCTATTTAGCGTTGGCCTGTGGTGCTACCGTCACGGTGATGAGTGCTCCCCCGCGCATCGGAGCCGCCGCGCCCATGCCACCCTCTGTGGTTGTCGCCCAACAGGCCGACTTAAACTTGGTGGGAGAAGGGGAAGGAACCCTATCCATCGGCGACCGCCCCAGTCAAACCGTTACCTTCGTCACCGTAACCAGCCGCCCCAATCAGCAGGTCGAGATTTCTCTGCGCTTAGCGGATGGCAACTTGCAGCGGTGGGATGGGCAGCTTGTCAGTCGAAGTGCGGGTGAGGCCCAGATCCAGTTGACTAATGCCGGTGGGGCTGATGCCACGGGAACGCTCACCGCCCGCTACCAAGACAACACTCTGATCTCCCTGCGCGGCAGTGGCACCCTGGATGGCCAGCCCCTATCGATTCTTTTCACCATTGGCGATGATAGCGTCAGCCGTCCCCCTGCTACCGATGTGGTAATCCTGACTCAGCAGGGTCAGGGAGTGTTCGGTCTTCAAGGCCGTCCGAACCAAACCATCTCCTTCTCTTCGGTGACCGTTCAGCCCGATGACAGCGCCGAGCTATCGATTCGCCTGGCCGAGGGCAACACTATCGCTTTTGCAGGGCAGCAGACCCGCAAGACCGCCGAAGACATCGTCCTCAACCTCACCTCCTCGGGCAACGCCGATGCCCAAGGCCCCGCCAATATTCGCTACGGCCCCAACAACTCGATCGTTAGTATCTCGGCGAATGGCACCCTAGATGGTCAGCCCTTCTTCATTCAATTCAGCGGTCAGCAAGCCACGGCCCAGCCTCCAGTGGCTCCCCCAGCGGCAGGAACCGTCCTCTGCACCGGGCAGATGCAGAATGGCTGGCGATACAGTGCCGAGGCCACCAATCAACGGTTCACCCAAATTCGCTGGGAGCGATCGGGCGCAGAGCCTACGGTGTCAACCCTGCGGTTTTATCGCAACAATGATCAGGGACAGCCCGTCTATCGCGGATCCTTCCGGGCTGCAACAGAGTTGGCATTGGTTGACCTCAGCGGCGGCAATCCTCGCCAGGGCTCCCAAATATCCATTGGGGTAGAAGAGTGGGGTTGGTCGCGAGGAAACTGTCGCTAAAGATCAGCAGGCAGGGCTTGCCAAACTGTCTGGTGGGGCAGGCCAGCGGGTACTGCCTCAACGCTTTAAGGCTTCCAATACGCCTACGGTTCTCAGCCCTGCCACAGTGCCCTGCCCCGTACAAAACAGCACCGTTTTAATCTCTGCCATTAGCACCTCCGCCAGGGCTGTCACTGCTGCCTCCGACTCGTTCGCCGCCCGCAAAAACGGCATGGCTAACCCCGCCAGGTCGGCCCCTAGGGCGATCGCCTTTGCCGCATCTAGCCCGTGGCGCAGTCCTCCTGAGGCAATCAGTGGCAGGGTCGGGGCCACCTGCCGCGCCTGCACAATGCAATCGGCTGTTGGCAAACCCCATTCGCCAAAGGTCTGGCCCAGCCGTCGCTGGTGAGCATCTTGCGCCCGTTCGCTCTCGACCCTTGCCCAAGATGTTCCCCCGGCCCCCGCCACATCTACCGCTGCGATGCCAGCTTCGATTAGCCGCCGTACCATGGGGGCGGAAATGCCGTTGCCCACCTCTTTGGCAATCACCGGCACTGGCAGCGCAGCGCAGAGCAGCTCAATTTTGCTCAGTAGCCCTTTGAAGTTGGTGTCGCCCCCGGTTTGCACGGCCTCCTGTAGCGGATTGAGGTGCAGGATAAGCGCATTAGCCTCCAGTTTCTCCACCACTCGGCGGCACTGGTCGAGCCCGTAGCCGTAGTTGAGCTGTACGGCCCCCAGGTTGGCCAGTAGCACAATATCGGGAGCTAGCGACCGAACGGAAAAGGTTTCCATTAGGGCCGGATTTTCTACCCCCACCCGCTGGGAGCCAACCCCCATGGCCAAGCCGAAGCGCTGGGCTACAGTCGCCAGCCGCCGATTGATCTGGTGGGCCTCCTCTGTGCCCCCCGTCATCGATGAAATCAGCAGCGGTGCCCCCAGTGGATGGTCTAAAAATGTCGTACCCAGGTCAATATCCTGGTAGTCCAGCTCTGGTAAGCAGCAATGGGTAAATCGATAGCGCTCTAGTCCCGTGGTAATTTGGGCGCACTGCACCGGCCCCTCTAAACAAATGCGCAAATGGTCGGCCTTGCGGGTCTGAGTCTCGTGGGCAACAGGCAGTACAGTCACAGCACGTATGGCTAAATCAACGCCCCTTATCCTAGGCAAGAATGGCGGGGTTTGCTGCGATCGCACACCCAATGTAATAACCCCTTGCCGATCTAGCCCTTCTAACCCTTAACCAACTCCACGCCATCTCGCCCGTCTACATCCTGCAAAAACACCCTCACCGCCTCATCTTTGGCCGTGGGCAACGACTTGCCCACAAAGTCAGGGTGAATCGGCAGCTCTCGGTGCCCGCGATCGATTAACACGGCCAGGCGAATAGCGCTGGGCCGCCCGTAGTCAATCACCGCATTCAGCGCGGCGCGAATGGTGCGACCGCTAAAGATGACATCATCCACCAGCACCACCACCCGGTCGGTAATGTCGAAGAGAATCTCGGTGCGAGCCGGGGTGCGGGTGCTAATTTTATCTAAGTCATCGCGGTACAGGGTGATGTCGATTGCCCCTACTGGCAGATCTACCCCCTCTAGCCGCTGAATTTGCTGGGCTAGCAGGTGGGCCAGGGGCACCCCCCGCGTGTGAATGCCCAACAGCACCAGGCGGTTTAGGTCGCCCCCCCGCTCTACCACTTCCGACGCCAACCGGTTCAGGGTGCGGCGCATCTCTTCGACCGACAAAATTTCAACGACCGTGCTGCTGGCACTCATCGACAGCTCTCCCGACAGCGGTAAAGACCTACTATAGCTGACCTTTAGGACGTAAGAAGATAGACAAGACGGCCCCATACGCTATGGATTAGCCCAACCCAGAACGAAGAAAGACCTCTGATATCAGAGGTCTTTCTTCGTTCTGGGTCTTTCAGCTACAGATGCTGTGGTTGTTAGCTTGCCGGTGACAATCCGTTACGAAGGCGATAGAAACAGGGTTAGGGCACGGCTGTCAAGGGATTGAACCTTGCCTGCCTCATTCAAGTCTTCTACAACCCGGTTCAGCAGGTCGGTGGCGCGATCGCGGTGCTGGTGTTCTCGCCCCCGCAACCTAACCAAGAACTTAACAGAATCTCCTTTGTCTAACCACTGAGCCGCCCGCTTAATGCGCAGTGCGTAGTCAGATTCACCAATATTGGGGCGAAACTTAACTTCTTTTACAGACGGACGTGAGGTCTGCTTCTGGCGCTTGTTCTGCTGATACTGGAGCTTGCCGTGGTCCATGATTTTGGCCACAGGAGGGCCATCGTCACTGGGAGACACGACGACCAGATCGAGCTTGCTCTCTTTGGCCATCTTGAGGGCGTCTCTGGTGTCGATAACGCCCAAATTTTCACCAGTCTGAGTAATCAGCAGAACCTCGGGGTCCCTAATGTCGCGGTTAACAACGGCTTTCTGCTTCTTAGCGATAAGACAAATCTCCGAACTCTACAAATGCGAAACGAAATTTATACCAGGATAACCTCTACCCGGAACAGCTGCATCTTTCTGCTGATAGGTCGCCTGAGTCGCCAACGCCGGGGATACGGGAAGACGAAAGACACGGGGTATGGTTGATCCTATTCTAGCGGTAGCTGCACCGCGATCGTGGGGCCTTCGCCCTCGGGGCTGGCGATCTGCCAGGTGCCCCGAGGCCGGGGTGACGGTGGTGTTGCGATCGCCAGCCCTAGCCCGCTACCAGGGCGATCGCCGACATTGTTGCTCCCCTGAAACGCTTGGCAAAAGATGGCCAGACTGGCGGCGGGAATGCCCTGCCCAAGTCTTGTCCGACTTGAGGGCCTTCAGTGTTGGTCTCTGCGCCCCTTTGGGGATACTAGCGTTGCCATAACTAAAGATGTTCCTGCATGGCAGGGCTGGGGGAACCCGGCCCTGTTTTTTTGTCGGGCACTTTTTGTCGGACACTGTTGATCCAGGGCCTAGCCGCGATTTTTAATCGTCATCACCTGCACAATCTGCTGAGCCATCGCTTTTGAAATGTCCAAAATGACGTAGAGGTCTTCTAGAAAAGACTGCTCCTGGGGCGTTACCGTGCGGTCAGAAAGCACCAGATCAGTCGCGATCGCAAAGGCGGTCTCCCGCAGGTCTGGGGGCAAAACCACCTTAGCCTGGTTGATCAACGCCCCCGGCCCTTCCTGCTTAAGGCGCATCAGCAAATGGTTAAACAGGCGATGCAGCGCCTCGCTAGAGTAGCTGCTAAATAGAGCCATCCGCGACAGCAGCATCGTCATGTCTTGCCCTTCCTGCTCGGCCAGGTAGCCATCGGCGGCGATCGCCACCAGAGCAATGCTGGCCAGGGCTTCTGCCGGGCTCATTGATGAAGTGGTCATACTATTTCCCTGCAGCGGTGGCATAGCCCTGGTCTCTCTACAGCAAGCCAGATAGCGTCACATGTTGGCTTTGTCAGCGTCCTCAGCTCTAGGTTATCCGGCAACGCTATATTCTTGCTCTAAAGCCGTCTGGGCGCAATCTACTCGTCAGGAGTCTTTACAGCTAGCCGACCCAGTGGACCATGGCATCGGTCGAATTGCGTAACCTTGTGATCAATCTCACAATTGGGTGTGACAAATTGGCTAGGTTTTCAGGAACCTTCCAGTGATACTAAGGTTGACTCAACTTTAGCCGAGTCATCTACAGGGAACACACAACTAACCGACAAGCCCAGCCGGGTCTGTCGGTTTTTTTTGCCCATCGCGTTTTGCCCATCGCGTTTTGCCCGACGCTGGGGAGCAATCGGGTGAACTGGTTAACCAGGTGGTGTGGGAAAGGGGCTGAGCAACGTGCGCTACGCTACGGGGTAAAACCAGCGCAGATTGACTGCTTCAGTGATACTCCAGCGGCATGGTTTGCTTAAGGGATAACCGGCTGGCTTAGGCTAAACTAAACGGCTGGAGATTTGAGAAAAGTTTGTTCTTGTAGGCAGATTGGGAGAAAGCTTCGTTACCCAGGCTTTTTACTCCTGTAACCAATTGCTTCAATAAGACCGTTGTTTTTAAATTTTATAAGCAATTTATATAGACTCAAAAAATAATTTTATGGATAAGATAACGGGTTAATTCAAGATGTATCTCGGTTTACAGTCTCCATCTAGACTTGATGGAATAAATGGGCTTTAGATGAGTTGAGACAGGTAAAAAATGCGCTACTTACTAGGTTGGTCTCGGAAAAAAATTACGTCAAGTCTATTAGTAACCTCGGTTGTTTTGATGGGAGCCTGCTCGACAGGTGAAGTTAACTCCAGCGGCGAATCTACTGACTCAGGCAGCAATTCTGGTAAGGTCATTCGCATTGCGATCGGCACTCAAGATCAGGTCATTAACACTGCCGTTGGTGGAGCCACAGTACGCGAGCTAGAGCTTCTAGAAAAGCATTTGCCAACCGATGGTAAATATGAGGGAGTCGACTACGATATTCAATGGTCTAGCTATACCTCTGGCCCCCCTATTACCAATAAAATGTTGGCCAATCAAATTGACATTGGCTTGATGGGTGACTTTCCGGCTGTAATTAACTTAATTAAGTTTCAGCAAGAAGCCGCAGATGCCGACTCAATTTTTATTGGCACCCTAGCCTACAGTCCTAACGGAGCTGGGAACGCCGTGGTAGTGCCCAAAGACAGCGATGCCACCTCTCTAGCTGATTTAAAGGGCGGAACTGTTTCAGTCCCCTTTGGCTCAGCGGCGCACGGCATGGTACTCAAGGCGCTAACCGATGCTGGGTTAGACCCAGAAACCGATGTCGAGTTAATCAGTCAGGCCCCAGAAGTAGGTGGTTCTAGCCTGCGTACCGGACAGATCGACGCCCACGCTGATTTTGTACCCTTTGGCGAATTATTTCCCTTCCGAGGGTTTGCCAAAAAAATCTTTGACGGTGCCCAAACCGGAGTTCCTACCCTCCACGGCATCACGGTGCGTTCTGATTTTGCTGAAGAACATCCCGAAATTGTGGTGGCCTACTTGAAGGCGGTACTTGAAGCTAATCAGATGTTCCAGGCTGATCCTGAAGGAATTTCTGCCCAAATTGAAGAGTGGTCAGGCATTGAAAAAGAAGTGGTCTATATGTTCTTAGGCCCTTCTGGCTTACAGCCCCTCGATCCAACCATTCGCGAGGTACAGATTAGCGCTCTAAAAAACAGTATTGCCACCCTAACCAGCCTGGGTAAAATTGAAAAGCCGGTGAATCCAGAAGAAGTGGTCAACTGGATTGATGAAAGCTATTTGCTCACCGCCATGGAAGAGCTAGGGCTAGACTATGACGAGGTCATTGCCACTGCAGAAGCCTATCAAATTACTGGTGAAGACGCCCTGACCAGAGAAGCCATTGAAAATCCTAAACTGGCGGCTCAGCTTTGGGTACAGGGAGAAGAAAAAGTAGCCAATTATGCTTCAATCGCAAACATGATAAAAGCCCTTTCGGCGCTTCAGGCTGAAGGGCAGGCAGCAGATGTCATGTTTGTCCACGACTACAACAATGGTTGGAAACTGTTTGCAGAAAACGCCTACTTTGTCAGCAATGGAGATGAGGTAGCAGCTTTCTTAGTCGAATCTGACGCCCAGACCTACGCCTCGTCTACAGGCGGCCAAATGACGGCCTTTAGGGGGTTACAAGATCTCTACGCCGATCGCAAACCTGTACTGGTAGGTGCACAGCGCTAGCCGCTTTAGGTTCAAGATAGCCACGGGCAAGCAGCGTTAGAGTGTTCCTGCTAAATACCTATCCGGCATTGCAGGGCGACCGACCCAACTGGCCGAGTTCGCAGCCATGGAAAAGATATTTTTCAAGTGGAATGCTCTTATCTCCAATCAAGGCTTCCTATTGCGGCGCTTCTCGCTGCACTTTGAGGCTCTTTATGGGGGTCATAGAGAACAGAATGGTGAGATCTGCTTGCCCTACTGTGGCTTTTAGTTGACATGTATTGATGTGATTGAGAGGCGCAATATGGCGGTTTCGGTTCCACGGGTAGGGTACCCGCACTGGCTAGCCCAGGTTAGCCATGCTTTAAACAGCCTACTTTTATCTAGTCGCTCGGCGCGGCGACTGCTAGCGCTGGTACTGTTTTTTGGCATTTGGCAGATACTGTGCGTAATTGACTTCGACTTTTTTATTAATTTTCAGTTTGTGCCTTCTCCCGTAGAGGTGTTTAAGGCCACACTAACTTTTTTTACCGAAAGCCCCTGGGTACATTTTCGCTCTAGCATTAGCCGGGTGCTGTGGGGCTATGCCGCAGCCTCTGGGTTAGGAGTGCTGCTGGGCATCATGATTGGCTGGTTTGTCGTAGCAGAAGACTTACTGATGCCCCCCCTAGAACTGCTGCGCCCAATTCCAGCCGTGGCCTGGATTCCCCTGGCCATTCTAATGTTTCCCAATGCCGAAAGCGGGATGATTTTTATTACCTTTGTAGGAGCCTTTTTTCCGGTATTAATTAGCACGATTAACGGGGTAGAGAGCACTCTAAGTGATACCGTACTGATTCGGGTAGGGCAGTGTTTGGGGGCTAAACCCTGGCACATTTTCAAAGACATTGTAGTGCCGGGGTCGCTGCCTAGCATCGCCAGTGGGCTGGTAATTGGCATGGGCAATGCCTGGTTTTGCCTGGTGACAGCCGAAATTTTGGCAGGGCGCTACGGAATTGGCTATATAACCTGGGAATCCTACGTTGTTTCTAACTATCCTCCCATTGTAATGGGCATGCTTTTGATTGGATTAATGGGAGCGTTTAGCTCCTGGGCTGTGAGCCGAGCTATGGAAGCGCTAATGCCTTGGCGAGTGATTAAGAAGCAGGGCAGTGTTTAAGGAGGGTTTTGGGTTCAGGGTTTCAGGTTTAGGGCTGACAGTTTGTAGGGTGAGCAATGCCCACCACCGTTACTCCGCCATAACTTTTAAATCGCAATCAACAAAGACTTTTTTGATGCTACTCAAGTTTGTGCTACTCAAGAGGACGACGAAGACGTGATGATGACGCAGTTAGAGCAACTACAGACCACCAAAGGGGCTGTTCAGGTAGAGGGGCTATCGGTCACCTTTCGCAATCGGGGGCACGAAACCCACGTGTTGGATTCGATTCAGCTAGGAATTAGACCCGGTGAATTTGTGTGTTTGTTAGGCCCTTCTGGATGTGGTAAATCAACGTTGCTGAACGTAGTGGCCGGGTTTATTAAGCCTACGGCGGGCTATGTGATGGTCGACCAGGCACCGATTATGCGCCCTGGGGCCGATCGCGGTTTTGTGTTTCAGCAATATTCGCTGCTGCCCTGGAAAACGGCCTTTCAAAACATTGAGCTGGGGCTCAAAATTCGCGGTATGGCGAAGGGCGATCGCACTGAACTCGTCCATGACTACCTCAATCGGGTAGGGCTGTACAAGCACCGCAACAGCTACCCCCACCAGATGTCGGGGGGTATGCAGCAGCGGGCTAGCATTGTGCGGGCGCTGGTCAATTCTCCCTCGGTGCTGCTGATGGATGAACCCTTTGCGGCCCTCGACGCCCAAACTCGCCACATGATGCAGGAGCTGCTGCTGAATATTTGGGATGACCTGAAAACTACGGTGATTTTTGTCACCCACGACATTGAGGAGGCGATCTTTTTAGGCGATCGCATCTGCATTATGGGGGTGCAGCCAGGGCACATCAAGGCCGAGTTGCCGGTCGGGCTGCGCCGCCCCCGCCACTTTGACGATACGCTCTCGGCGGAGTTTGTCAATCTGCACCGGCAGGTATTTGAGTGCATCCGCGAAGAGACCATGAAAAGCATGGAGGGGTGCCTGTAGGGGCAAACGGCGTTTGCCCTGACTTTTGGTGGTTAATTGATATCAAAGCGCTGCGATCGCCCGCTCCAAAAACTCCGGCTGCATCCAGCGATCGAGGTTAATCTGGCCCAGGTGCTCCTGCCCGGCAATCTGGCCGATCTGCTGGATGTGGGCCTGGAGCCAGTCAGTACGCAGCTGGGTTTCGGGCAGGTAGACCACATTGGCCTGGTCGCTGGCGCTAGAGCGCAGGGTTTTTGTCACAATGGCGGCATCCATATTCACCCAGCGACTGACCAGGGTGGTAGCCATCGGCTGAGTAGCATACCAGTATTGAGCCGCTAGCAGCGATCGCAGATAAGCTACAGCAATCTCGGGATACTGCTCGGCCAGCACGTCGCGAATCACCACGCCGTGGAAGGTGGGCAGACCGTCTAGGTTTTCGTGCAGCAGGCGGCGAAACTGGCCCTTGTGCTTGGCAATTTCGTGAAACGGGGCGAAGTAGGCGTAGCCATCGACAGGGGCGGTCTGGCGGCTAGAGCGCTGCGAACTGGCGCTGTCGATAGAGGTGAGGGTGACGGCGTTGAGAATCTGGCGGTGGTGGAGCGATCGCATTACCATACCGTGGGCCGCCGAGCCAAAGGGTACCGCAATCACCCGCCCCGCCAAATCATCAATGCAGTCGAGGGTCGAGTGCTGCGGCACAATGATGTCGTTGCCGGTGCCGTCTAAGTTGCTGGCGACAAAGCTGATCAGCCGCGTGCCCGCCGCCGGGGCCGTACTGTCACCGGGTACCGCACTCAGCAGCAGCGGGTAGTCACCCAGCACGCCAATATCGATCTGCTGCGCCTCTAGCCCGGCGACGATGGGTGCCCCAGAGCTGTAGTCAGCCCAGTGAATGCGGTACTGAACGCCACTGTAGCGGCCCTCGCGCGGCAAAAAATGCTCTAGCAGCCCCAGCCGCTGAATGATCAACCCGGCGGTTACGGTTTGAATAGTGCGGTTTTGGGTGCCGATGGTGAGATCGATCGTCTCGGTACCGCTGGCAGAACCAGAGCGCACCAAAAAGTTAGGCGCTTGGAACCGGGCCACCTTGGGATTGGGATGGGCGGAATCTGTCGGTGTGGTCGCGGGTGTTAATGCTCCGGGGGAGGCTTTGGGCAATAGACCTTGGGTAAGGCCAGGTTGGCCTTGCACCATCGCCACAAATTGACGGATGGGTTCTAACCCCAGACTGCTGCGACTGGCGGATTGGCCAGTTAAACCCAAGGCTCGCCCCAAGCGCTTAGCCATCAGCAAAAACAGCGGCGTGCCCAGGGCAAATTCTTCTAGGGGAATGCGACGCAGCAGCCCGGCCTCACACTCCATTTGAAATTCAAAGTCAGAGACAAACCCCAGGTAGTGCCCCTGGAGCAAATAGGTACGCATTAAACTGGCGGCATCGACGATTTCAGCATGGGCAAAATCGGTTAAGTTGAGCCCCAGCTCTTGCATGCGCTTTTGCAGCATAATGCGGCCCGGCACGCCCTCGGGCGGCAGCACCCAAGATTGATCGGTAAGTTCTTTTAGGCTCAGCCAGGGCCGTTGAGCGAGCTGGTGACTGCTAGACACCACTAAAGAATAGTGAACCGACCCAATAGCGAGTTCTGAAATTTCATCAAAAGCCGAAAAACTAAGATCGGAAACACCCAAATCTACCTCGCCCGTCTTGATCGCGCGGTACAGCGGCTCGATCGCATCAAACTGAATGCATTTAGTTTGCACATCGGGATAGACCCGTCGGTACTCGTACAGTACCGACGGTAGCCAGTTACTCAGCACATCGGGCATACAGCCAATCTTTAGAGTGCTAAATTTTCCCTGTTTAATTTCTTCAATCTCAGCTACCAAACGAGTTTCTAAGTCGACCAGGCTGGGGCCTTCTTCGAGCAGGTATTCTCCTGCCTGGGTAAGTTCTATGCGGCGACCTAATCGTCTGAAGAGTGGCGTTTCCAGCTCACACTCCAAACATTTGATTTTGGCGCTGACGGCTGGCTGAGTCAAATTGAGGGCATCGGCTGCCTCGGTAAAGCTGAGGCAGCGAGCTACCTCTAAAAATACTTTGAGCTGGTAGATTTCCATGGTGCTTTGTTTGCCTGAGCGATTTCAAGAACTAAAAAGATGAAATATTGAATCGACCAGAAGATTTTTGAGACTTAGCTAGAGAAATAAAACCACATAAATTCACTGGATGTCATCTCTGGAGAGTATCCAATTTCCCCACCATTAAATTTAATCTAATTTTTTTATGAGTGTATAGAAGGCTGTAATGGGTAAACCGTATTCAATGTTACAAACCACATTGATTGACTTTGGGAACCTCCTTTAAACTAAGCATCAAAGGCGCAAGAGCCAAGGGTTAGTTGCCATTTTCAATCATTAGCTAACCGTGATGGATCAAGTCCAGCTTAGAATCTGTAGTTTTCTTGCCGACAAAGTTCGAATTCTGGGCTTGAATTTGATTTTTCAATTTCACTGCCGTTTAAACCAAGGATGTGGTTGAGTGAACATTCAGTATCTTAAAACTGATTTTCTAGTCGTCGGCGGTGGCACCGCTGGCACGATGGCAGGCATTAAGGCGAAGCAGGCCAGCCCCGAGAGCGACGTGCTGATTTTGGAGAAAGCCAATATTCGCCGCAGTGGCGCGATCGCTATGGGCATGGACGGGGTCAACACCGCCGTCATCCCCGGCAACTCCACCCCCGAGCAGTACGTGCGCGAAATCACCATCGCCAACGACGGCATCGTCAACCAAAAGGCTGTCTACGAAACTGGGCGACTGGGCTTTGAGGTGATCCAAGAACTGGAGAGCTGGGGCGTCAAGTTTCAAAAAGACCACGAGGGCAACTACGATCTCAAGCAGGTGCACCGGGTGGGCAAGTACGTGCTGCCCATGCCCGAAGGCAAAGACCTGAAGAAAATTCTCGCCCGCCAGGTCAAGCGCCACAAGGTCAACGTCACCAACCGGGTGATGGCTACCCGCGTCATGGTGCAGAACGGCCGCGTCACCGGGGCCGTGGGCCTCGACGTGCGCAACGGCAACATGGTGGTGATTCAGGCCAAGGCTGTCGTGCTTTGCACCGGGGCCTGCGGTCGCCTGGGTCTGCCCGCCTCCGGCTACCTCTACGGCACCTACGAAAACCCCACCAACGCGGGCGACGGCTACTCCATGGCCTACCACGCCGGGGCCGAGCTGACCAACATCGAGTGCTTCCAGATCAACCCGCTGATCAAAGACTACAACGGCCCCGCCTGCGCCTACGTGGCCAGCCCCTTTGGAGCCTATACCGCCAACGCCGAGGGCCACCGCTTCATCAACTGCGACTACTGGAGCGGCCAGATGATGCTGGAGGTCTACAAAGAGCTGCACTCGGGCAAAGGCCCAGTACACCTGAAGATGTACCACCTCGACGACGACACCATCAACGAAATTGAAACCATTCTGTGGGATAACGAGCGGCCCAGCCGAGGCCGCTTCCACGAGGGCCGGGGCGAAAGCTACCGCACCCACGGCGTCGAGATGAATATCTCCGAAATTGGCCTGTGCAGCGGCCACAGCGCCTCGGGCGTCTGGGTAAACGAGCGGGCCGAAACCACAGTCCCCGGCCTCTACGCAGCGGGCGACATGGCCAGCGTGCCCCACAACTACATGATTGGTGCCTTCGTCTATGGCCGGATTGCGGGCGAAAACGCGATGGACTACGTGCGCGACCTGGAGCATGTCGAACCCGACGCCGAATTCCTCGCCGCCGAACAGGCCCGCATTTACGCCCCGCTCCAACAGCCCGACGGCGTACCCCACACCCAGATCGAATACAAGCTGCGCCGCCTAGTCAACGACTACCTGCAGCCGCCCAAGTCACCCAACAACATGGACATTGGCCTGCAAAAGTTTGTTGCCTACGAAGACACACTCGACCTCATGGGTGCCCGAGACCCCCACGAGCTGATGCGCTGCATGGAGGTGCACTTCATCCGCGACTGCGCCGAGATGGCTGCCCGCGCCTCCCTGTTCCGCAAAGAGACCCGCTGGGGCCTCTACCACTACCGTCTCGACTATCCCGAAAAGAACAACGAGGAATGGTTCTGCCACGTCAACTTGAAGAAGGGCGAAACCGGCCACATGGGGCTGTTTAAGCGCGCCGTCGAGCCCTACATCGTCGATGTCGATCTGGTCGAAGAAGTCTACGACGTCGCCGTCCGGTAGCTCCCGCCCCCTGTAGGGTGGGCACTGCCCACCATCTCCCTGAGCTGCACCCAGCAAACCCCGTAGGTTGGGTGAAACGAAGTGTAACCCAACGCAAACCTGCCGCTGTTGGGTTCCGCTAGCGCTGCACCCAACCTACATCGTGACCCTTGACCTAAAGGAAAACCATGGCCTTAACTACCCAACGTGTTGACGTACCTGTAATCGTCGATGAATCGAAATGCCTCGAAAAATGTAACGCCTGCATTGAGGTCTGCCCTCTAGATGTGCTGGTGAAAAACCCCGAGACCGGCAAAGCCTACATGAAGTACGACGAGTGCTGGTTCTGCCTACCTTGCGAGAAGGAGTGCCCGACTGGGGCGATTACGGTGCAGATTCCGTTCTTGCTCAGATAAGGGGTTCAAGGTGCAAGGTATAGGGTGCAAGGGAGCCAATCGCCTTATACCTGAAACCCTGAACCTTACACCCTCCTCTCTCCTATTCTCCCTGCCGTCGTTAGGAAACTCCCTCTATGTACACCACCGATATGGACCCTGAAGTTGCTCAGTGGGTTGAGCTGCTGCGATCGCCCGACCTCGACAACCGCCTGGTCGCGGTCAAAACCCTGCAACACCTGGGCGATGAAGATGCGATCGAGCCCTTGATCGGGGCGCTCTACGACGAAAACCCCACGGTGCAAGAAATCGCCATCACCACCCTGTGGGAATTTGCCAACCCGGTCGCCATTAACCCGTTGATCGAGTGCCTCAGTTCGCCCCATGAAAATGTGCGCAGCGAAGCGCTGTCGGCCCTCAAGGAATTGGTTTCGACCAACGACTTGATGAAGCTGCTGGATGTGTTGCAGGTGGGCAATGTTCATGCCCAGCTCAACGTGCTGGTGCTGCTGCGCAAAATCCACGACGCCCAGGCGCTGCCGTATATCATGCCGTTCTTTGAGTCGGAGAACCCTGAGCTGCGGGAGGCGGCGGTGATTACCTTGCGCTACCTGAATCAGGTGGTGCGCTGCGAACCGGCTTTGGCCTTAGCGAAAGACCCTGACGAGTCGGTGCGGCGAGCGACAACCTTGACCCTGGGCCATTTGAGCGATGCTGAGGTAGTGCCGCTGCTGTGTGAACTACTGACGAGTGACCCTGACTGGCAGGTGCGGCGCAATGCGGCGCAGTCGCTGGATATTTTGGCGGATCCGGCTGCCGTTGAAGCTCTGGTCAAGGCGATGGATGACCCCGAATGGCAGGTGCGCAAGTTCACTGCCCGAGCCCTGCAGAAAACCCCAGACGTGCAGGCTCTGCCAGTGCTAATCAAGTCCCTGGCCGACGAATACTCCGATGTGCGGCGCGATGCGGCTACCGCCCTGGGCAAACTGGCCGACACCAACGCCCTGCCCGCCCTGCAACAAACCCTCAACGATCCCGATATGGACGTGCGGATTTTCTCCCAGCGGGCCATTGACGCGATCCAGAAGTCTCAGCCAGAAACCTCCAATGTCTAGCCATACTTCCCCGTTTCATCGCGCTGCTGAGGCCCCCCCTGAAGTGGCTCCCAGTGCTGAGGCGATCGCCCGCAAAGCCGAAGTTATCGCTCAGCTCAAAACCCTGCGCGAGCCAACCCTGGGCAATGATCTAGTCAGCCTGGGCATGGTGCGCAACCTGCAAGTGGTGGGCGACCACATCTATCTGCGGCTCTACGTGGGCCGCCATCAGCTCGCCCTGCAAGATCAGGTGCAAGAAACCCTAAGCCAGCTGCCCTGGTGCAAAAAAGCCTACGCCCAGCTCTGCACCATTCCTGGGGTGCGCACCACCCTGGCGGTATCGAGCGGCAAGGGTGGCGTTGGTAAATCGACCACCGCCGTCAATCTGGCGGCGGCCCTGGCCAAAACCGGAGCCAAGGTGGGTCTGCTCGATGCCGACATCTACGGCCCCAACGTGCCCCAAATGCTGGGTTTGGGCCAGTGCGATGTGCGCATCATCGACACCCCCGAGGGCCAGCGGTTTGTGCCCCTAGAGGCCCACGGCATCAAGCTGATGTCGGTCGGTCTACTGGCCAAAGGCGATCACCCCCTGGCCTGGCGCGGCCCGGTGATGCACAAGATTCTCACCCAGTTTCTCCACGAGGTGGACTGGGGCGAATTGGACTACCTGCTGATCGACCTGCCCCCCGGCACTGGCGATGCCCAGATCACCATCGTGCAAGAAAGCCCCATTTGCGGCGTGGTGATGGTGACCACACCGCAGCAGGTGGCCGTCTCCGACGTGCGCCGCAGCGTGTACATGTTCCGCCAGGTGGGAGTGCCGGTGCTGGGTCTAGTGGAAAATATGAGCTACCTGCTCTGCGGCCACTGCGGCGAACCCACACCGATCTTCGGCAGCGGCGGCGGTGCCCAGATCGCCACCGAACTCTCGGTGCCGCTGTGGGGTCAGGTGCCCATCGACCCCCGCATTTGTGAACAGGGGGATGTGGGCGTGCCCCTGCCCATGAAGCTGCCCGATGCCCCCCTGAGTCAGATCTTTGGGCAAATTGCCTCGGGCCTGAATGCGACCTTTGGCGTGGCAACGGTGGAGTTGACAGCCGTTTGTTGATAACCCGAGGGTGTTCAGGCAAACGCCGTTTGCACCTACCTAGATCTACCGTAGGGTGGGCACCGCCCACCAGCGTTAAATCAATGCCATTCACCTAGAGTTGATCAGGGCAAACGCCGTTTGCCCCTACAAAACGATCTCTTTGTGAATTAGGTTAGCCGAATGAATTTGGTCCACACATCCACACATCCACTCGCCCACCTATCCACCCGCCCACCCATCCACTCTTCCGGATCCCCGCCGATACCTCACTCCTGACTTAACCCGGTCAATCAGGGGATCCTTTTCTAATGTTTGCACTGGCAGGAGGCACCCCTATGGACATCAGCATGTGGCTTATCAGCCTGGGGGTAGTGGCGATCGCAGGCTTTACCCGAGGTTTCTCTGGCTTTGGCTCAGGGTTGATTCTTGCTCCTGCGCTGAGTCTGCTGTTCAATCCGCAGCTGGCGGTAGCGACCATTCTCCTGATCGATATGACGGCTGGGGCTGGGATAGTACCCGGAGCTGTGCAAAAGACCAAGTGGCAGCAGGTGTTGCCTTTGGTGGTCAGCGCCGTGGTGATGGTGCCGGTGGGAGCACACTTTCTGGCGCTGCTCGATCCAACCCTGCTGCGGCGCATCATCGGCGGGCTAATTTTAGGGTTCGTGCTGCTGCTGTTGAGCGGCAAAGGCCGCTACACCCATCCCCCCCTGGTCTTGACCTCGGGGGTTGGTGCCCTGAGTGGTTTTTTGACCGGCCTGGCAGGCATTGGTGGGCCTCCCATCGTGCTCTACCAAATGTCTAGCCGCAACTTGGCAGCCGCCAACCGGGCCAACTTTATCGTATTTTTTGCGCTCATCCAGGTCATTGCCCTAGGTTCTTACTGGGCTAGCGGCTTGATATCGGTAGCGGTGGGAGGCCTATTCATCCGCTTGTTGCCAGCTTTTTTACTGGGGCAGCTGCTGGGGCAGCTGTGCTTTAAGCGGGTGGATGAAGTTCTCTTTCGCCGCTTTGTGATTGGTCTGTTGTTGACGGTGGCCCTGCTGGCGCTGGTGGCCTGATATCCACCTTATAAAAAGGTTTTAAACCATGAAACTATCAACTAAATCTGATCAAGGGGCGTCTACCCTTGGTCTGGCTTCGAGTGACTGGAAGACTCAGAGCCTATCAATTTTGCCAGGGCTGCTGCTCACGATCCTGATGGCTGGAATCGCCATTGGTTTGGGTCGGATAATTGGCTTAGAAACCCTCAACCCACTGCTGATCGCTGTGCTCCTCGGGATTGGTTGGCGGCAGTGGGGCACAGTGCCTGTCACCTATCGCCCCGGCATCAAATTTGCCATGAAGCGAGTGCTGCGGCTGGCGGTGATTTTGCTGGGGCTGCGGCTGAGCTGGGCAGGAGTCATGGCCGTAGGCCCCTGGGGGCTGGGGATGGTGACCATCGGTACCCTCAGCACCTTTTACCTGACCTGCTGGCTGGGGCAGCGGCTGGGCGTTAACCCCCGCCTGACTCAGCTGATTGCGGCGGGTACATCGATCTGCGGGGCTTCGGCGGTGGTGGCGACCAACACCGTTGTGGAAGGCTCTGAGGAAGACATGACCTATGCGATCGCCACTATCACCGGCTTTGGCACCCTGGCTATGCTGACTTATCCACTGTTGGGCAGCCTGCTACAGCTCAGCCCCCAGGCCTTTGGCCTGTGGTGCGGGGCCTCGGTACACGAGGTGGCCCAGGTGCTGGCCACCGCTTTTCAAAAAGGAGACATTAGCGGTGAATTGGCCACGGTGACCAAACTCTCGCGGGTGCTGCTGGTGGTACCGATCATGGTTAGCCTGGGCTGGCAAACCAGTCGCGCAAATCGTCAAAACCAGACGACGATTCCCATGCCCTGGTTTGTGATCTTTTTTGGCCTTTTGGTCATTGTCAACAGCTTTAACCTGGTCGCGGAGCCGCTGAAGGCGATGGTCCTGAGCGGTAATCAGTGGTTGCTCTGCATGTCTCTGGTGGCCATGGGGCTGGAAACAAATGTATCGAACCTAACCCAGCTGGGCATTAAGCCAATTTATCTGGCTGGGTTATCTTGGCTATTTCTAGCGATCGCTAGCCTATTGATGATTGGCCTCGGTCAGCTTGGAATTTAGGGGCAGCTGATTGAGCGTAGTCTAGTTAGGAAATGTTCTAACTAGACTGGCGGTTGCTACTCAAAGTATGGCACCAGCTTGTGGATTAGAAAAGATCAGTTTTAGATTCAGAGCCATTGTTTAGATCTAATTAAATCTGAGCTTAACCTAATCTTGACGACGGCAAAAACGGCCATTGACCCCGAGATTTTGATCCAGGTTTTTCCTAATATTGGATGGTTTCACCGGGCAGGGCTGGCGTTGCGGTGGGGGAAGATCGCACGGTACTGGCCTGCTCGTAGGCGTAGGCAAACCCCAGCAGCTTTGGCTCGCTATAGGCCTCGGCCATAAACGAAAGGCCAATGGGCAGCCCCGCCTCGGTATACCCCATGGGCACGGTGATATCGGGGAAGCCAGAGAGATTGGCTAGATACCCGGCGTCGTAGGGGTCGGCGGCACTACACACGTAGCTAGAGTCGTCCTCGATGGTGTAAATGGGGCTGGCCGGACAGGCCATGGTGGGGTAGACCAGAGCCTCTACATTGTTGGCAGCCATTGTCTCTAGCAACACCTGCCGCACCATGGGTAGCTGATGGGAGAGGTTGTACAACAGAGCTGGGTCGGCCAGGCCAGGGGTTTCGATCGCAGCTTCTAGACTTTCCAAGCGACCGGGGTTGACCGGGGTAGCCGACTCTGCGATCGCAGGGGCCTGACTAGCTTCAATCAGCGCCGTCAGGTTTTGGGGAAAGCGATCGGGCAGCGTTGCCAGGTAGGCCTCAATCTGGGGCTTAAATTCGTTATCCCAGGCGGGAGACATGTAGTTCCAGGGAGACTCTAAGGCCTCGGGCAAATCGATTGGTACCACGGTGGCACCTAGGGCTTCGAGCTGGGCGATCGCCGCCTCACTCAGCGCATCGACCTCGGCGTTGCCTCCCCTAAAGTTTTGCACCAGGCCAATGCGAACCCCGCTCAGCGCCTCTACATCTAAAAACTGAGTGTAGTCGTCAATGGCAGGGGCCATCGGAGCCAGGGTGACGGGGTCGGCCTCGTCGGGAGCAGCCATGGCCCCTAGCGCGATCGCTGCATCGGTAACCGTGCGTGCCATCGGGCCAGCCACATCAAACGATAGCGTCAGCGGCACAATGCCCGACCGACTGGTCAACCCCAGGGTGGGCTTAATGCCGACCAACCCCGTCACCGCCGACGGCCCTCGAATGGAGCCAGCCGTATCGCTGCCCGTGCCCAGCACCGCAAAGTTGGCCGCAATCGCCGCTGCCGTGCCGCTGCTAGAGCCCGAGGCATTGCGACCGAGGTTGTAGGGGTTGAGGGTTAGCCCGCCTTGAGAGCTATAGCCCAACCGTCCGTAGGAGGCGGCAAACTCGCTCATGTTGGCCTTGGCCAAAATAATTGCTCCAGCGGCCCGCAGCTGCTGTACCACAAAAGCATCTTCGGACGGTTGAGCCTCGGCCAGCACCGCAGAACCAGCGGTAGTGGGCAGATCTGCCGTGTTGTAATTGTCTTTAAGAATAATCGGAATGCCGTGGAGCGGGCCGAGGATCTCCCCCGCCAGGCGATCGGCATCCATCTCGGCGGCGATCGCTAGGGCCTCAGGGTTCACCGTAATTAGAGCATTGAGGGCGGGGCCTTGATCGTCGTAGGCCTCAATGCGGTTGAGGTAAAGCTGCACCAGCTCAACGGAGGTCAGGGCGTCTGCCGCCATAGCAGCTTGAATGTCAGCAATGGTAGCTTCCTGTAGCTGAAACGTTTCCGCCAGTGCCGGAGCAACGCCGCTGCCCAAGGTTGCCATGATGGCCAGCAGTGCTGCGCCTCTAAAATTTCCCATCAAACCCAATCCTCACCCATAACGGCTGCATTAGGACCATTAGCTCCCGGTGCGCCTTCACCCTAGGTTAGGACTGGCGTTAGCTTTGTGCCACAGACTACGATGCTGCCCCATTGAATTTGGGGAGATCAACGCTGAGCGGCCAAGCGGTGATCTGGCAATCTAATGTTTCCTCAATCCTGTGTTTAGGAATGTGGATTTATTTAATGTGAAATTCTTCGGTAGGGGCAAACGGTTGTTTGCCCTCATGTTGTTTGCCCTCATAGAGAACTCCTTAGCTCGATTGTCAGAGCATTACCGTCTGTAACAGGAAATTACGTTTTTTCGCGCTTAGAAGGATTGATTACCCCCTGCGATCGCCTCGGGCCTCGCTTCTGCAATGGCTTTAGCCTCTGTATTGCAATGTAACGAGGATGCCAAAACACCCGGTGCCGAAAGAATAGTTCACATCGGCAGCTCGTAAAGTTCGCTAGGCTGAAAACATTGATAAATAAGGAATGCAGCTAAACAGCCGTTTCCCAATCTGGCGCTTTGCTATTTTACAGTTCACAAGGCATACATCAATGAATACGTTATCTCACCCCACCGTCGCTAGGCCCACCCGCTGGGTCGGGGCGGTGTTGTTTGCGCTCATGTTCTGGTTCAGCGGTAGCCTGCTGATGGATTTTGTGATTATGCCTGGGCTATTTGTCGGCGGCATGATGAACCAACCCGACTTTGGCCCTACTGGCTACGCCATGTTTTGGGTGTATAACCGACTGGAGCTGTTGTGCGTGGGTGTCATTCTCACCGGGCTGCTGGTGGCCCGCCAGGCTCGTCGTGAGCAAGATGTCATTGCCAGCGGCTTCCGCAGTCGCTGGGCTACCGAAATTGCGGTGGTGCTACTGGCCATTACCCTGGTGCTCACCTATGCGATCGCCCCGGCGATGGGCGCACTAGGCGTATCCTTAGACCCCTTTGCGACCGTCCCCGCCGTACCGGCTGCCATGGATCAAATGCACGGCCTGTACTTTGGTTTGGAAGTGCTGAAACTGCTGGGCTGCGGCGCTCTGCTGAGCTTATTTTATCGTGACTTTAGCCAAGCTGAAGACATCTAATACCAATCGTCCATGCCGCTAGCGCAGCAACCCCAACAATAAAAACAACCATAGCCGTTCCCATCGACTTCGCTCAGGGAACGGCTATCTTTAGAGAAAGTCCGAGTTCAAAACCCTGGATCAAAATAGGCATGCCGTAGGGGCAAACGGTCGTTTGCCTTTAACTAATCGGGGGTCGATAACTAGGATTGTTCTAAAAATAAGCCCAATTTTTAAGTGCTAAAGATCAACAAAGCCTCCTGTCAATACGACCTGGAGGCTTTGTTGATCTCAGGCCAAATTCTATTGATGGTAAGGATGGGTAGATTGGGCTGGTGGCCCGCAGACACTAAATCAGGGTGAGATCATCCTTACCGGGCATCCAACACAACAAAACCAATTTTTTCACGAAGTATTATTGAGCAATCTTGCGACATAGCAATATAAAAGGGGCTATTTTTCGCTCCCTCACAAGTCCCTCACAGAAAATCGCTAACTCTAGTCACAGAGTTGCAAACGTCATTAGCCCTAGCCTTTGGGTTTTGGCCCCAGCGCTAGGGTGTTTTTCTGACTTGGTTAAGTAGATCCCATCTCTCGTATCCCCAACTCAAGGGCCGCCCATGGAATGGCAGATCGGAGCCTGGATTGAGTGTGAATCAAGCCGAGAAAAAGGCCAAATTGAGCCCTACGACGGCAAGAGTATCTGCGTTTCTCTGGGGGAGGGCATTACGCTCTTTGGTTCCCCTGATGCTTTAGAGCGGCTGGGCTGGAAACCCGTAGCCAATGAATCCTTTGGAGATTGACGATGGCGACTATGCTCGACGCTCAGTTTAAGCAGTTTTTAGAAGCCGATCTGCACCTGCCTGCGGCTTCAATCGCGATGGCGGTCAGGCATCACACGGGCGATCGCGCCCTGCTGCCGATTGTGCTGTGGAAGTACGGGCTGGCCACGTTCGATCAGGTGAACGCTATGTTTGACTGGCTCGAAGCCCACGCCCTTTAGCTGGGCCGCAGGCTCAGGCTGACCTTAGCTGACCGTGGCGTAAGTGGGTTGGTGCAGCTGGGTAACGACCTGGGTGATGCGTGCTAGCTGGTCGGGTTGCAGGCTAGAGCCCGAGGGCAAACACAGCCCGCGCCGAAACAGATCGGTGGCGACGGTGCCGCCTACGACCTCGCAGCCCGCAAACAGAGGTTGCAGGTGTAGAGGCTTCCAGACCGGGCGTGACTCAATCTGGGCGGCCTCTAGGGCAAGGCGAATGGCGTCGCGATCGCAGCCAAATTTCTCATCCTCTACTGTTAGGCAGGTGAGCCAGCGGGTGGCGGTACCGTAAGCCTCGGGCATAAAGGTGAGGCCCGGCAGGGGGCTGAGGGCCTGGTGATAGGCGGCAAAGTTGCGGCGGCGGGCGGCAACGCGTTCGCCCAGCACCGCCAGCTGCCCTCGGCCAATCCCGGCCAGCACGTTGCTGAGGCGGTAGTTGTAGCCCAGGTGCGAGTGCTGGTAGTGGGGGGCGGGGTCGCGGGCCTGGGTGGCCAAAAATTTGGCTTTGCGGGCCAGGGC
>NZ_JADEXE010000328.1 GCF_015207265.1 Nodosilinea sp. LEGE 07298 | reverse complement strand
GTGGGAGGGTTAGGTGGGTGGAGGTTTTCTCAATTGGAGAGGTGTCCCTGCAGCAGCCAATCTCTAGAAGACACGGACGAGATCCTTGGCAACAGGTTGGTGGAAATGGGCTTTAAGCGCTGCACGGGTGCCAGATCTACGTCACAATCCAGGAGATCTTCGAGATAGTGCTGCACTCGAAATAGATCAAACAGAGTCGGCTCAATGGCAAACTCTACTAAAAAATCAACATCGCTAGTCAGGCTCGCTTCATCGCGGGCCACTGAGCCAAATAGATCTAAGGTTTTGACTCCTAGCGTTTCAAGGTCGGCCTGGTAGGCCTGGGTTAGCGCTATGACCTGTTTGCGATTCACTCTACCTGAGAGTATTCGTGGACAGCTTAATTACGCATGTTCTTGACCAACCTCATTTCTTCCCCTGACGGGTGAGTAGCCAGCGGTCAAAGGAGCGTTGACTTTCGCTGCTGTGTCGGCCAGCGAGCAAGCCTTCTATACCAATATGCTCATCCAGGTCAGGCCATTCGATCGCGTAGCCATCGCCCAGCAGTTGCCAACGGCTTCTTTCCTCAGCTGTGCCATACAGCAGACGAGGATACCAAGTTAGAGGCACGGTTAAGCTTCGACCATCGGCCAGTTCAACCATCAACTTTTCGGAGTCTACAGAAACCGCTGCCGCAAGAGGTTCAGTCTCAAGGGTCAAAGTAGTCATGCCACGCCTCTAAAATCGCGTTTTGGTTGTCTTCAATTATCTTGGCAATCGTTGTGAGTTCGTGGTTTTTGAAGCCTCGGTTTTTCTCTAATCTAACCGGGCTGAGCCAGAACTTGGCGATCTGGCGAGCGCGCTTAGCGTGAATGTGGACTGGTTCGCCTCGATCGGAACTGAAGAAAATGAAACTGTAGGGGCCAACCTGAAGCACTGTAGGCATAGCGGCAAATTAGACACATCCAAACGTTAATGGCTGGTTAGACGTGAAAGGTTAACCTCTCACTAGGTTTTGCTTGCCTAGAGCGGTAAGGTGCAGGTTGGCGATCGCTCGTTTATAAACCACAATTACCCCCTGCTCGGCCAACCCCTCTAGCAGGCGCTGGCGATCGTACACCGGCACCCGCCGATGAATCTGGCCGGGGTGAATTCTGCCGCCCAGGCACGACCTGAGAATCAGCAGCTCGTCGGGGGTGACGGGCCATACCGACAGACTGAGCTTGAGCAAAGTTTTGCCCGTGAGCGTTAGGCCAAACTGGGCGATGTCGTGGTCGTAGTCAAGCCAGCCGCGATCGCGCAGGATCTGACAGGCCCGTTCTCGCTGGCGCAGCGAACGTTTTTGCTCAATTGGCAGCGCGGTGAGGGCATCGCAGGTGCCGCCAACGGCTTTGAGTTTCTCTAAAAGAGCCAGCTCAAGGGAAGATGGGGCTAGAGGGGTCGCCTGAGTCACGCTCATCGGGACTAAAAATGATTGGGTTTTCCTGAAACAATTGACCGGGGGGTGAAGTGTAATGGAAGGGGGCGGAGGCCCAAGGTTCAAGGTATACGGTTTAAGGCAGACCGTGAACCTGAAACCGTGAACCTGAAACCATGAACCCTACTAACTCGTCATCTTGGTTTGGCGAACTACTAGTTCATAACAACTAGTTTTACCATGCCGCCTGCATCTTACCCACTGTGACCGCTGCTGTGTCTTTGAATTCTCAAACCTATCTGGGCCACAACCAGGAAGCCTACCAGGAACTGCGGCTGGCCCTGCAACTCAACCTGCGACGGCAGCTGCTGATTGCGGTATGCGACGATGTGGCCCTGCAAGAACAGCTAGCCCAGCGCCTGGAAGCCAACTTTAGCCCCCTGCCCGACACGGTACCTCTGGCCCCAGAGGTACGGGCGCGGCAGTTTATCCTGGTGACGCTGCGGCTGGGTGGCGATCGCCCCGACCTGGTGCGCGAGGTGCTGCTGTGGCTGAAGCAGCAGCGGCGGCTTCAGGGCAGTTTGCCCACAACACCCGTGTTTCAAATTGTGGGCGTTGACCAGCTCACCCGCCAGTCGCCTACGGTGCAAAATCGATTTTTGGCCTCGCTGATTCGCGTCGATGCCCTGCTGACCCAGCTCGACTGTCGGCTGTTGGTGTGGGTGCCGCGCCCCTGGCTGGGCAAAATTCGCCAGTCGGTGCCAGGATTCTGGCGATCGCGCAGCGGTCTATTTGAGTTTGTCGGTGAACCTAGCCCCCAGGCGGTTCCAACCGCAGTCTCAGCGGCTAAGCTCAATGCATCAGCTACAGCCAGCCCCGCGACCGAACCTCCTGGCCTGTGGCAAGTGCTGCGCGATGACCTCTCCACCTTTGAGCAGCCAGTCTCCCCTGCCCCTGCGGAGAAGTCTTCTATCCCCACCCCTGCCTCAACGGAAAAACCAGCCTCGCCACCCCTCGATCTCCCAACTCTGTTAGATAGGGCAGCCGCCAAAGCGTTAGATTCGCCTCAGCCCAATCATTCTCAGGGCTATACCGTGTTAGAGCACGGTAGATCAGATCAGGGCGCGTTTTCCAGTGTGATCATGCCGCCTGTGGGAGCCACCGCCGCTGAAACCCTAGCGGCGCTGCAGCGGGCAGAGCCGATCTTGCCTTCGACAGCCCCGATCGCTGCCGAGGCTGTCCCCGATAGCCCTGTTCACCGGCGACCGTTAGATGCTCTGCAACTGCCCCCCGACCTAGCCCAGGATGCCGAATTGGTAAACCTGTGGCGCTATATCCAAGGTTTGGTTGACCAGCAGGCGGGGCCATTGACCCTGGCGCAGGCCTACCTGGCCCTGGGCCAGATGGGGCGCGATCGCATGGCGGTAGATACCCCTGCCGCCAGCGTGCTGGATTTTGCCATGGCGATGTATGACCGCGCGATCGCCGGTCTGCCCGAAGGCAGCACCGACTGGTGCGACGCCCTCAACGACCTGGCCAGCCTCTACTGGCTCCAGGGTCAGCAGGCGGGCATGATCGACCCTGCCCCCTGGCTGCGACGCAGTGCTCAAACCTACGAAAAAGCGCTCCAGGGCAGCCAGGGAACCATTCCTGCCGATACGCTGGGGCGGATTGCTGGCAACCTGGGCACGGTCTACGGGCTGCTGGCCAATCTGGAAGATCCGGCACCCTGTTTAGAAAAGTCGGTGACGGCCTATCAAACGGCCCTGGAACACAGTCCGGCGGCGCGATCGCCGATTGACTATGCCAACCTGCAAAACAGCCTGGGCGCGATTCACTGGCGGCTGGCCCAGCACGATGACCCTCAACACCACCTACCCCTGGCGATCGCGGCCTACCGTGAGGCTTTAGCCCACCGCACCGCCGCCAATGCCCCGCTCGAATCCGCCATGATTCAAAATAACCTGGGCATTGCCTACTGGAGCCTGGCCCAGCACCAGCAGCCGGTGTTTTTGCTCGAACGGGCGATCGCGGCCTACCAGGCGGCCCTCCAGTACCGCACCGTTGCCGCTGCCCCCGCTGGCTGCGCCGCCACCGCCAACAACCTGGGTACTGCCTACTGGGATCTAGCCCAGCAGGTCGAGATGACGAGCAAGAGCCCAAAACCGGCTCCAGAGGGCGATCGCCGCCTGATTGCCCTGCAAAAGGCCGTTACCGCCTACGAAATGGCCCTCATGGCTGCCGAAACCGCTCTGCAAGAGTCGCCCTCCCCAGCCCTGGGCTTTGACCTGTGGGCCACCTGCCACAGCGCCGGAGTTGTCCACGACCAGCTGGCCCAGGCCCTGCCAGCAGACCAAACCGACGCCCGCCAGCACCACCTAGAAGCCGCCCTGCGCTACTACCTGCTGGCCTACGAAGGCTGGCGCGACAGCCCTCAACAGGTCGATGTGCTGATCACCGCCCTGGTCTACAACGCTCACCTCACCTTTGAAATCTTGGGCATTCCGGGTCAGCAGGCGGTGCTCTCAAAGCTACCGGGTGAGCTACTGCCTCAGGTGCTGAGGCGGCTGTAGACAGGTCCACAAACTTTGACCTCATTGGCCTGGCGAGGTTTCGCAATGGCGACATTCTTCAAAATCGTTAAGAACCGTCGCGGGTGCCTTCTCAAGGGCAAACCCTTGCATAACAATGGAAAGCGTACTTAATGGTTTGCAACATCCTACTAGAGCAGGACTCTGGTTGGGCTGAAGGAAAGACTATGGCCTACTACTGGTTCAAAGCGTTTCACATTATTGGGGTGGTGGTGTGGTTTGCCGGGTTGTTTTACCTGGTGCGCCTGTTTATCTATCACGTTGAGGCCGAGGCTGAGCCAGAACCGGCCCGAGGCATTCTCAAAAAGCAGTACACCATTATGGAAAAGCGCCTCTACAGCATCATTACCACCCCTGGCATGGTGGTGACGGTGGCGATGGCGGTGGGGCTGCTGGTGCAAATGCCCGAGTACCTCAAAGATAGCTGGATGCATATCAAGCTCGGCCTGGTGGCCGTGCTGCTGGCCTATCACCACTACTGTGGGCGACTGATGCGTCAGCTGCATCGGGGTGAATGTCAGTGGTCGAGCCAGCAGCTGCGGGCGCTGAACGAAGCGCCTACCCTGCTGCTAGTCGCGATTGTCATGCTGGTCATTTTTAAGAACAACTTTCCTACCGGGGCAACGACCTGGCTGATGGTGGGGCTGGTAGTATTTATGGCGGCGACGATTCAGCTCTACGCTCGCAAACGGCGGCTAGACAAAGAAAAAGAGGTTTTGAATGCTGCCCCTGAACCTCAAGCCTTGCCGAATTCCTGAATGAGTTAATCGTCCCTGGGCCAAGCCAGCAACGCTTGGATGACAGACCCGTCAGGGAGAGCCCAATAAAGGAAAGTAATGATCAGATGGGAGCGCTGGCTGTTGCCAGGAGTATTGGCTACGGTTGGGGTTCCTTTTTTAATTGCTGGGGGAGTAATTCGGGTCATGGTGCCCCAGACGATCGCCAGCCAGGCCCAAGAAATCGCGCGGCTGCAGGTCGCCACGGTCGAGACGCTCAACGAGCGGGGGGCTCGGGTGCTGCTGGAGGGCTGGGTGAGCGATCGCACCGCTCCCAGCGATCGCCCGCCCCTGGTGGCCTACAACGAGTACCATCGGGTGCGCCGCGATGGTGAATGGGAGTGGGATAACGTACGCAGCTACACCCCTACCCTTTGGGTGCAAATTTCGGGGGGCGAGGTAGAAATTATGACGGGGTATACCCTGCGGTCTACGGCTTCGCTTATGGAGGAGAACAGCGATCGCCGCTACGAGGGTTTTCAGGTTGAGGATCCGGTTTTGGTGTTAGGCACTCTCATCAGTGTTGTTGACGATCAGCCCGTGGTGGGGGAGGCCCAGATCGGGTTTGAAACCAAGGCTGACTATTTGATGACACTAAACCGAGAACATTTGACGGCTCGCTGGTTGGGCCTGCTTTTTCTGGTTCTGGGTAGCTTGCTGACCCTGGGCGCAGTAGTGACGGCCTATCTGCTCTGGCGCGGCCGCATCAACCTCCTCGCCGATCCGTAAGCCTTCCATCCTGTCTAGGCCCAAATTTATGGGATATCTGTGCGGCTGAGGGTAAACTACACCGAACTTTTATGGGTGTAGCACCAGGGAAATGCCACATTAGGCCGTAGCACCCTGACTACCCTGAGGCCACCCCTATGCACACTCTGGAGATGCTGCGATCGCGCCAGCTAATCGGCACCCAGCGGCTGACCCTGGCCGCAGACCTAACCACCTTCCCAGAAGAGATTCTTGAGCTGGCCGACAGCCTCGAAATTCTAGATCTCTCTAACAACGCCCTGACCACCCTGCCTGATAGCTTTGCTAAACTGCACAATCTGCGGATTGCATTCTTTAACAACAACGGCTTTGAGACGGTGCCCGAGGTGCTGGCCCAGTGCCCCAACCTCTCGATGATTGGGTTTAAGGCCAACCAGATTGCCACTGTGCCAGCCGAGTCGCTACCCGCCAAAACCCGCTGGCTAATTTTGACCGACAACTGCCTCCAAGCGCTGCCCGAGACCCTAGGCCAGCTGCCCCACCTACAAAAGCTCATGCTGGCGGGCAATCAGCTGCACGCGCTACCCGAGACGATCGCCGCCTGCCAAAAGCTAGAGCTAATTCGCATTGCGGCCAATCAGCTTGACCACCTGCCGCCCTGGCTGCTCACCCTACCCCGTCTGAGTTGGCTAGCCTATGCTGGCAACCCGTTTAGCCAAAGAGCAGCGCTGGCGAACTCAAGCGCCCTGCCGCAGATTCCCTGGACCGACCTCAGCCTGGGGCATGTGCTGGGCCAAGGGGCCTCTGGCGTAATTTCGCAGGGGTTGTGGCGGCAGGGCCAGACAGCGGTGGCGATCAAGGTATTCAAAGGTGCCATGACCAGCGACGGTCTGCCAGAAGACGAACTGCGGGCCTGTATTGCGGCGGGTTCGCACCCGCATCTGATTGGTCCCCTGGGGCAGGTCATCCACCATCCTGAACACAAGAACGGCCTGGTGCTACCGCTGGTGCCTGACACCTACGGCGTGATGGGTGGCCCGCCCAGCCTGGAAAGCTGTACCCGCGATACCTACCCTGACGATGTCGAATTTTCTCTGGCCGTCACCCTGGCGATCGCTCAGGGGGTCGCCTCGGCGGCCGCCCATCTGCACCGTCGGGGCATTCTCCACGGCGATCTGTACCCTCACAACACCCTGGTAAACTCAGCCGGAGATATTCGCCTCAGTGACTTTGGAGCGGCCGGTTTTTATGACCCCGCCGATCGCACGGTAGCTCCAGCCCTGGAGCGGATTGAGGTCAGGGCCTTTGGCTGTCTGCTCGAAGATTTGTGCGATCGCTGCCCCCCAGCCAGTTGGCTACGCCAGCTTCAGCACGCCTGTATGCAGCCCGATGTGCTGGCGCGGCCCAGTTTTGAGGAGGTTTTGGCCACGCTGACAACGTTCAATCCCTAGGGGGTAGACGTACCCCTGTTAAGGTGAACGTTTGTTCTCCTTTTGCTTGAGGAGCCGAGCGGTGGCAACATGGGGATGCTTCGGATTAAACGGCTCCTTTTTAGCAGGTTTTTTGGGACCTCTGGGAGAGGACGAA
>NZ_JADEXE010000327.1 GCF_015207265.1 Nodosilinea sp. LEGE 07298 | reverse complement strand
CTCTACCCCCCTATCACGCTATGAACACCGCCGAATTGCTGGTCCAGTGCCTTGAGAACGAAGGCGTCGAATACATCTTTGGTCTGCCAGGGGAAGAAAACCTGCAGCTGCTTCAGGCTCTCAAGCGATCGTCCATTCAGTTCATTACCACCCGTCACGAGCAGGGGGCGGCCTTTATGGCTGATGTCTACGGGCGGCTAACGGGTAAGGCGGGGGTATGCCTTTCCACCCTGGGGCCAGGGGCGACTAACCTAATGACCGGCGTGGCCGATGCTACCCTCGATCGCGCCCCGCTGGTGGCCATTACCGGCCAGGTGGGCACCGATCGCATGCACATTGAGTCGCACCAGTATTTGGACTTAGTGGCGATGTTTGCACCGGTCACCAAGTGGAATGCCCAGATTGTGCGGCCCAGCATTACCCCTGAGATTGTGCGTAAGGCTTTTAAGCTGGCCCAGACCGAGAAGCCCGGTGCTGTGCATATTGATCTGCCCGAAAACATTGCCGAAATGGAGGTTGAGGGGACGGCCCTGCGCAAGGATAGTAAGGAGAAAACCTACGCCTCATTGCAGAGTATTCAGCAGGCGGCGGTGGCCATTTCCCAGGCCAGCAACCCGATGATTTTAGTCGGCAACGGCGCTATTCGGGCCAGCGCCAGCGAAGCCCTGACTGAGTTTGCCACCCAGCTCAACATTCCGGTGGCCAACACCTTTATGGGCAAAGGGGTGATTCCCTACACCCATCCGCTGGCACTGTGGTCCCTAGGTTTGCAGCAGCGCGACTACATTAGCTGCGCGATGGAACAGGCGGATTTGATCGTTGCCGTGGGCTACGACCTGATCGAGTATTCGCCCAAAAAGTGGAACCCCGAGGGCAACCTGCCGATTCTGCACATCAACCTCACCCACGCTGAGATCGACAGCAGCTACATTCCCAAAGTAGAGGTGATTGGCGATATTTCTGACTCGCTGGAAGAAATTCTCAAGCGGGTGAAGCGCCAGGGCCACCCCGACCCCACCAGCCTCAAGGTGCGCGACGAAATTCGCGCCGACTACGAGCAGTACGCCGACGATTACGGCTTCCCCATCAAGCCCCAGAAGCTGATCTACGATCTGCGCCAGGTGCTGAGCGCCGAAGATATTGTGATTTCTGACGTGGGTGCCCACAAGATGTGGATGGCCCGCAACTACCACTGCCTGCGCCCCAACACCTGCCTGATTTCAAATGGCTTTGCGGCTATGGGCATCGCGCTACCGGGGGCGCTGGCGGCCAAGCTGGTGCACCCCAACCGCAAGGTGGTAGCGGTGACCGGCGACGGCGGTTTTATGATGAACTGCCAGGAACTCGAAACTGCTCTGAGGGTGGGCACGCCCTTTGTCACCATCATCTTTAACGACGGTGGCTATGGGCTGATTGAGTGGAAGCAGATGAACTATTACGGCGAGTCGACTTACATTCACTTCACCAACCCCGACTTTGTCAAGCTGGCGGAGGCCATGGGTCTAAAGGGCTACCGAATTGAGTCAACCGAAGACTTTATTCCCACCCTGAAAATGGCACTAGAAGACGATGTGCCCGCCGTGATTGACTGCCCAGTTGACTACCGCGAAAATCTCTTATTCAGCCAGAAATCTGGCGATCTAAGCTGCTTAACCTAGACCAGTTTAAGGTCTTTGGTGCAGGGGTTTAGGAAAGGTTCTTAACCTTAACCTTGACTTTGGTTCCAAAACCCGCTCTAAAACTTCCCGGTTGTGGCTTTGGCTCTGCTGAAAAACTAAGGGTCTACCTACGGCGCGAGGTTTTTATGGTGCAGCATCTAGCAAAGTCGCCCCTGGCCTGGAGTATTGGCGGGGTGGGGGCGATCGCAGCCGTCGTGATCGGCCTATCGTACCTAGGGCAGAGCAACCTCCCCGAACCTGAGCTGACCCTCAACAATTTTGCGGTGTCGCCCTGGCAGCAGGGAACCGATTTGGGCTGGCAGGCGGCGGTGGCGGCCCAAAGTGCCAAAACCCAGGCCGACTGGCAGCAGGTAAGCGATCTGTGGGGGCAGGCGATCGCCGCCCTGGAGAGTGTACCCACTGACGACCCCAACTACGCCCAGGCCCAGGCTAAGGCCGAAGAATATCGCGACAATCGGGTGATCGCAGCCGATCGCCTGGCCCAGGCCAGTGCTACCCCTAGATCCCCTGCCGTTAGCAACCTGCAAGACGCTTTGGCCAGCGTCGAACCGGCCTTTACCTTTGCCCCCGGCCCCGGCGTTAGTGTACTGGGCCGCTCAGTCGATGGCCTAGCTGCCGTAGAGCTAGCAGGCGATCGGGCGACCTTAGTGCTGCCGCGCGGCGAGCAGGGAAACTCGCTGACTATGGCCCAGGTGGTTTACGCTAACCAGTTTGTGGCCCTAGCCGCCCCCAATGTCGCCGCGCAGGCCTGGCTGCTAGACGGCCTGCGCGCTGCGCAAAACAGTCAACCCCTGCCGATTCCCGCCGGTACCCCTATTACTTTCAGCATCGAGCCAGAGACGATTTCTATTACCGTGGTTACCGATCCTTAGGCAGCAGTGATTCTTCAGACTGTTTTGGCAGGACTGGGTTAAACCGTTCCCCTGAGCGAATAAAATTGATGCATAGGGAACAGATCTGTTCCAGGTTTCTCCATATCCAGTCAGGTAATTTATGAGAGTGTATCGGGCCGCCGCTGTACAGATGACCAGTGTGCCAGATTTGGCCAAAAACCTGGCCCAAGCCGAAGAGCTGATTGACCTGGCCGCGCGCCAGGGGGCAGAACTGGTCAGCCTACCCGAAAATTTCTCGTTTTTAGGCGATGAATCCGCCAAAATTGCCCAAGCTGATACCATTAGCCGAGCCAGCGAAGCCTTTCTCAAAACCATGGCTCAGCGCTACCAGGTGACTCTGATTGGCGGCGGGTACCCGGTACCCGCCAAAGAGGGCAAAGTCTTTAACACTGCGCTGCTGGTTTCCCCTGAAGGCCAGGAGCTGCTGCGCTACGAAAAAGTGCACCTGTTCGACGTCAACCTGCCCGATGGCAACACCTACCGCGAGTCCAATACGGTTATTTCGGGCCATCTGTTGCCCGATGTTTTCCCCTCTAAACCCTTTGGCATTTTGGGCCTATCGGTGTGCTACGACGTGCGGTTCCCAGAGCTGTACCGCCACCTGTCGCAGCAAGGCGCTGAGGTGCTAGTGGTGCCCGCCGCCTTTACCGAATTTACCGGCAAAGACCACTGGCAGGTGCTGCTTAAGGCCCGCGCGATCGAAAATACCTGCTACGTGATTGCCCCCGCCCAAACCGGCTTTCACAATGCCCGCCGCCAGTCTCACGGGCACGCCATGATCATCGACCCCTGGGGTATGGTGCTGGCCGATGCTGGGGTAGATACGGGCGTTGCGATCGCCGAAATTAACCCCGATCGCATTTCTCAGGTGCGCCGCCAGATGCCATCTCTAGCCCACCGATTTTTTACCTAAACCTAGCTGCCTTAGGTAAAACTACGGCTAGAACGATCCCCATGAACTCTTTACAGGGAGAAATCTCATGTACATTGTATGGGACGAGTTATAGCGGTCTGCATGGCGAATTGGATGAGTGCCCTCATCGGTAGCGACCTGATTAGTTTTTCCACCCACTTCTTCTCCTCCCCATCTGGTCCTGGCCCCTGGCTAGCCGAAGTAGCCGAATCGGAAGCGGAGCTAGAGCCCCTGGTGCTGGCCAGCGTACTGCTGAGTTTAATTGTGGTATACCTGGCCGCCAAGATCGGTGGTGAGTTGTGCGCTCGGATTAACCTACCGTCGGTATTGGGAGAACTAGTAGGGGGCGTCCTTGTGGGTGTCTCGGCCATGCACCTGATTGTCTTTCCCGAAGGCGGTGGCGAAGTACCGTCGCTGCTCATGAAGCTGGTAGGCATGACCGCTGGCTTATCACCGGAGGGCTTATTTAAGGTATTTCAGGGTGAAAGCGAGGTTGTTTCAGTCCTGGCTGAGCTGGGGGTGATTATCCTACTGTTTGAAATTGGCTTAGAGTCGGATCTTAAAGAACTGATTCGAGTTGGTCCTCAAGCCGCTATGGTCGCCATTGTGGGGGTCGTCGCTCCCTTTGCCGCCGGTACAGTAGGTTTGATTGCGCTATTTGGCATCGACACCATTCCGGCGGTGTTTGCTGGAGCAGCTCTCACCGCCACCAGTATTGGCATTACTGCCAAGGTGCTTGCTGAAATGCAGCAGCTTAGCTCTAAAGAAGGCCAGATTATTATTGGGGCTGCCGTACTTGATGACGTGCTTGGCATCATTGTTCTAGCGGTTGTGGCCAGTCTAGCCAAAACCGGCGAAATTGAAATTCTCAATGTAGTCTATTTGATTGCCGGGGCTGCTACGTTTTTGGTGGGGTCAATTTTGGTAGGCCGCCTACTGAGTCCCTACTTCGTCATGGTGGTCAACCAAATGCGGACCCGAGGCCAGGTGATTACCAGCTCGCTGATTTTTGCCTTTGTGCTGGCCTACATTGCCGCTGCTATTCAGCTAGAGGCCATTTTGGGGGCCTTTGCGGCCGGCCTTATTCTGGCGGAAACGTCCAAGCATAAGGAGCTAGAGGAGCAAATCAGCCCCATTGCCGATATGCTAGTGCCGATTTTCTTTATTACCGTAGGGGCACGCACCGATTTAAGCGTGCTCAATCCCCTAGAACCCGCTAACCGGGCCGGGTTGGTAATTGCTTCATTCCTGGTGATCGTTGCCATTATTGGTAAGGTCATAGCGGGCTTCGTCATCTTTGGTCAACCTGGCACCAATCGCCTAGCGGTGGGGGTCGGCATGATTCCTCGGGGCGAGGTAGGCCTGGTGTTTGCCGGTGTCGGAGCCGCCAGCGGCGTGTTGACAGAATCTTTAGAGGCAGCCATCATCGTCATGGTGATCTTCACCACGTTTTTAGCCCCGCCCCTGCTGCGAGTTGTGTTTAAGGAAGATGAGGGTGCGATCGCCCCTGCCGAACCCGCACCCGAGTTGGAAACCGCAGATGAAGTAGGGTCTTAGCAATAGGTACCCTACAAATTACAAAGCTACCTGGTAAGGTTGCTATACTGAGTATGCTTTTGCTGGTGTAGCTCAGTTGGTAGAGCAGCTGATTTGTAATCAGCCGGTCGCAAGTTCGAGTCTTGTCACCAGCTTATTCCCAAAACCCCTGAAATCAATAGGTTTCAGGGGTTTTTTGTCGTCAGCAAATCCTTAGGGTTCAAGTACCTATGTTCTAAATTCATCACCTTTTTGGGTATCTTCCAGGCTTTTTGGGTGTAAATTGGGTGTAAATTGGGTGTAATTCAAACGTACTGCCGAGGTAGCCCCATGTACTCTAAAACCCCTACTGGCAAAGCTTCTAAAGGAACTGTTACGGTAATCACCTCTAATGGCCGGTTGCAGCTCCGATTCCGACACGCTGGCGAGCGGCATTATATTTCCATAGGGTTGTCAGACAGCTCAGAAGGGCGAAAGCTAGCTGAGATGAAGGCTAGAGAGATTGAGCTAGACATTCTCTCCGGCAATTTTGACCAAACCCTGGCAAAGTACAAGCCTCAGTCAGCAATGAGTGTGGCATCGCTGGACATTACACCCAAAACTACACCCAAGCTGAGTGAGCTGTGGCAGCAGTACGTAGATGCCAGGAAGGCTGGCAAGTCTCCTGCCACAATTCGGATGTACGGGTGGATGGCTAACCATTTGGAAAGATGCCCTCACAAGCACCTAGCTGACTCTCAATCCGTATTCGATTGGTTTACTGCCCATGTGCCCGCTGACTCTGCTAAGCGGGTCTTGATGCACCTAGGTGCCTGCTGCCGGTGGGCCAAGAAGTCAGACATCGTTGGCTCAAACCCGTTTGATGGGATGTCTGCCGATGTCAAAGTGAAAAAGGCCGGGACAGAGGAGGAAGAGATCCATCCCTTCACCCGCGACGAGCGAGATCAGATTATCGCGGCCTTCAAGGCAAATCGGTATTACGGCTACTATGCCCCTTTGATGCAATTTCTATTTTTCACCGGGTGTCGCCCGTCAGAGGCGATCGCGCTTCAGTGGAAACATGTCGGATCCAAAGTCATCACTTTTAGGCAGGCGGTGATTTATGACGGTAGAAGGCTGGTTTTGAAGGAAGGCCTTAAGACTCAGAAGTTGAGGAGATTTCCGGTCAATGCCCAGTTGACCGAACTGCTGGAGTTGATCAAGCCCGCTTCAGCTGATCCTGAAGCGTTGGTATTTCCCAGTCGGGAATTCAAATTCATCGATTGGCATAACTTCGCGAACCGGGCATGGGCCAAGGTGATGGCTTCTTTGCCTGATATTGAGTATCGCAATCCCTATCAGACTCGGCATACGTTTTGTAGCCTTTGTCGAGAAGCAGATATACCCAGCATTCAAATTGCTAAGTGGGTAGGTAACTCCGCGCAGATGATTGATCGGGTCTATGCTAAGCCAACCGATCATATTCAGGTACCTGAATTGTGACTTGAAATATGGGGCTCTCCTTAAGATCTCAGAACACCAGAATCATCAAGGCTTTAATTGAGATGACTTTTCGTTTAACGCTTTGAAACATGTCTCAACCAATTGGCTTGGCCGAGCTTATTAATCAAGTAAAACAAGACCTGCTAACTCCACCGGCTAAGGATGCCGAGCCGCCTATTCTCTTTGTAGAAGCAGTGGAACTGGAGTTGCGGGTAGCTGCTAGGAAAGAAGGAAACGCAGGAGTCAAGATTGATGTGCTTTCAGTGGGTGGGGGTGAAGCAGGAGGTAAATTGGGTTGGGAAAACACCCATGTGGTGAAAGTGAAGTTGTCTCCTTTGTTTGAAAAAGAGCAACTAGTCCAGTGGTATAAGGACTTACGAGGAGAACAAGTTTTGCCTAGTGTCGCTAGAAGTATGGATGCCTTGATGAAAGGGGAAGATGAAAATCTAGGTGACCGCTTCTAGGCTCATGACTGCCCCTAGTTCCACCCAAGTTTGTGTCGAGTAAAATAGGGGTAGAGCGCTTAGGAGGCCAACGTGATGGCCAAGCAACGACGGAAGCGTGGAACCGCAGGCGATAAAACGATTTGTCTTCCCATTGCAGAC
>NZ_JADEXE010000326.1 GCF_015207265.1 Nodosilinea sp. LEGE 07298 | reverse complement strand
CCCATGGCGGTGCAGTACTCCAATCCTCAAGATCTCAGCACGGTGCCCACCGGCATGTTCTCGACCGCCGACCTGCTCACCGAGTCTATGCTGACCAATGGCCCCCAGGGCAACCAGCACCTGTTTATCAACCTCAACCACCCCGTCAGCCGGGTCGAGACCCAGGGCAACCGGGCTACCCGCGTGGTGGCCTACGACCTGATTGCCCAGCAGGAGCGCAGCTACCAGGCCAAAACCGTTGTGCTGGCGGCGGGCACCGTCGAGAGTGCCAAAATCGCCCAACTTAGCGGTCTGGCTGACCCCACCAACAAAATCGGCGTCGGCATTACCGACCACCCGATCTACTTCACCCACTTTGCCCTACCCGTCACTGCCGACCTCTACGACCCCAACAGCACCAGCAAAGTGCTGCTTCAGCCCAATGACGGTACCACCCGGCCTTACAACATCGTGCTGGAGTTTGGGGCCGACTTTAACCAGGGCCGCTATGTCGATCTCGACCTGCTCGATCGCCACCGCCGCGAAAAAGGCAACGTCATGCTCTGCGAAATAGTGTTTCTGATGGATGCGCCGCTGATTGAGCAAAACACTGTGCAGCAGGTTGGCCCCGCCTACGCTAAACCCGTGGTGCAAATGCAGCCCAGCCCCCTCGGCGGCCAGTACTACGGCGAAATGAGCGCGATCAAAGACCAATTAATTGCCGCCTTGGGGGGGCAACCCCTGGTCAACAATGACCTCAGCCTTAAGGGCGCGGGCCTGGGCGGGGTGGCCCATGAAGTCGGCAGCCTGCGGATGAGCGGCGAAACCGAAGATGGCCAGTCGCTGAATGATGGTGTGGTGGACACAAATCTCAAGTTCCTGGGCTACGACAACCTCTACGCCTGCGATCTGTCAGTGTTTCCGTCGTCGCCAGCGGCGAACCCTACGCTGACTCTGGCCGCGATCGCCATTCGCCTAGCCGAACACCTGAAGGAGGTGGTGTAGACAGTCCACCCGTTTCGGCCCTTGCCCGTCCTACAGTGCAAAGATCCCTAGCGCCCTGTAGGGTGGGCACTGCCCACCAGCACCATTGGCAAGAATTAAGCGCTGACCGCATGCCGCGATCGAATGCTTGAATCATCCTTTTGAATCATTGCACCCGTTGCTAAGCACCCTAGACAGAACATTCCCTACCCCAGGAACCTATCGATGGCATTGTGAGTCAGCAGAAACTTAGCCCAGCCTGTCTCTGTTTAAGATTATGCGGCTAAGCGCTACCCTAAGGGGGTTAACGGCATTCATTCAGTACCGTCTAATAGTTCACATAGTGACGACTTGCCGATGGCTATGACCGCTTCGTTTCCCAACTCTCAGCCCGAGTCTAGACCCTTAGGGGGCCGCTACCGCATCGTGCAGCCCCTGGGTTCTGGGGGCTTTGGGCAAACCTTTAGCGCCCAAGATTTGCACCTGCCGGGGCACCCGTTGTGCGTGGTGAAGCAGCTCAAGCCCCAGGTCAGCAGTGCTGAAGAGCTGCAAACGGCGCGACGGCTGTTTGATACTGAGGCCCAGACCCTTTACAAGCTCGGGTCGCATCCGCAAATTCCGGGGCTGCTGGCCCACTTTGAAGAAGACCAGGAGTTTTATCTGGCCCAGGAATATATCGAAGGTCATTCCCTGGCCGACGAGTTGGGCGTACCCTGGAACGAAGCCCAGGTAATCACCTTTCTAGGCGATCTGCTGGGGATTTTGGCCTTTGTGCACAGCCACGGCGTTATTCATCGCGATATTAAACCCTCAAATTTGATTCGCCGCGCCAGCGATCGCCGCATCGTGCTGATTGATTTTGGTGCGGTCAAACAGGTCAGCAACCAGGCCACCGCCCTGCGATCGCATCTCAGCCATACCATTTCAATCGGCACCCAGGGGTATATGCCCAGTGAGCAAGTGGCCGGGCGGCCCCAGTTTAGCAGCGATATCTACGCGGTCGGCATCTTGGGCATTCAGGCCCTGACCGGGTACCCCCCAACTGATCTGCACCCCGACCCCCACAGCGGCGAGCTGGAGTGGCAGCATTACGCGCCCAAGGCCCATCCGGCCCTGCTGGATCTGTTAGATACTATGGTGTGCTACGACTTTCGCACCCGCTACACCACCGCCGCTGAGGCATTGGCAGCGCTGCGAGGCCTGCCATCCCAGCTCAGTCGGTACGTTCCTGCTGCGATCGCCTCCCCAGGCCAGGAGCCCCGGACTGCCCAGGCCGCCCCCACCGTGGCGGTAGGTCGTCGCCGCCAGCCCACTCAGCTCACGGCCTCCCAGGCGACAGCCCGCCAAGCGACAAACCCTCAGGCTCCGGCCGGACGACGGCAAAAGACTTCCCTACCGCTGTGGCTGCCGCTGGTGGCGGGGGCTGGCGTGGCGATCGCGGCCCTGCTGGGCTGGCAGATGTGGCGATCGGCCTCCTCACCCGATGCTGAAACCCCTGTTGCAGTATCTTCCATAGACCCTGCTGCGATCGACGCTGAGCCGGAGTCTGCAACGACGCCCACTGATGAGAGTGACGAGGGTATTGCCCCGGTGGCTGAACCCGCTGCGGTCGAGCCTGAGACACCCGCCCCTTCGGAGCCAGAGGCACCCCCGCCGCCGGAACCCATCGCCGCCTCTGAGAGTTCCGAAGCCTCTGAAGATGCCGCTGCGCCCTCTCCGGAATCGGGTGGTGAGCTGACAACTGGGGCAGCTCAGGCGACAGTGGCCAGCTTGTATAGCCACGTGTCTAACAAATCATGGGATGCGGCGCGATCGCAGTATGGCGGATCTCTAGCGCAGCAGTTTGACCCCGGCTTTTTCGCCCAGTTCGATCGCGTCTCGGTCGAGAACCTGCGGGTGACCAGCCAGAGCGCCGACACTGTTGAGTTTGTAGGCGAGAACACCTACGTTTACCCCGATGGCTCGACTCAGCGAGAATCGCGATCGTTTACGGTGCAAATGCAGGACGGGCAGCCCCGCATTGTGGGCTCTAGCTTTAGAGGCGTATTGCAGGCTCGGTAGCGTTGGGGATGATTTGCTGCGCTGGAATGGTGGATAGAATACAGAGAACAAAGCTAAGTCCGCTGACCCGAAAACTAGCTGGTTGAGTCGTGAGCGAGATATATTCAACCGATTTTAGCCATTGGACTCGCCAAACCGCCCAGCTGCTGCGAGAGCGTCGTTGGCACGAGATCGATGTGGCCAATTTGATCGATGAGGTTGAAGACTTAGGCAAAAGTGAGCGCCGCGCGATCGCCAGTCAGCTCACCCGCCTGTTGCTACATCTGCTCAAATGGCAATATCAGCCCCAGCGCCGCTCCGACAGCTGGATTGACTCCATTACCGATGCCCGCACCCAAATTGACCTAGCCCTTCAAGATAGCCCCAGCCTCAAGGGCCACCCAACAGAGCAGCTCGAAGACAGCTATCGCCGCGCCCGCCGTCAGACCGCGACGCAAACCAAACTAGAGATTTCAGCATTTCCAGAGACCTGCCAGTATTCTTTAGACCTAGTCTTAAGCGAAGATTGGCTTCCTGAAGAGTAATGACGGCTTGGGTAAAAGGGGCTGAAACTTTTTCAAACAAGCTATCCGGCAGCGCTTGGGTGTGCTTGCCCTGATCAATTGCAACAATCTGCCGTAGGCCAAATAAACTGGTTTTTGTATCGCAAATAACGTTTTAATAGATCATGATTAAATCAACCTTTCGCCTTTCTGCACTGCTGCCCCTGGGGCTAACCCTGCTGCTCACGACAGCCGCCTGTACCCGCACGCCAGATGCCGCCGATGTCAACGGCACAGACCCCACAGCCGATACCGTCGACCCCATCCCCGGCGACCAGGTTGAAGATACCGAGTCTCTACTGGCGCTCTCGGGCGAAGGACTGCAGCTGGTGGGCGACCAGACCGGCTCGACCAACACCCTTGCCTTTGGCACCGATATGGTCGTTGTCGAAAACGTCCTTACCGAGCTGGTGGGAGAACCCATAGAGTCAGGAGAGAACACCGAATGCGGCTCTGGCCCGCAGATGATCACCCAGTGGCCCAATGGTCTGGTTTTACACGCCGCTGACGGTGAGTTTATTGGCTGGTCGGCACGTCCCGATACCGATGCTAGTCTGACCACCATAGCCGGTGTGGGCACTGGCTCAACCCGTGGTGAACTAGAAGCCGCCTATACCGTTGAGGTGACTGAGACTTCCCTGGGTACAGAGTTTTCGACCGGTAGCTTATTTGGACTGCTCAGCTCGACTGAGCCTGATGCCACGATTACAGATCTCTGGGCTGGAACTGTCTGTAACTTCCGCTAAAATCTGCTTTGCGGATCTACAAATGCCCCAGAACGTCGGTACAAAACCCCCGGTTTCTTGGCCAGAATGCAAGTCATGCCGTTAAATCAGCGACGAGGAAACCGGGGTTCTAGCCACACTGTAACGATTTCCCTAGGCAAAGTTTTCTGCTGGTAAGGGCAAACGGCGTTTGCCCTGCTCGCTTGAGGATAGGCAACCAAAACTCGGCATCACTCGAACCTACTCTTTAAAAAAAGCCGCCCTGATTCAGGACGGCTTTTTTTGTGAATTGCTGTGCCTCCCGAAGGAGGCTTTGCCATTACTGAGGTGATTCCTAGTAAACGTTTTCCTCAATGGTGGGCACTGCCCACCCTACAGTGTCCAGAATCGCTGGAGTGAATAAGGAATCGGCTTTCCTAGAAAGCTTCTCCTTAATAGTCGAAGTCGCCGCCCATGCCAGCACCTGCGGGGGCACCTTCTTTGGGTTCGGGCATATCAACGACGATGCACTCGGTGGTTAGCACCATGCCAGCGATGGAGGCCGCGTTTTGCAGGGCAGAACGGGTGACCTTGGCGGGGTCAACGATACCGGCGTCAAACATATCGACGAACTCACCGTTGGCGGCGTTGTAGCCGACGTTGAAGTCCTTCTCTTTGACGCGCTCGGCGATCACGGCACCGTTTTGGCCAGCATTCTGAGCAATCCGCATCAGGGGCGCAGCCAGGGCACGAGCCACGATCGCAGCACCGGTGTGCTCCTCAGCGGTGAGGTTGGCCTCTAGCCAGGTAGTGAGGTCGGGCACTAGGTGAGCCAGGGTGGTACCACCACCGGGGACGATACCTTCTTCAACGGCCGCTTTGGTGGCGTTGATAGCATCTTCCAGGCGCAGCTTGCGGTCCTTCATCTCGGTTTCGGTGGCGGCCCCGACTTTGATCACGGCTACACCGCCAGAGAGTTTGGCCAGGCGCTCTTGCAGCTTCTCTTTGTCGTAGGTCGACTCGGTTTCGTCGATCTGGCGACGGATTTGCTCGCAACGGGCCTTGACATCCTTCTCGTTGCCTTCGGCAACGATGGTGGTGTTGTCTTTGGTGATGGTGAGGCGGCGGGCCTGACCCAGCATGTCGAGCTTGGTGTTGTCGAGCTTGAGGCCAGTGTCTTCAGAGATCACCTGGCCGCCAGTTAGCACGGCAATGTCTTCGAGCATGGCCTTACGGCGATCGCCAAAGCCAGGGGCCTTAACGGCAGCTACGTTCAGCACGCCGCGCAGACGATTGACCACCAGGGTAGCCAGGGCCTCTTTCTCGATATCTTCGGCGATGATGATCAGAGGACGACCGGAGCGAGCGACTTGCTCCAGCACGGGCACCAGATCCTGCACCAGAGCAATCTTCTTGTCGGTGATCAGAATGTAGGGCTCATCCAGCACCGCTTCCATGCGCTCGGTGTCGGTGACAAAGTAGGGGGAGACATAGCCCTTGTCAAAGCGCATCCCTTCGGTGACCTCCAGTTCGGTGGTCATCGACTTGCCTTCTTCCAGGGAGATGACGCCTTCGCGGCCCACTTTCTCCATGGCTTCGGCAATCATTTGGCCCACTTCTTCGTCGTTACCGGCGGAGATGGAGCCAACCTGAGCGATTGACTTGGAGTCGCCGACGGGGCGGGCGTGCTCAGCAATTTTTTCGACCAGGAAAGCGGTGGCTTTGTCGATGCCGCGCTTAAGAGAAATTGCGTTGGCACCGGCAGCGACGTTGCGCATACCCTCTTTGACCATGGCGTGGGCCAGCACGGTAGCGGTGGTGGTACCGTCGCCAGCAGCGTCGTTGGTCTTGCTAGCCGCCTGACGAATTAGGGCAACGCCAGTATTCTCGATGTTGTCTTCGAGTTCAATTTCTTTGGCAATGGTGACGCCATCGTTGACGATTTGAGGCGCGCCAAATTTCTTCTCAAGGACCACGTTGCGGCCTTTGGGGCCGAGGGTCACAGCAACGGCCTCGGTCAGAATATCCATACCCTTTTCAAGGGCGCGACGGGCGTTTTCGTTGTAAACAATGCGCTTAGCCATAGAATCAATTTTCTCCGAAAAGAAGATAAGGAGTGAACGCGAGAAATATTAGTCAGAAGGCAGCAGAAAGAAGATTTAGGCATTTGGTAGGTTGGGTGGAGCGGTAGCGGAACCCAACCAAACCAGCGTGGCCAATGGTGGGCAGTGCCCACCCTACGCGGCCAAAATCGCAGAGCCAAAATCTGAAATAGGGCTTAACCCAGTACAGCTAGAATGTCTTTCTCAGACAGCAGCACGAACTCGTCGCCGCCTAGCTTGATGTCGGTACCGGCATACTTGGAATAGAGCACCTTGTCGCCAATTTTGACTTCCATGGCCTGACGGCTGCCTTTGTCGTCGGTTTTGCCGGGGCCTACAGCGGTAATCTCGCCCACCTGAGGCTTTTCCTTGGCGGTGTCAGGTAGCAGAATGCCGCCAGCGGTGGTCTCTTCGGACGCACTTACTTTAATCAAAACTCGATCGGCTAGGGGCTTAACGCTAGATGCCGCCAAAGTGATAGCTGCCATACAATGCTTCTCCGGATTTGCTATTAAGACAGCGCCTGAAGCACGTACCCTACGAGATACAGGCGCACTACACAGAATTTAGAGCTTAGCACTCGCAAGCTCCGAGTGCTAATTTACGGTGCGGAGGGGTGCGATCGCAACGCCGAGACCTGTACGGGTTCCCGAACTGGGTAGATGTGTGGGCGGGTAGGAGGGTGGATGGGTAATGGTCCCTGAGCGGAGTCGTTTGTCCTGTGGACAGGCTTCGCC
>NZ_JADEXE010000325.1 GCF_015207265.1 Nodosilinea sp. LEGE 07298 | reverse complement strand
GGGCGGGCCTCGGGGCGATCGCGCACCTCCGGCTGGGTTTCCATCACATTCAAAATGCGCTCCCCCGAGGCGGCGGCTTTGGCTAGCCTGCCGGTGTACTTGGCAAAGTTTTGCACGGGCTTAAAGGCGTTTTTGAGATAGCTCAAAAATACCAGCACATCCCCCGGCGTTAGGGCATCTTGAATGACCAGTCTGGCCCCAAACCACAGCACCAGGGCCGTGCCCAAGGCAATCACCACATCTACGCTGCGCTCCAGGTGGGCGGCGAGGCGCTTGGTTTCGACCACATCGCTGAGGCTGCGCTGGTTTTGCTGGGCAAAGGCGTCGGCAAAGGCATTTTCCAGCGACAGCGCCTGCACCAGCTTAATCGCCGCCAGCGATTCGGCTGCGGTGGCGGCCACTGCTCCCTCCCGCTTGCGCTGCTGGAGCGAGGCCCTGCGAATGCGTTTGCTAAAGCGTGTAGCCGCTAGCCCAAACAGCGGAAACGTTACCGTCGAGAGCAGGGCCAGCCGCCAGTCGAGCCAGACCATCACCCCCACCATCCCGACTAGGGTGAGCAGGCTCGACACCAGGGGCAGCGCGGCGGTAATCAGCACCTCCTGCAGGCGGCTGGCATCGCCGCTGACCCGCACAATCAGGTCGCCGCTGCGGGCCTGGGCATGGTAGCCCAGCGAAAGCCGCTGCAGGTGGCAGTAGAGCTGGTTGCGCACCTGGGTCATGACTCGACTACTGGCGATCGCCAGGCTGACCGTATTCCAGTAGGTAGCTACGGCCCGCAGCCCAGTTAGGGCCACCATCGCCACCACCGCCGCCGTCAACAGTAGGGCCGGATCCCAGGCAGAGAGCGGAGCTAGCCGGGTAGGGTTATCGGCCCGTGCGGGCACCAGCACGTAGTCAAAAATGACTTTCATAGGCCAGGGCTCTAGCACTCGCAAACCAACGTCGGCCAGCAGGGCTAGGCCTGAGACCGCCAGCAGCGGCCACTGGGTCTGAATAATAGGCCAAAAATAGCGCCCAAAATGCCACAGGCCGGGTACAGCATGGGTAAGAGGAGCGGTGGAGCGATCCATAGGGTCAATCACAAATTCAGCTTAGGATCGGTGCATTGCTGCGTGAATGCACCCTACGGGTGGGGGATTAACGATCGCCAAGATCTGCTCAGCTACTCCGTCCCAGGTGTGGTGAGCCAGAATGTGCTGCCGGGCCGATCGCCCCAGGGCGTAGCGCAAATCAGGCGATCGCCAGAGCCGCTCTAGGGCCAGCGCTAGGGCATTCTCATCGCCAGGAGGGCAACGCAGGCCGGTAACGTTATTCTTCACCAGGTGTCGCAGCTGGCCGATATCGCTGACCACTACCGGCAGCCCTGCCGCCATGTATTCCACTACTTTGAGGGGCGAAAAATAAAAGTCAGGGCTGGCTGGGTAGGGGGCCACGGCCACATCCATCTCAGCCAGCAGATCGGGAATGCGATCGGGGGGCACAGCGCCCGTGCAGCGAGTGACTGACTGGAGCTGCCGCTCGACCAGCTGAACCTCTAACGTATCGCGCTCAGGGCCATCGCCTACTATCAGCAGCCGAGCCTCAGGCACTCGCTGATGGAGCTGATCAAAGGCGTTGACCAGGTGAGACAGCCCGTGCCAGGGTTTAAGCGACCCCACAAACCCTACGGTAAAGGTAGACGACCGCAATTCAGTTACCGATGTCGGCATCGAGGATGGCGACCCAGCAAAGCGACGATGGTTTACGCCGTTGGGAACGACCCGCATCCGCTCGCCTTCCACCCAGCCCGTAAGATACTGCTTCACCTCGTCAGAAACAGCGATGATGGTGGTCGCACGCCGAAAAACCCGCTCGGCCACCCGCCTGGCAGCCTCGTGCTGGATCAGGCCGCGATGCTGTGCCTGTTCTTCAATCAGGGGAGCATTGACCTCCAGCAGCGCTGCAATGCCTTGGGCCTGAGCAAAGTCCATCGCGCCATAGCTCCATAGAGAGTAGCGCTCGTAGACAGCATCAAAGGGCTCCGCCCGTTCTAGGGCCGTGCGCAGGTGATCGTTGTTGGCGAGGGCGGCGGTTTCTCGCAGGGCCAGGTCGCCCTTGGGCACCGACGGCATGGCATGGCATGGCACATCGGCCAGATCTGCTGGGGGATCGTCGCCCCAGCGCACGGCAAACAGCTCTACCGTGGCCCCCTGGTGGCGCAGGGCGCGAATTACCTCCTGCACATGGATGGAGCAGCCCTTTTGGCCAAACACCGGGATGCCCGGATCGGCGCAGACGTAGGCAATACGCATAGTCAAATCTCTTAAAGCTGGGGCTGAAGCTGGGGCGCAGGGCAAACGTGAGTTCGCAGGGCAGCAGCATTTTGGGCGATGTCGAATTCGGATTCGATCAGCGATCGCGCCCTGTCCGCCAGATCCTGCCGGAGCCTCTCTTCGCTCAGCAGCCGCTGGAGTGCCGTTGCCAATCCTTCACTGTCGTGCTGGTTCACCAGCAGCCCGGTTTTACCATCGCGAATAATTTCGGGAATGCCGGTCACATCGGTGGCCACACAGGGGGTGCCTAGGGCCATCGCTTCGAGCAGCGCGGTGGGCAGCCCGTCGCGGTTGCCGTCAGCCCCAATAATATAGGGGGCCGCAAAGACAGACGCCTGCTGCATCAGGGTAAACACCTCCTGCTGGGGGCGAGGCCCCACAATTTCGACCCAGTCATCGAGGTGGAGGGTCTGGATCTGCGATCGCAGTTCTCCCTCCAGCGGCCCGGTGCCGACAATCTGGCAGGCAAACTCAATGCCTTGCTGCCGCAGCCGGGCGCAGGCATCGATTAAGTGAGATAGCCCTTTTTTCTCCACCAGGCGACACACCGAGAGAATAATGGGCGATCGCCCCGCCGGAGACTGAAACTGCAGCTCTGACAAATCCATGCCGTTGTAAATACGCCGCACCCGGCTGGCATCGGCCCCAAACTGCTGGCGCAGGTATGCCAAGTTGTAGTCGCTCACGGTCACCACCGAGGCGGCATCCCGCAGCTTGCGGCGCAGATCTTCGGGGTCTACCGACTCGTGAAAAATATCCTTGGCGTGGGCGGTAAAGCTGTAGGGCACATTGGCTAAGTGGGCCGCCAATCGGGCCACGCTGGTGGCCACACTGCCAAAATGAGCGTGCAGGTGAGTAATGCCCCGCTGGCGAATATCCTGGGCCAGCCACGCCGCCTGGTACACCACGCTAGAGCGCTCTGCGGCGGCGTAGCCCAGCTTGCCCCACAGGTCAGGAAACACCTTGGCCGCCTCCTTCAACTCTGCCCAGAAGTAGGTAGCCGAGTTGGGGGTCAGGGTCGCGATCGAGGGGTTGCTGCGTCCCTGGGCAGGCTTTTTTAAATAGGTCACCGGGGCGCGCACGCGCGAAATCTTGTCCTGAAAGTGGGTATCTGTCGGGGGGCGCAGGGCAAAGATGTGGACCTCGGCACCCGCTGCCTCGTGGGCCAGTATTTCGTTAACGATGAAGGTCTCCGAGTAGCGGGGGTAGCGTTTGACGACGTAGGCAATGCGGGGCATGGGGAGTGGATGAGTAGGGGAGTGGATGGGTGGGTGAGTGGATGGGTGAGTGAGCGGAATGGGGCAGATCAGGGAATGAGGGCAAGGGGGAGAGACGCTGAATTGATCTGGCTTGGTGATTGCGACGTTAAGAGGCTTGAGAATTGGGCAGGGTGTCAACCACCAGCAGTCGTCGTAGGTCGGCTACCAGGTTATCTAAACCACTGAGGTTAACGCTGGCCCTACCAGCGGGACGAATTGGCAGGGGCTGCTGGAGCCAGTCGGTCAGGGCGTGGGGGCTGAGCTGGGCGGGATGCAGCACAGCAATCAGACCGTGGTGGCGCAGGCGATCGGCCCGAATCCATTGTTCCTGGCGGGGGCTAGTGCGGGGCACGACCAGGGCTGGTTTTTGGTAGGCCAAAATTTCGCAGGTGGTGTTGTAGCCTCCCATCGCCACTACCCGACTGGCTTGCTCTAGCAACAGCGTCGGCTCGGTCAGGTAGTTGACCAGGCGCAGCTGGGGGTTAGCCATAGCCAGGGAGCGTAATCGCTGCTGCGCCTGGGCTGGCATAAAGGGGCCGGTCAGCAAAACGCCCACTGCCGCTGCCGGAAACGTTGCCTGGGCAAAAGCTTCGGCCAGGGTAAAGCCGTCTTGGCCACCGCCCACCTGGCACAGCACCAGTTCGCGATTGTCCTTTGAACAGGCTGCGCCAACGCTGGGCAGTCCCAGCTGCTGAACTTGGGTGTGAGCAGCCGCACTACAGTGGCGGGTGCGCGGATCGAGGTAGCCCAGGGGACGCATTTTAGCGGCGATATCGGCAGGAAAGCGGTACTCGCAGCGGGGATCATAGATCGCCGGGTCGCCGTAGATCCACACAGTGTCGTAGTAGCGACGAATCGCGGCCATATTCTCAGCCCGGTGCCAGTCGCGGCGCACAGTGGCGGGGGTGTCTAGCACATCTCGCAGGCCCAAAACACAGCGGGTGGGCAGGTGACGGCGAATATACTCCAGCGTGGCATCCAGCTCTCGTACGGCACCACGTGGCACGTTGTCCACAATCAGTACATCGGGCCGAAAGTTTTTGATGGTGGCTAAAATCAGCTGCGATCGCAGCCTGACAATCTCCTGCAGCTCTAGATTCAGCCGCCGCGACTGGTACTGTCCGTCGGCCAGCTTGGTGAGGGCGGGCAGGGTGAGGGTATCAATACCGGCAGATATCGGCATCGCATTGGCTTCGCCCATGCCGCTAATCAGCAAAATATCAACCTCCAGGCCCGCGCTGCCCAGGGCTTGGGCAACCAGCAAATTGCGCCGTTTGTGGCCCAAACCCATGGTGTCATGGGAGTACAGCACAATCCGCGATCGCTTCCCTCGCGACTTAGGCCTTAGGGCGCGATCGCGTCTGGCAGGAGGCTCTGCGATCGCTGGGCTGGCCAATGCTGGCACCAGGGGAGCGATCGGCTTCTGAGTTCGGTGCGGCGGGCACAAAATAGCCTCCTCAACATATAAAGCAGGGATTTAGCCATAAACTTCTCTTAAAGATGGAAAAAGCGGCACAAAAGTTCCAAAATCTCGCTCGTACGCCTTAAATCACTCTTTTACGCTTTTTTGAAGCTGGGTTCCCTACCGTTAAGCATGGATGACCGCTCTAAATGCTCTATGAAAGTCCCATGAGAACCTTCTCATCAAGCTGAACGACATCAACCCGAGTTTGTGCAGTAGTCATTTTGAAATTAGGTTGCTAAAGTAAATAAGCCTTACGGTTTGTAAAGAAAACATTAACAAAGCTTATCTGTGTAATGTTCAGTGATACCCAATTGGGCTGCCTTTAACGGTGGGGAGTTTCTGTGGCTATGTCTGCGATCACCATTTTTTGCGATTTCGACGGCCCGATTGCCGATGTTTCTGAGCGCTACTACGCTACCTATTGCCAGGGACTAGCGTGGGTACAATCCCAGGCTCAGCTCCAGGGTGATCAGGTGGCTGTTCGTTATTTATCAAAAACCCAGTTTTGGACCTTCAAGCAAAACCGCCTGCCCGACCGCCAAATTGCCCACTGGTCTGGGCTAGAGGGAGGCTATATCGACGCCTTTTTGGCCCAGGTTAGCCGCATTGTTAACCATGCCGCCCTGCTCGACTACGACCTGGTGCAGCCTCAGGCCCGAGCTGGGCTAGAGCTGCTGCAACAGTGCGGAGCGCGGGTGGTGCTGGTTACCCTGCGCCCCCCGGATCAGGTGATGCAGTTTTTAGCCCAGCACGATCTGCACTGGGCCATTAGCGATCTCTACGGCATGCCCCGAGTAGATGCTGCCTACAAAAATCAGGCTAGCCACAAGGTAGAACGCCTGGGGGCTGCGATCGCCACCCAGCAGCGCCAGGGCTACGACCTGCGTCACTCGTGGATGATTGGCGACACCGAGGCCGATATTATGGCCGGGCAAACCCTTGGCATTGACACCGTTGCCGTTGCCTGCGGCATTCGCAGCAGCAGCTACCTCCAGAGCTTTCGCCCCACCCACCTGCTGCCCGACCTCTGGACGGCCTGCCAAAAGATTCAGCAGCGGGCTATTTTAGCTCGCCAGCGAGGTTAGGCAATTTCTTCGATTCTGCCTCGATCGCTGGCTGAGCGGAGCCGAAGCCGCGATCGGGGCGAAGTCAAGGCAAAGAATGCTAAGAATCTGACGCGTACCGATCCCACCAGCGGTTGAGTGGATAGTACAGTGCCGGTGCCCATAGGCTGCTCAAAATAGCGGAGCTAAGCGCGATGCGCTGGTGATACAGCCAGATATTCCCCAAGGGTGGGTAGAGCGAGTCGGCAGATACCAACTGATTAAGACTAATTTGTAGCGCCAGTACAGTTTCGGCAATAACCGCCATCGCAAAGACAATCAGCGCCACCGACACAATGTCTTCCTGCAGGTAGCGCTGCTTTTGCAGTCGCGCCGTCAGCACGCCCACCACAATCAAGCTCAGGGTATGGGTAGGGTGGGGAGAGGTCATGGCATCTTGCAGCAGGCCCAGCACCAGCCCGGCCACCGCCCCCTGCCACTGGTTTCGCTTAATGCTCCAGGCCACTACCCAAATCAGCAGCCAGTGGGGCGCGACCCCTAGTAGCTCCATGCCCGGTATGCGGCTGGGCAGCAGCAGCAGGCACACTAGCACCGACGCTGCCGTCACCATGCTGTTGATGGCCCAGGGCTGTCGCCATACCGGCAAGGATGATACCCGTGCGACTAAGCTCATGGCCTGGCCCCGCCTGCTGGCATCGCACCGTTCTCAGAGGTAGCACCCGGTAGCACAGGAGCATCGACGGTTTCCTGAGGCTCAAAGGGGTGCACCATGGCCCATTCCAAAATAGATAGTGGCGACGATAGCTGAATGACCGCCTCGGGAGCCGGACTTTTGGTCAGGTCAATCGACTCGATCCGCCCGATTGGAATGTCTTGGGGAAACAGACGGCTGTAGGACGAGGTAACAATCACATCGCCGGTTTTGACATCGGGCAGTTTCTCAAAAAACTCTATCACCACCCGGTTGTTAGACTGCCCCCGCACCACACCCATAGCCCGGCTACGGCTGACCTTTGCCCCTACCCGACTGGTAGGGTCACTAATCAGCAGCAACCGGGAAGTAAT
>NZ_JADEXE010000324.1 GCF_015207265.1 Nodosilinea sp. LEGE 07298 | reverse complement strand
CCCACTCATCCCCTCATCCCCCTATGCCATGAACTCCCCTACCATCGCCCTCCTGGGCAACCCCAACTGCGGCAAAACCACCCTATTTAACGCGCTCACCGGAGCCCATCAGCAGGTGGGCAACTGGCCCGGCGTCACCGTCGATCGCAAAGAAGGCAGCTATCACTACGGCGGGCAGACGGTGACCGTCGTCGATTTGCCCGGTATCTATGCCCTGGATTCGGAAGCAGAGGGCAGTGTTGACGAGGCGATCGCCCGCGACTATTTGCTCTCAGGGGCCGCCCAGGTGGTGGTCGACATTGTCGATGCCTCAAATCTGGAGCGCAACCTCTACCTCACCACCCAAATTCTGGAGATGGGGCTGCCCCTGGTGGTCGCCCTGAATATGACCGATGTGGCCGAGGATCACGGTACTCACGTTAACCCCAAGCTGCTGTCAGAACGACTGGGCTGTCCGGTGGTGGCGATGGTCGCGGCCAAGGGACAAGGGGTCGAGGATCTCAAGGGCTGTCTGAATGATTTCTTGATGGCTCCCTATCGGCCTCAGGCCCAGGTCGTCTATCCAACGGTGATTGAAGAGGCATTATCGGTGCTGACGCCCGCGATCACCGGGTTTGATCACCCTACCCCCCGCGATCGCTGGACAGCCCTCAAGCTGCTGGAGTACGACAACCACCACGGGCCGCAGCTGTCTAGCGACCTGTTGCGTCAGGTGGCTGAGCAGCGCCACCGCATCCATCAGGTACTGGGCGAAGACATCGACATTGCCGTGGCCGACAGCCGCTATGGCTACGCCCACCGACTGGTCAGTGACGTGGCCACCCGTCCTCGGCAGGTCAGCTTAACCAAGTCCGACAAAATTGATCAAATCGTGCTGAACCGCTGGCTGGGCATTCCCATCTTCTTGGGGGTAATGTATCTGCTGTTTATGTTTGCCATCAACGTGGGCAGCGCCTTCATCGACTTTTTTGATATTCTATTTGGCACCATTTTTGTCGATGGTCTGGGTCGTTTACTGACCGCCATCGGCCTGCCCGATTTGGTCACGGTGGTGCTGGCCAATGGCATGGGCGGCGGCATTCAAACCGTGGCCACTTTTATCCCGGTGATCGCCTGCCTCTTCTTGTTTATGGCGTTTCTGGAAGACAGCGGCTACATGGCCCGCGCCGCCTTTGTGATGGATCGCTTCATGCGGTTTGTGGGGCTGCCCGGCAAATCCTTTGTGCCCATGCTGGTGGGCTTTGGCTGCAACGTGCCCGCAATCATGGCCACCCGAACCCTGGAGAGTCGCCGCGATCGCATTCTCACCATCCTGATGAACCCCTTTATGTCCTGCGGGGCGCGGTTGCCGGTCTACGCGCTATTCGCCGCAGCCTTCTTTCCCAGGGCCGGGCAGAACATCGTATTTTTGCTGTATTTAGTGGGCATGGGGATGGCGATCGTCACCGGCTTGATCATGAAGTACACGCTGCTAAAGGGAGAAGCCGCCCCCTTTGTGATGGAGCTGCCCACCTACCACCTGCCCACCTTCAAGGGAGTGCTGATTCGCACCTGGGAACGGCTCAAAGCCTTTATCCTGCGGGCGGGGCGGGTGATTGTGGTGATGGTCATGGTGCTGAGTTTGCTCAACTCCATCGGCACCGATGGCTCCATCGGCAACGAAGACAGCGAAAACTCCATCCTCAGCGCCATGAGCCAGCGGGTCACCCCCGTCTTTGCTCCGATGGGCATCACTCAAGACAACTGGCCCGCCACCGTCGGTATTTTTACCGGAGTGTTTGCCAAAGAAGCCGTCGTCGGTACCCTCGACTCGCTCTACAGCCAGCTAGCCCGGGATGAAGCCCTGGCCGCCGGGGTTGACCTGAGCGACGACGACTTCGACTTTTTCGGCAGCATTGGCGAAGCCTTTGCCACCATTCCCGCCAACCTGGTCGCCCTCTCCGGCACCCTGCTCGACCCCCTCGGCCTCTCCATCGGCAATGTTAGCGACTTGAACGCCGCCGCCGAAGAGCAGGCCGTCACCCACACTACCTTCGGGCAAATGGCGCTGCGCTTCGATGGTCGGGTAGGGGCCTTCGCCTACCTGCTGTTTGTGCTGATGTACTTTCCCTGCGTGGCCGCGATGGGGGCCGTCTACCGCGAAACCAACGCCGGTTGGACCGCTTTCGTTGGGCTCTGGACTACGGCCCTCGCCTACTGGAGCGCTGTGACGTACTACCAGGCAATGACCTTCTCCCGCCATCCCGCCAGCTCGGCCGCCTGGATTGTGGGGCTGATGGGGGTGGCGATCGCAACCATTCTCCTGATGCGCTACTCTCGACCGGCCCGGCGCAGGCGATCGCTCTTGCTAGAGGGGTAGACAGACCATGCTTTCCAATATCCAAGCCTATATGGCGACCCATGGCACCGTCTCCATCGCGGATTTGTCCCTGCATTTTCACACCGACAGCCAGGCGCTCAGGCCCATGCTGGCAAAACTCATCCGCAAAGGGCGCATTCGCCCGTTGCCCCTGCCGGAGAAATGTGCAGACTGCACCTGCTGCGATTTCAGTCAGCTGGAGTGTTATGCGTGGGTTGCTCAACCAACAACAGCACCGTTGGACCCTGTCGCCCTAGGCCCTAACCCCTGGCCGCCTGTACCGATTCCCTAGCGGCCAAATCCCTTCCCTGCCAATGCCTTCGCCCATACCAGCAGTTCTCCGCCACAGCCCCCCGCCGCCAGGTACTTCCCTTGGGGCGACCAGGCTAAGGCCGAAAATCCGTCCGCAGCCCCCTCCAAAATTTGGGCGGCTTCGGTAGCCTTTTGCCATAGACAGACCCAGCCATCCTCAGAGGCACTGGCCAGCAGGGTTGACTGGGGTTGAAACGCCACTGCCCTCACTGCCCCACTGTGCAAATCCAGCACGTGGGACGTCCAGCCCTGGGTGTCGCTTTCGGCCATTGCCCACACCACCACGCCCTCGGCACTGGCGGACGCCAACAACGGTGCACCTCCCTGGGCTTTTACCGTAGACCAGGCCAACGACCGCACCTTGCCAGGAAACCCCTGCATTTGCCAAGGGTAGGGGTTGTGCCACTCCCAAACTAGCAGGGTGCGGTCGTTGTTGCCCGAGGCCAGGTATTGCCCGTCAGGGGAAATGGCGATCGCACCGCTGGCCCCACCCGTCTCTCGAATCTCCGGGTCGTCGTACCAGTCGTCTCGCCGCCAGGTCTTCACGCTCAGATTCCCCGCCAGGGTCAGGTAGTCACCGCTGGGGTGCCAAGCCAGATCTAGCACTGACGACGCCTCATAGGCTGGCGTTGCCACCACCGATTGGTCGACCGCATCCCACACCTGAGCGTAGCGCCCCAGGCTAAACGCCAGTTCTGGCGATCGGGGGTGCCACCGCAGGCAATCAACCCAGACCCTGGGGTTCTCTAGCTGACTCAGCAGTTCAGCAGAGTTTGACTTCAGTCGCCAAATCGATACGGTGCCAGCTTGCCCCGCCGCCGCTAAAAATGTGCCATCAGCGGAGAATGCGATCGCATCCACTGACAAGCCCTGCTTTGCTTGCAGCGCCATCGATGCACCGGTCTTGGCGTCAAACACAACCACCTCCCCCGCCGCCGAACAAGCTGCCAATCGAGAGCCATCGGGTGACCAGGCAAGGGCAGTCACGTAATCGGCAAGGAGGGTTTGCCAAGTGGGGTTGAGGAGGGGTTTTGGCATGGGAGTGAGTGGGTAGATGGGTGGATGGGTAGGGGGTGGTATTGATTCATCCAATTCTTCACCTCACCAAACACTCCCTAAACGCCTCCTCCAACCCCATCTCTTCCAAGTTTCGCCCAATAAACACCAGCTCATTTTTGCGGGTTTCGTCATCGCGCCAGGGGCGGTCTTGGCGGCCTTCAAACAGCATGTGCACGCCCTGAAAGACAAAGCGGCAGTCTTCGCCAGCGATGTTGAGAATGCCCTTCATGCGAAAGATCTCGGGGCCGCGATCGCGCAGCAATGTCCCCAGCCACTGGTTAAGCTTGGCTCCGTCTACCGTGCCTGCTTCCACCAAGGCTATTGAGGCCACAGTTTCGTCGTGTTTGTGGGCGGTTTCGTTGAGAAACTCGGGGTCGATCTCGAGGGCGTTGCCCAGATCAAAGGCGTTGACACCGAGGATAGAATCCATGGCAATTTCGGCGTTGCGGGTGCGGTGGATTGTTGCGATCGCATTCATTCCCCGAATCCGCTGCTCTAGGGCCACCAGATCTTCTTCGGTAACCAGATCCACTTTATTCAGCAAAATCACGTCGGCAAAGGCAATTTGCTCCAGGGCTTCGTCGGCCTCCCAGTGCTGGGCGATATGGGCCGCATCCACCACCGTCACCACCGCGTCGAGGCTGGCCTGGGTCTGCACTTCGTCGTCAACAAAAAAGGTCTGAATCACCGGAGCGGGGTCAGCTAACCCGGTGGTCTCGATCACCAGGTGGTCAAACTTGTCGCGCCGCTTCATCAGGTTGCCAATGATGCGAATCAGGTCGCCGCGCACGGTGCAGCAGATGCAGCCGTTGTTCATCTCAAAAATTTCTTCGTCGGCATCAATGACAAGTTGGTTGTCGATACCCACCTCACCAAACTCGTTGACGATCACCGCCACCTTTTTACCGTGCTCGTGGGTGAGAATGCGGTTCAGCAGGGTAGTCTTGCCTGCCCCCAGATAGCCCGTCAACACCGTAACCGGAACAGAGCTTTGCACCTCAGCACCAACCATAGCCACACCTCGCCTAAAGAATGATAATCATTTTCAGATTATAGGGTGGGAAAGGGGGACAGTGAGCGGTTTACGGTTTGCGGTTCAGGGCTATACGTTGCACCGTACACCTTGTACCTTGCACTGCAAACCCTCCCTCTCGGTCAACGAGCCGCCTCTAAAAATTGCAGCGGTTCAGAGGGTTGGAACTGGTCGGCGGTATTACCGGCAAACACAGCGCCGTCGGTCAGGGTGAGTTTGCGCACCGGGGCTCTGGGAGACAAGTCCAAATCATCCAGGTTGACCCAAAACACATTAGGACTGCGGGTTGACTCAAAAAAGTAGCGCCGGTTGGTTTGATCGGCAACTGTTCGCCAGATAGTTGACGAGATATCGGGGCGATCAGGCGTTGCAAACCCCAAGGGCACCGAGATATTGCGAATCACAGACAATACGCTGGCAGCAGCCTCCTTGGGGTCTGCTGTTTGAGGGATGGAATTGATATAAAACGATGCCCGCACGAACCGATCCGCCGCCCGATTGGTGCCGGGTAGCATGGCTAAGCCGCCAATCTGCTCCCAATATTGGTTGAGAGAACGCTGTTGATCAAAGGTCGGTGAATTGGTCATCACCTGGTAGTCGCGGCTGTGGTGAATCATCAGCTCACCGTCAACATACTCAAAAATGGCCGAATCGCCCGTGGCGTCAGAAATCGATAGGTGCACAGTACCCGCTTTGCCATCGGGCGATGGAACAGGAGCCATTTTACATGGTTCCTTTTCCATCGCCCCAACGGCTTCGGCCACGGTGGCAAAGTTGTCTAGCATGTACTGGGGCCACAGGGACAGCGATAGCGGTGCCCGAGCATCATTCGGGCTGGGGGTGGGATACACGCTTTCGGTGAGATAGAGCATGTTGGCCACTAAGCCTTTCTCGTTCATGCCATCGGCGATCCCGATATCCCACACGCCAGTGCCCACGCTGCCGTACTGCGATGTCCACTCTATGGAGCCAGAGCCAGCGGCCCCATGGCGCTCCATACCGCGCGGAAACACCCACAGGTTAGACTCCATATCAGTGACCCAGTCCATGCTGCGCCCTGTGAACACCAGGTTGTCTGGCCCCAGGTAAACAGCACGGGTGCAGGCCAACACTGCAGACATCGGCACCAGCCCAAGAAAGCTTAGGGGCAGAGCAAGCGATAGTGAATGGGTAAATTCCTGGGCTAGGTTAATCAGCTGATGAAAATCGAGCACAGAACAACTCCTCAACATCGTTTAAAGACATCGTCAAACAACTATCAGCCTCTCATTTTTGGCGTCTGGTTCAGTACCTGGCTTCGGTAGGTGGCACTCCTCTTCATTTCCCCAAATGCTCTTTTAGAAACGGTTTCAGGTTCTCTAACACCGCTTTGGAGGATTCTTCATGGGCGGCTAGGGATCCTGGCACTGTTGCCCACTGCACGCCAGCCATCGCCTTTAGCATCTCCATTTCGGCCCCAGACTTGGGTGGGGTCTGCTGTCCGGCGATCGCCAACTTAGGCACAGTTGTCGACTCAATCAAATCTAGCCAGTCAGTGCGCCGCTGCACCGGGTCTAGCCCTCCTGTGACAAAGGCGGCAGAGGCAAACCGGGCACCAGGGAACTGGGTCGTTTGGTGTTTAGCCTGCATCAGCTCAGGGGTGATGAAAGCCGCATCGCTGTAGACGTGGCGACCCATCATCCACCGTAAAAAAGCTGGGTGGGCATTGAGGGCATACAGCCCCTGGCCTAGCAACGGCGACCACACCAACCACCGCAGCAGGGCATAAATTCGCCGCCGTTCTCCTATGGCCGTGGGCAATGGCCCCCGCCAGGTGGGCGCTACTAGGGCGATCGCCCTCAACCCCGGCACACCACCCTGTGCTGCCAACCCCAGGGTGTAGCCCGCACTGTGGCCACAGGCCACCACCCCCGCCACCTCCGGCACCACATCCCGCACAAAATCGTTGAGCATCGCTTGGTAGATCGTGGGACGACTGCAACCGGCTGGGCGGGCCGACTCCCCAAACCCCAGCCAGTCAAGGGTAATCACCCGGTAGTGCTGAGCCAGCTCCACCGCCAGCCCACCCAGCTCAGCCCGCGTTGAAATGCTGCTAAAGGCAGGCAGCAATAGCAACGACAGCCCTGCACCCCGCACATCGTAGGCGATGGCCAAAGGCCGGTCTTTGACCATCGCCGCCTCCCGACCTCGCCACCGCCAGGGGTAACACCGAGTCTCCGATACAACCCCAGCCGAGAGCTCCCCCTGCACCTCAGTCATAGCAAGTCCCCCACCGAGCGACCATCATGCTCGCGAACATTGATAATGATTATCATTGTAGGCTGGTTATTGGGTATCAGGTGTCAGGCCCAATACCCAAAACCCAATACGTGAAACCCAGTTTCTCCCTTACTCCCCCATGCCCCCCTCCATCG
>NZ_JADEXE010000323.1 GCF_015207265.1 Nodosilinea sp. LEGE 07298 | reverse complement strand
CCCCTGGGTAAACATCAGCATCGGCGTCAGGTTGATGGTGCCGTAGGTGCCCGTCCCGGCCAGCACCTCCTGCAAAAACAGGTTCGATGGCTCGGGTGGGTGGGCCAAAATGCGCTGGCTGCCAGTGCCCAGAGTGACATCGGTAAGCATGCAGAAAAACTGCGATCGCCGCCCCTGCACTACCAAAAACTTGCCCACCCGCATGTCTTCCACCGAAATATCGGGGTGCAGGCGCACCTCCAGCCCCTGGCTCAGCGAACCCTGAATCACGGACCCTAGCGGCTGACTCATCCCCATCGGACAATCCTCTGCGTGAGTTCAGTTGATTTTAATACATTTGTCCTGGTTGGGGATAGGGGATTTGGTTTGCGGTTGGCGGTTCTGCCAAACACCGCTCACCGCTCACCACGCATCGCTCGCCGTTCACCGCTAACCCTTTACCGAAAAAAGCGCCCGTACGCCTCCTTAGGCCCACAAGCGCTTACAAGCTTTATCTGAGAATCGGCGCAGTTTCTAGAACTGAATGCCGACGCCACCCTGTACTGAGACCGCCATGTTGCCACCCTCGCGGTAGGCATCGAAGGCAAAAATAGCGTTGCCAAAGGCCACTAAGTTGCTATTAGGAAATAGGTAATCAATACCGGGTTGAAGGACAAAAGACGTTTTGTTACCTACGATTGAAGGCTCATCGCCACCGCCCACGAAGGCGGCTCCAGCCCCTACGTACACGTCGGTATTCCAGCTGAGGGGTACGTCGTAGGAAACGGTGGGTACGAAGGCAAAATCGCCGCCAAAGAGAAAGCCCTGAGCCCGGATTGAAACAGGGTATCGCAGCAGCCGATAGCGACCTGAAATGACCCCCTGCACGCCGCTACCCTGTCCGGTAGCCGCATCATTGGTGATGCCAATACCAGCGCCAACGCCCACATAGCTACCGTAAGCTACCTGTGCCTGGGCTGCCTCTGGCGCGATCGCTGCGCCAGTAACGGTAGCGACCGTCGCCAGCAGGGCGGCCCCTGCCGTATGCCCCATCCAACGCCCTAAGCTTTTCATGGAGTTACTCCTCAAACCTTCAAACTTGTTATGTTGGCCGTCTGTGCTGGGCCTATCGATACCGACCTGAACCTATCGCCGTGGGGCGATTTCAGCTACTATTGCCCTTAGCCTGCCGTAAGCTTACTGCATGGTTCAGATTTCAACACACCGAATTTTGCTGTAAACAAGACTGTTGGCAAGAAATTCTCAGTAGATAGCTAGAAGCCAGGTATGGCTATGGCTCAGTCGGCATTGGCAGCGGCTGTACGAGATGGTGAGATGTAGCTTAAAAATAAAAATTTGATCAAATCTAAGTTTTGTCGGTAGGCATTCTGCCTGACCAGGAACAGCCGAGACGGCTATGCCACGTTCTAAATCTTTGATTTTTAGCCCGCCCGCTGCCGCTTACTTATGAACGATGCCCCATGAGCCACATTCTACGTTGGGTGCAGCAATTTCAAAACTTTGAGGACGCTTACCAGACCTTTGGCCGCGTGTATGAGCGCTACCGGGCCGCTCCTGATGACGAGGTCATTCAAATCGCCCTAATTCAAGCCTTTGAGTTCAACTTTGAGATCGCCTGGAAAACGATGAAAGATTATCTGGAATATGAAGGCTACAGCGGTGTTAACAGTAGTAAACAAGTGGTGCGAGTAGCGTTTCAATCGGGGCTAGTAACTAGCCCTAAAGGCTGGATGACTGCCATTGCCCGGCGCAATATGACCAGCCACGTTTTCAACACAGTCGTTTTGCAAGAAATGATCAATTTCATTCGAGACGAGTTTAGACCCCTGGTGCAGGCACTTTACAGCGAACTCAGTAAAGCAATGAGCTACGGACTCTCGGATCAGCAGCTCAAAGAAATTATTCAGTTCATCGCCGCTTACCCACAGGTGGAAGAGGCCATTTTGTTTGGCTCCCGCGCCCTCGGCACCCATAAACCCGCTTCAGATGTGGATATCGCGATCAAGGGCAAAGGCGCTACCTCAGCCCTGGCAACCCGGCTAAAGTTTGACATTGAAGAAGATACCTACTTGCCCTACTTCTTTGACGTCGTAGCCTACGGCACGATTACCCACGCAGCCCTAAGGCAGCATATCGATAAAGAAGGCGTATCCATCTACTACAACTGTACCTAGGCAGCGTAGCGGGTCGACCTATGGCTCAATTACAGTGGCTAAGGCTACGTATTGAGCAGCGTGCTCGCGGAAGTATCTCACCATAGATGCGATCGCCTCTTTCTGGACATCTTTCGGCAGCTCAATTGACACAGCGATCATCCTTGTCTTCATTGCAGATTCAAGACCAAAAAGTCCTGTTCACTACCCATTGAGCGATCGCATCTAGCCAGTGTTCCGCATCCCTGCTGCGATGCCGTTGATGGTCAGTAGTGCGCCGCGCAGCAGTTCGCCCTGGCTGTAGCGCGATCGAATCACTCCGGTAGCAGCCTGGTCTTTGTACTGGCGCAGGCGCTTGAGCAGCGCTACCTGCAAAAAGCCCAGGGGTACGATGGTACCGTTGCGTAGGTAGACCGATCGCTGCAGGTCAGGGTCGCTATCGAGCAGGCGATCGTGGCCGGCAATGCGCAACACCATGTCGCGGGTCAGGTAAAACTCCTGCGATATGGTGTCGAACAGCTTCAAAAAGCGCTCTTTGTCCTCGGGGCTGGTGAGTTCGCGCACGTAGTGCTCGGCGATTTGTAGATCGACTTTGGCCAGGGTCATCTCGACTTTAGAGATCACCATCTTAAAGAAGGGCCACTTGCTGTAGAAGTAGCGCAGCACCTTGAGATGCTCTTCGGGGGCTTCATCCACAAATTCTTGCAGGGCAGTGCCCACGCCGTACCAGGAGGGCAGCAGAAACCGCGCCTGGGTCCAGCTAAACACCCAGGGAATGGCCCGCAGGCTGCCCAGGTCTTTTTTGCCGCCGCGCCGCGAGGGGCGAGAGCTGATTTGGAGCTGGCTGATCTCTTGAATGGGGGTGACCTGGTGGAAGAAGTTGACCAGGTCGGGCTGCTCGTAGATCAGCTGGCGGTAATGACTGCGGGAGCGGGTGGCCAGCTCCTCCATGGTCTCATTCCAGGGCTGAATGTCATCGACGCTGTTGCTCAGCAGGCTGGCCTGCATGACAGCAGTCGTGACGGTTTCAAGGTTGTAGAGGGCCAGGTCAGAGAGGTTGTACTTAGAAGCCAGCACTTCGCCCTGCTCGGTAATTTTGATCCGGCCCTTAATGCTGCGCCCCGGCTGAGCCAGAATTGCCTCGTAGGCGGGGCCGCCGCCGCGCCCTACCGAGCCGCCCCGACCATGGAAGATGCGTAGCGACACCCCATAGCGATCGGCGGTGGTTTGCAGCGACTGCTGGGCCTTGTGAATTTCCCAGTTGCTGCTTAAAAAGCCCGAGTCTTTGTTGCTGTCGGAGTAGCCCAGCATCACTTCTTGCAGCGGTACGGCCCGAGGAGTGGCAACACCTCCTGGCCCTTGATCAACAGGCAGTGCCGCCTGCCCCTGGAGCATGTTCAAGTAGAGCGGAATTTCAAACAGGGCCTCCATCACTGCCGGAGCGTGCTGGAGGTCTTCGACAGTTTCAAACAAGGGGACGGGCTGAAGGCTGCTCAACTCGGTGGTGGGGTCGTAGAGGCCTGCCTCTTTGGCCAGCAGCAGCACCTCTAGCAGGTCGCTGACGGTGTGGCTCATGCTGATGATGTAGCTGCCGCAGATATCCGGGCCAAACTCCAGATGGAGCTGACGCACCATATGCATCGTGGCCAGGGTTTCGCGGGTTTTGTCAGAGAACGGCAAATCGCGGGGGGTTAGGGGGCGACGGGTTTGCAGCTCGCTGACCAGCCAGGTAATTTTGTCGGCCTCGGGTAAATCGCTGTAGGGCTGGGGCAGAATGCGCAGGTACTGAGTGATGTCGTCGAGGGCATCAGAGTGGCGCGAGCTTTCCTGGCGCAGGTCGAGCTGAGCCAGATTGAAACCAAAGATCTCGACCTGGCAGATCAGAGTGCTGAGGTCTTGGCAGTTGAGGCCGGTGGCCTCCAGGTTGCGCTGAATCAGCCGCAGCTCGGCCAAAAACTCGTGGCCATAGCGGTAAATGGGGCCGCCAATTGGGGCATTAGAATGATCGGCAAAGGGGTCGCTTTGGTAAAGCAGCTGGCTGCGATCGAGGGTATTTTTGAGCCGCTGCTTAATGTAGGCCAGCTTGAGGCGGTAGGGTTCCTGACGGTAGCGAATGGCCAGGTCGTCGTAGATGTCAGGCATTTTGACCTGGTCTTGCTCCAGCGACTCTAGCAGCTCGGGCAGCACCTCGCTCCAGTGCAGCGACAGGCTGAGCAAGTCAACCAGGCGATCGACTGAGGCAATGTACTTGTTGAGCACCAGATTGCGCTGGTAGCAGGCGGTCTTCCAGGTTACTTCGGGGGTAACTGAGGGGTTGCCGTCGCGATCGGACCCTACCCATGATCCAAACCGGCAGAAGCGGTGGCGGGGTGGGTCTAGCTCGGGGAACGTAGTGGCGATCGCGCGTTCAAATCTTTGATAAAGCTGGGGCAGGGCGTCGAACAGCACCACATGGAAGTAGTGCAGGGTGTAGTCAACCTCGTCGAGCACCGAGGGCTTAAACTGATGCAGCTCGTCGGTGCGCCACCAGAGGCGAATCTCTTCAGTCAGCTGATCTTTGAGTTCTTCCATTTCCCACGATGAGGCCAGACCCAAACCCTGGGCACTTTCTTCAGCCTGGTCCATCTGGCGCAAAATGCTGGCAATGCGGCGCTGCTTGTCGCGGATGGTGTGGCGCACAATCTCGGTGGGATGAGCGGTAAACACCAGTCGCACATCGAGCTGGTCGATCAGGTTTTGAATTACCTGGGGCGGCACGTTCAGCCGTTTTAGGGTAGGGAACAGCCAGTGAAAGGTGCCCGCCTCTTTGCGGCCGCCGGGGGCATCGGCCACGCTGCGGCTGAGCAGGTCGGCCTGAAATAGGTTGCTGCCCGATTCTGAATCACTGCCGGAAGATGTACCAAAGAAAGACTGCCCGGCCCGCTGGGCCAGTTCGGAGGTTTCGTAGGCGGCTCGATACTGCTGCTGCTGCCCCCGCTGCTCGTAGTGCTGCTCAACAATGTTGATCAGCTGAAAATACAGAGCAAAGGCCCGCGAAGCCCGAATGGCATCTTCGAGATCGAGGGCTTCGACCACCTCGACGACGGCCTTTACTCGGGCTTCGGCGGCGGTCGGGGCCTGGCCCTCGGGCGAACACATCTGCCGCAGCTGCTGTAGCAGATTTAGTAGTTCGGGGCCGCAGGCGTGTTCTAGCACCTTTTCCCAGAGGTCTTCGACCACTCGTAGCCGATGACGCAACAGCAAATCTTGCCGCGAGGGCTGGTCATCCACTGTGGCAGGAGGGCTCAGTAAGTCGGCTTCAGCTGCGGGCCGGGTATCCCCGGAGGAGTGGAGCGTTGAACTCATGGGTTACAAAATGCAGAGAGAACGGGGATATCGCAAAGATTCTATAGGATCAGCCTAGTCTGAAGAAGTTTATCTAGATGAACAATTTGAAAACGTTACAGCCACCTAGGGGCTGAGCTAGAGCACCAAACCTTTTACTGATAACGATTTCAGGGATTTTGTCAGTCATTGCGCGGTGCATTGCTTTGCGTTAGCGGAGTCTCGCCTGAGCGTTATGCACGCTATGCGGATCTATCAACGTCAGGATTTTAGCTGAAGCATAGGCTAAATGAAGCGTTAGCGGAACCCAGCCAATCCTTAAGTCCAGCTGGGTTTTCTCCTCTGGAGATGCTCCGCGAATGCTCCGTTCCAGCTAACTTGCGGCTGATCAAATTCAAATTTTTAGGCTTGACGAAATGCTAGTCTGTCGCTGCCGGGGTAGGGTGCTCGGGTGACGTGGGCGGCATATTCAAGTTGGGGAGACGTTCTCCAGCAAACAGCTGCTCGCTGGAGAGACCCGCCTGGGTAAGGCCGTCGGCTAGGGCACGGGCCACCACAATGCCAAGCAAAACGGGAGGCACCAGCAGGCCCACCATGACTTCGGTGGATAGGCGAGAGGATGAAGCGAAAACAGAGGGGTTAGATGACGTCATAGGAAGGCAGCAGGGAGTAAGAAACTGGGGCTGAGCCTAGGCTGATAAAATGGCGTTCGAGATGGTGCCCACAAATGTCCTGAAGGGTATTGATCTAGGGCTACCATTAGCACATTTGATCTTTAATATAGTAAACAAGTGACCACAGCCCAGCCAGACTGACCCTGGAATTCGGTCTTTTTTTGCGGAGGCGTTTTGGCTACTGCCTGGGCGAGTTAGCAATGTTTTTGGAAATTGCCTCCAAAGAAATCGGCTGATCGGCGCTGGAGTTGGTATAAATTAAACCGACTGCGCCATCCGGTGCAATTACCGCTTGGGAGCATGGCTTGAGTTTCGCTGTTACCCCGATCTCCTAATGCCTGTGTCCTTATCACCCCCCACCCTTAGCCCCAACTCGCCAGCGGCCAACGTGCTTAGCTGGCTCAGGGAGTCTATGGGATTACCTGAGGCCGAGCTGCATATCAAGCTGCGGGGCAATATTCTCCACGTGCTGTGCGAGACCCCGACAGCGCTAGATCAGTCGGCGGTGCTGCTGAAGCTGGTGCGATCGCTGCTTGACGGCGGCGACGATCTGGTGCGCCAGCACTACCCCCAGGTCTATCAGCTCTACGTTTACAGCCGCCTCACCGGCAACCCCACCCCCGACTGGACGGCCCCCATCTATCTCAACCGGCTGGAGCGTCACCTGGCCCAGCTGGTGCTCGAAAACCAGGACGAGGCCGATATTAAGGCGACTCAGTCGCTGCTAGAGCAGTACACCCAGGGTCAGCCGGAGCTATCGCTGGGCGGCGAGGGCGGCAGCAGCGCGATCGTGCTTTCGAACCTGAGCCTGGCCCGCAAGGGTGACCCCGAGGCGATCGCCTGGTACCTGAGCGAAACCCTCAGCAGCCTCGATGTGGGGGTATGGGTCAGCATTAAAGCGATCCCAGGCACGGCCCACCTGCACCGGATGGCGATTGCCATCGATGGCGATCCCGCCGAGGCCGGTGGCGATGGCGGCACCGACACCACCATTTCGCGCCTGTGGATTCTCTGTGAGGCGACCTACAG
>NZ_JADEXE010000322.1 GCF_015207265.1 Nodosilinea sp. LEGE 07298 | reverse complement strand
TTCCAACGCTTCACCCTCGACCTCGGTGACTTCGTCATGCACCCCGACCTCGTTGGCCAACTCACCGACGGAGAAACCATCTTTGCTATCGAAGCCAAAGGCAACGACGACCTCATCAAAGGCTTAGCCCAGGCCGAAATGTACCAGACCGGGTTCCACCACACCTACCTAGCCGCCGAAGCCACCTCCCTCGGCACCAGCCTCATCGACTTTGCCAAACGCAAAAACGTTGGCATCTTGGCCGTAGGCGACACCGTCTCCGTCGCCCACACACCCCAGGCCCAGATGCCCCTGCGCGAGCCCTTCCGCTTCATCGAACGGCAGCTCGACAGCGTCTGGCAAGTCTCCAAAGGCCAAACCTACCAGTACAATATCCCCACCCTCGCCAGCTGGGCCGAAGTCCACTCCGTCGTCGGCTCCCGATCCAGCAGCACTCCCCTCGCCAACCACCGCCCCCAAGTCGCCGCAGATCTGCGCTTACTCCTTCTTCAAGACCCCATGGTGAGGCTCGTTATTTCTGGGCTAGAAGAATTCCCCACCGCATCTGCCCACTTCGCCGACCTCGCCCAAAAGTGCGACCAGCTCGACCATGCTTGTGCCCCCGTCTTCTTCCTCAAACCCGAATCTGCCGCTGCCCTCACCGACGATCGCGGACGCATCTCCTGGGCCAACGCCACCGGTCAAGACTATCGCTCTCGCATGTTCTACCAGTACAAAAGCATCCTCAAACACGCAGGCATCCTTACCCCCCGTTCCCTCGGCGGAGCCAGCACCAAAACCTACGACCCCACCCATGACATTTGGGAACTGCGGTAATGGTGCGCTATTTCCTTCCCTGGTGGCCCTCCGACTACATCTGGAAAGAGTGGCGCATCGACGACGACATGACCAAACAACCTCACTGGAGCAAAGCCTACCTCTGGGACTACCTTCCCGACCTGCTCGACGGCATCCTCGTCTCCCGCATGGCTGTCTCTCTCCGCAAAGTCAAAACCCTACGGCAAGACATACGCTATTCCGGCACCATCCTGGGTGACTCCGGAGCCCACAGTTACCGGGCTTTCGATCAGCCCCCCTTCTCCTGCCAAGACTTGCTAGATTTTTACGCCCAGGGGCAATTCAACTACGGCATGACCCTTGATATGGTCGCCTCTCCCTGGGTTCGTCCCGGAGGGCTCCCTTCTAACGAGCTAGAACGACGGCTCCAGCTCACCCTCACCAATGCCGAAATCTGTCTGGAGTTGTGCGATCGCTACCAGTACCCCTTCCAACTGCTCGGAGTTGTCCAGGGCTGGGATGCCGAAAGCTACCAGCGTTGTGCTCGGGCGTTAGTACAAATGGGGTTTGAGTATGTTGCGATCGCAGGTCAGCGCAAGCTTTCCCTAATTAAAGACGCCATCCGCGCTACCCAGGCCGAAATCTGCAATGCCGACCGCCCCATCAAAATCCACGTCCTTGGCACCGGCAACCCCCACATCCTGCCCTACTACGTAGAGCAGGGTATCGACTCCTTCGACTCCTCCACCTGGCTTCGCAAAGCCTGGCTCGACAACCGCTACAACTACTTCGACGTCAGCGGCAACTGCCACACAGCCCACCGAGCTACCCGCATCGGCCTTGGACCTTTAGACGTTGATTCATTAGAGTGGGCCACCTCCATTACTTGCCCCTGCCCCTTCAGCCAAGACCTGGGCCAGCAAATCCTTCTCTTCCGAGGGCACGAACGAAACACCCGCCGAGGCTTCCACAACGTCTACCAGTACTACCAACTCCTCAACGCCCATCGGACTCTGTAGGAGGATCGGAGGTATCCAAGGCTTGCGGCTCACCCCCCCTCAACCTCTGCCCCAACCAATTCTCTGCCACCGCCAAATAGGTACCCCCTAAAGGCCCCCAATCCAGCCCAGCCTCCACATCACAACCAGCCTCCTCCTCCAACCTGGCCATTTCCCTCAACTCCTCCGGGCCAATTTCAAACGCCATTCTCAACCTCCTCCGGGTCAACCCCCAACTCTTGCAGCCGAGCCGCCAACCTCGCTGCCTTCGTCTCCGCCTGAGCCGCCCGCTCCGCCCCCGTCGGCAAGAGGTTCCCCTCGCGATCGCACCACCGCAGCCAGGTCATCCTCATCCCCTCAAACTCCCCATCTCCAAGAGTCAGTCCCACCTCCATATTTCCAGAATCAAGCGATTCTGGGAATCTCCCCTTTACCATTTCCAGAATCAAGCGATTCTGGAAATCTCCCCCCTCACCAACCTCACCCCCCAGAACCCTACAGTTCCTGCGCAACCTTCCACCATTCCTGGGCCTTTGCGGTGCGATCGCGCCCCGACATCTGGTTATAGGTGCGGTTCACCTCCTCCACCGAGTGCCCCATCAACTCCGCCAGGGCCTGGTCTTGGTCGCGATCGCCATACTTTCGCTGCCACGTAATCGCAATCCGCCGAAAGTCGTGGGGTGTCGTCTTCTTCGGATCATCAAACAAAATTCCCGTCGCCCGGTACATTGCCCTCGCCACCATCCCCGACAACTGAGCATCATCGTAGGGCTGCTTAAAACTCCCCGAGGACGCATCGCGCAGCTTCATCAACACCCGATCGTGGGTTGGCTTCAGCTTCGGACGCCACACATTTAGCCACTCATCCAAATCCTGGGTCAATAGGTCCGGCAAGCAAAACTCTCGCCCCTTCCCCGTAAAGCTACCCGTCTTGTGGTCCTCCGGCTCCAGCAGCACCACATACCCACCCTTTTCGCGCAACAGCGTCCGCCCCAGCTCAAGCTCCCTCACCTCCCGCTGGCGCACCGGGCAGTAGGCCAAAATTGCGATTATCAGGTAAATCTGCCAGCAATGCATCACCGTCAGGTCCTTGCGAGCGTAGCCCTTTGCCGTAGTCGTCGCACAGCACAGCCGCAGGTAGCGCACCACCCCCTCCACCTGATCAAAGGGCACAAACTTCTCCACCATTTTCTCCTTCGACACCCGCCGTCTCGGCTCCTTCTCCCGCTTCGACTGCAGCGCCGCCATCTTGGCCCGAATCAGCTCCACCTCCTGAATATCTCGGTACTTAGGGCTCACCGACTGCTGGTGGTACAGCCATTTGGCCACATTCAACGATGCCGCCGCTACATTCAGCGCCCACCCGTAAGAATTGTCGCGATCGCTAATGCCCCAAGCCATATACTCATCCAGCCATTCCCGATCCGCAATCAACGCCAGCGACAGTTCCTGCCGCGACACATTCACCACCCGGTACAGCCACCCCAAAAAGCCCCGAATCATCACCTCGTAGTTGTTAAACGTCACCTCCCGAATCGGCTCATCCTGACGCTTGGCCACCTCCGGTGCCGTCAGAAAGTAAAACAAGTCAGCTAGCTCCAGCTGCAGCGTCTCTGTCAGTTCCGTCTTTGCCAACGACAGCCGCTTCTTGCCATGATCCTTCCCTGTTCCCCGTCGAGCCGCCCGGAGATTTAGCCCCGCCACCTTAGTCGGCGGCGACAGCATCTCCTCAAACCGGCCTACCGACTCCCGAAACCAACTCTGCTGCTGCATCCAGCCCAAAAATCGGTTGATCGCCGATCGGTAGTTGGCCATCGTCCCCACGCTCCGCTGCGCCGCCTCAGATGACCGCAGGCGATCGGGCGCATCCAAAAACGCCTTCAACGTCACCTGCCCTAGAGCCACCTCAAGGTCGCGATCCGTTTGGAGGCGATCGGCCTCAAACCCGTAGCTCGGCAAAACATACAGCCGCAGCGCCGTCTTCAAATTTCCCAACGACTTGGGGTTCAATATCACCCCTTCACTCGCCTTAAAGGGCACATAGGCATCGACAACATAGTGAGGTAAAGCTACAGACATCGCAGTATGAAAAAACGCTACACCTCCTTTCTATAAGAGAGATATTGGCATGACAAACCTGCGTATCTGTCCATACCCGATGCCGCTCAATTCTTTACAAATCAGGCCTTTCCAGCCTTGCTCAGCGCTCTTTTAAACCGTCTATGTAGGACACTCTCCTACGGCAAATTTTCTTGAGTCAAGGCAGAAAACGGCAACCCCTAAAAATTTGACAGCTTAATATCTGGGTTCACATTACCAACATAGCGGCGCAAGATCGTCTCTGGCGTATTGCCAGACACCGCACTGATCGACCCAATCGATTCACCTTCCTCAACCGAATGAGAAATTCTCGATATCCGCGTTGTGTAGGGCTTCCGGTAGCGAATCTCTGCCAGTTCTAGAGCTAGCTGCCAATAGCGCTTGCGAAAATTTCCCGTATGAATCGACTTCCCTCGCACCGACTTAAAAATGAGATCATCTGGCGGCGGCGGCTCAACCCCTTGGCTCACACACACGGCATTCCACCTCTCCTTCAATATCTCTCTCACCGTCTCATTCAGCGGAATGGCTCTCGTCTTACCCTTCTTCGGCAGTTTCCGCTCCTTCTTGCGGGTCAGCTGCTCCACAATATCCACCCGAGAAAAGTCCTTCGCCACATGTCTCCACCGCAGCCCCAGCAGCTCGCCAGGCCGACACCCTAGGTTCAGCGCTACCCGCACATAGTCCGCATAGTGCGCCAACCGCTCCTCAGTCTGAAAAACGCTGATCAGCTCTTCAATCTCCGCACGGGTAAACGGCGACGGCAGCTCCTGGGTCAGCTTCACATCCTGAATGGCCTCCGTCCATGGGTCGGGCTCCACCCCATAGCCCCGTCGGGCTGCCCACTGCCACACCTCCCGAATCCGGTACAGGTAGCTTTTGCGCGTCTCCTGGCTGAGCGGTTTTGCCATCAGCCAGTCCACAAACTTAAACCCGTCCTCTTCCCGCAGTCCCTTGATCGGTTTTTCACCCCAAAACTCTTGGAGTTTTTTCAGGGCATAGCGATAGCCCTCCTCCGTACTCTCAGCCCCAAACCGGCGGGCCTTGCAGTACAACTCCCACAGCTCATTGACTCGCCGTGGCTCCCCGGCCTTCTGGGCAACCTCCTGCTTAGGAAACAGCCGGTACTTCTCTTTGGTGGGGTCAAAGGTGCCGTTCTTCAGATCCACCGCCAACAGCTCCGCCCGATTTTGGGCCAACTCCCGATTCGTGGGTGTGTCCTTGGCCCCTAGGTAGCAGTGGTCGCGCTTGCCTTGGTCAGTCCAGTACAGTCTCAGCCATCCATTAGATGTGCCGACAGAGACTGTCCCCTTAGAGGCCTTGCGACGACGCTGGCCGCTTGTCGGGGAATCTCCTCCCTTAGAAACCCCAAAAGCCTTGCTGTTCAACATGTCACAAGCTTGAACTCAATTATCGCAATCGTATAGCAATAATTGGTACCCCTGTATCTGTCCATACCTCTTAGCAGAGGCTTAATGAGAATTTCAGATTCCCAAAAGCACTGATGCGCAAGAGCTAGAACCCTTACGCATCAGTGCTTTTACTGGTATGGGCGATACTGGTTTCGAACCAGTGACCTCTTCCGTGTGAAGGAAGCGCGCTACCACTGTGCTAATCGCCCTCGGTTAATAATCCTAGGGTAGAAGGTGGGGCAAGTCAACCCCACAGCCGTTCTCAATGATTACCAGCCCGATAAATAGCATGGAATGGGAACGTACAGGAGCGATCGCTCCTGTACGTTCCAGAATTGTTTGTCATCATTCTGGGCACTGGTCAGTTAAAGGATGATGGCTAGAATGTAGACGTAGAGAGTCATTTGCCTATGCGTTGTCCCCACTGCCAGAGCGAAACCGTTGTCAAGAATGGGACTCGTCGATTACAAGATAATCGGATCGTGCAGTACTACCGTTGCCGGGGTTGCACCCACAACTTTAACGAACGCACGGGAACGCCTATGGCCCGGCTTAGAACGCCGTCTAACATTGTTGAATATGCCCTCAATAACCGTGCCGAAGGGACGGGTGTTCGAGCTACCGGGCGAGTGTACAACAAGTCCCATGCCACCATTCTGCGGTGGGAGGAGCGGTTAGCCCGTCAGCGCGAGCATTGGTCTCCCCCCGCGCCTGAGGGCAGCGAGATCACGCTAGAAGGGGATGAGCTTTACACTCGCGTGGGCGAGAACCTTCCCCCCCAGTGAGAGTCGTGGATGGACGTTGACCTTTTTGGAGCGAGAGAGCCGCTACTGGGTGACAGCGCAGGCGGGGATGAAAGATGAGACTTTGTTTAGCCAAGGGACTGAATCCACGTGGCAGTGGGCGCAGGGAGCCACCGCTATCCGTTGGTTCACAGACGGTGAACGACGCTACGGGACGGCCCTATGGCCTCTAGCCAGTGAGTCTTTACCGGACCGAGGGCTTGCAAGAACCTATCCCTTCCGCAAAGTATGGCGCGAAGGGCTTGAAGTGGCGATTAAGATTAAAAGCTCTCAAGGTCAACGCCGGGTTGTCTGGCTCAAGGTCGAGCATCCCTTCACCGCGATTAGTTCGACCGCTGAGGTGCATGCGAATCATAACGTAGGCGTCAGACTTCCCAAAGGGTAGCTCAAAACGCAGCGATCAGGCGACGGTGTAGCGCCTACCGCAGACGTCAGAACCTCTATGCCAAGACGACCGCCGGATTACAACGAAGTTTGGATGTCCAGCGCTTGATCCATAACTGGGTGCGCCCTCACTGGGGGTTGGGTGCGAAGACCACCCCGGCGATGGCGATGGGCTTCACGACTCGCCCCATATCGATGGCTGAATTGCTCAATTCCAGAGGTCTTGAGGCTCTCCTACTTTAACGAACCAGTGCCAGCTTTCTGAAGTTGATGCCGCTGTTTCAGAATTGATGTCCTCGAACGGTGCCATAAGCTCGATCAATCCTTAAAGACATCTGCCATGCCTATCATCCCTAAAGCTCAGTCTCCTAGCATTATTCAGCTCTACAACTGGATTTTCAACCCCCTCGACTACATGGAAACCCGCTATCGTCAGTACGGCGACATTTTTGAGGCTCGTGCCACGGCGGCAAGCTGGATTTTTCTCAGCCATCCCGACAGCCTCAAATACGTGCTCGCTCACGATGGGAAAGAACTCAGTGCACCGGGAGAATACAACGAAAGTAATTGCTCAACTAGGTTGACGGGTAGCGGCGAATAAGAGAGGGTGGTAAACTTTTGCCATGCAAGACCTGCCGCCGTTAGAAGACCTCAGTTCTGGGGAGAAAGACGCTCTGATACGAGAGCTGTGGCAGAGGGTGCAAGCGTTGCAGGCAGAAGCCGAGAAGCGTCAACGAAAAGGCGTCAAGAAAACGTCACGCAATTCAAGTTTGCCA
>NZ_JADEXE010000321.1 GCF_015207265.1 Nodosilinea sp. LEGE 07298 | reverse complement strand
GGGCGGGTGGGTCTAAGTTAGGCGCAGGCGTAGAATGCTCGGCAGCGCCTGAATCGGCTAAGGCAGAGGACTCTGGCGACTCTGGCGACTCTGGCTCAGGCACCGCTAAGGGCACCTCTGGCAAAGCCGCTTCGGTGCCAGTGACAAAGTCGTCAGGGGCAGAATCGGTTACGGCAGCAGCAGCATCGTCAGGAGCCATAGAAGCAGGGGGAATGAAAGACCAGGTCAAACCGGTGCTGTCATATTAGATCACAGTGGTGAGGATGACAGGTTAGATAACGCGCTAAAGGAAGGTCGGATTCCCCCTTGCGGTTTACCCCAGGCTGTTGGTTATAGTAAATGGAGTCTCACTACGGCGTTGGTGACTACCAACAATGTTTGTCGATCTATGTTTCTTCCGAACGGGAGCTAAGTTGCATCGGCGGCAGTAGACCGAGCTTGTACTCGGAAACTTTAAGCCAGATGCCAAGGCACCCCCCTGGTTCTCCCAGGTCGGAAACTGAGGTAAGACGGCGCTGCGGTGAGACCCTTTATTTTTTTGACATTCCCCTGTCCGTTTGGATGGGGGAATTGTTTTTGAAATGTGATTTAGCTTACTTGAGCGCTAGTATTGACAACATAGCTAGACCCACAGCTGGATATGGCGATGGTTTACCGGCCTGGTTGAGGGATTGCTTAGTATTTTTTGTAGGGCCTGCGCCGTTGAATTCGGTTGATTTTCCCGCTAGTGTAATTCGTTTGGAGAATGGGCTTACCCTGATCCACCAGGAGATTGCGGCCACCCCCGTCGTCGTTGCCGACGTATGGGTGAGGGCTGGGGCGATTACTGAACCGGCGGAGTGGGCGGGTATGGCCCACTTTTTGGAGCACATGATTTTTAAGGGCACCGACCAGCTGCCGCCGGGGGTGTTTGACTACGCGATCGAGACCCAGGGGGGCATGACCAACGCGGCCACCAGCCATGACTACGCCCACTTTTACATCACCATCGCCGCCGACATGCTGCCCCAGACGCTGCCCTACCTGGCCGATTTGCTGCTGCACGCCGCAATTCCTGCCGATGAGTTTGGCCGCGAGCGCCAGGTAGTGCTGGAAGAAATTCTCCAGGCCCAGGATGACCCCGACTGGCTGGGCTACCAGGCGATGTCGGAGCTAGTCTACCAGGACCATCCCTACGGTCGCCCGGTGCTGGGCACGGCCGAGATCTTGCAGCAGCGATCGCCCGAAGAGATGCGCTGCTTTCACCAGGCCCACTACCAGCCCGATCAGATGACGGTGGTGATTACTGGCGGTATCCCGCTGGAGCCAACAGTGGAGTTGGTCAAGCACGCCTTTCGCGGCTTTGCCCCACCGCCTCCCTGCCCCCCGGCAGCAAGTTCTCGGGTGCCTTCTTTCCCCGGCGTGCGGCGCGAGATTCTGCACCTGCCGCGCCTGGAGCAGTCGCGGCTGACCATGGCCTGGATTGGCCCCGGTATTGGCCAGCTCGAAACAGCCTATGGGCTAGATCTGCTGGCGGCAATTTTGGCCGAGGGGCGATCGTCGCGGCTGGTGCGCGAGCTGCGCGAAGATCGCCAGCTGGTGCAGGACATCGGGGCCGGGTTCTCGCTCCAGCGGGAGTGCAGCCTGTTTACCATTCAGGCCTGGCTAGAGGGCGACGATGTGGACCGGGTAGAGGCAATTGTGTGCGATCGCCTTAGCGAACTGGCCGCCAAACCCATTAGTGATGCCGAGCTATCGCGAGCCCAACGCCTATTGTGCAACGACTACGCCTTTTCGACCGAGGCCCCAGGGCAGCTGGCGGGGCTATACGGCTACTACGGCACCATTGCCGCCGTCGATCAATGCCTCTCCTACGTACCCACCCTGCAGGGCTACACGGGCGATCGGCTGCGATCGCTGGCCGACCAGTACCTCACGCCCCTGCGCTATGTCTCCACGATTCTGCATCCTGCCTAGTCTGCCTGGCGCGATCGCCTGGGCAGACTATAGCCTGGGCGGTCTATAGTTAGACTGGCTTGCCAGTCAATTTTGTTCTCTACACAGCCTATTTCTTGCCCTGTGACAGCCTCCCTTCTTCAAGCGCCTCGCCTGCACCGCACAGTTTTAGCCAATGGCTTAACCGTTCTGGTCTTAGAAAACCCGGTTGCCGACATTGTCTCCGCCCGACTATTTATCCGAGCCGGCAGCACCTTTGAAGCTCCCCACCAGGCGGGTTTGGTGAGCTTTTTGATGGGACTGCTGACCAAGGGTACGGATACTCTGTCATCGATGGCGATCGCAGAAACCGTAGAGTCGGTCGGGGCCAGCCTGGGTACCGATGCCGCCGCCGACTACAGCGTCATCAGCCTCAAAACCGTCTCCGCTGACTTTGCCAATATTTTTGCCCTGGCTGCCACCGTACTTCGCCAGCCCAGCTTTCCCCTCGACGAAATTGACCTGGAGCGCAAGCTGACCCTGCAGCAAATTCGCTCGATGCAGGAGCAGCCCTTCACTGTGGCCTTTAACCAGCTGCGTCGCGACATGTATGGCGAACACCCCTATGCCCTACCCGGCATTGGCACCGAGGCCACAGTCGGCGCAATTACCCAGCAGGATCTGGTGGACTTTCACCGCCAGCACATGCGCCCCGACAATGTCGTGGTCACCATTGTGGGCCGTATTGCCCCTGAAGCCGCTCTAGCCCAGGTCGAGCAAACCCTAGGCAATTGGTCAGCCCCGGCCACCCCACCCCCGGCCCTCACTTTACCGACGGTAACGATGACATCCACCTGTTCGGTAGTCATGCAGGAAACCAACCAGGCAATTGTGATGGTGGGCTACCCGGCTGCTGCCGTTAAGCACCCGGCCTACCCCGCCCTCAAGTTGCTCAATACGTACCTGGGCAATGGTCTCTCTAGCCGCCTATTTGTAGAGCTGCGCGAAAAACGCGGCCTGGCCTACGACGTATCGGCCTTTTACCCTACCCGTTTGGAGCTGTCGCAGTTTGTCGCCTACATTGGCACTGCTCCCGAGAACGCGGCTACGGCCCTAGATGGTCTCCGTTTTGAGGTCGAACGGCTGCAAACGACAGTGCTCTCCGACGAAGAACTGCAGTCGGCCAAAAACAAGCTGCTGGGCCAGTACGCCCTGGGCAAGCAGACCAACGCTCAAATTGCTCAACTACTGGGCTGGTACGAAATTTTAGGCCTGAGGGTCGAGTACGACCAGCAGTTCCAGGACATGGTGGCAGCCGTCACGGTGCTTGATGCCGAAGCCGTCGCCCAGGAATTTTTCCACACCCCCTGCATATCACTGCTAGGGCCAGAGGAATTTATTGCTCCGGTCGCCGCTGCCCAGGGTATGACCTAATACCTTTGCAATGCTGCGCTTATCAAAGTATTGTGATTAGCCCTTGATTAGCTTGCTCAACAGCCTAATCGACCCGATCAATGCTGAAAACCCAATCTAGTGCTGATCCATTTTTTAACGCAATTACGGCAATTTTGTCATAAGAATTGCGGTCATTGACATTGAGCCAATGACCATAAAGTAGGCCGAAAGCCTGAAACCACAGTACGGAGAGGGAGGGATTCGAACCCTCGGTCCTTGCGGACACCCGATTTCAAGTCGGGTATACCAAATTCCGAAAACCTATGGCTGACGGTTGTTCTACGAGTGGTGGTGAGTCGTAAATCCCCTTTTACCACCCGATTTACCACCAATGCGCTCAAAAGTCGGCATCACGTCCAGTCATGGGGCTCTCCAACTACGGTTCCCTTGGGAGGGCAAGCGAAAATATCTATCGATCGGACTACATGAGGGCAGAGACGACAGGAAGCTAGCTCAACTCAAAGCTCAGCTCCTAGAGCACGACCTGGCTTGTAACTGTGTAGATACATCCTTCAAACGGTATAGGGTCACCTCCACCAAGGAAAAAGAACTAGAGAAGGTTCTCCCGACCATAACCCTGACAGAGCTTTGGGCAAAGTATCTGGTCTTCAAAACACCACAGGTTAGCCTCACCACGCTGGATGGGCAGTACAAGACCGTCAGTAACCACCTTAAGTCCTGCCCCAGCACAAAGCCAGAGCAGGCTATAGAGATTAGGGACTGGTTGCTAAGCCGTTACACCCGAGACTCATCACGGCGCACCCTCGTCCAATTGAACGCTTGCTGTAGGTGGGCTGTCCAATCGAAGCTGATAACCCATAACCCTTTTTCTGGGTTGGCGAATGAGCTGAGGAAGAATCCACCTACAGATTGCCGTCCATTTGCCCCAGACGAGACTACAGCCATCCTCAAATCATTCGAGGGGTCGGTTTATCTCCCCATAGTGAAATTCCTCTTCCTGACTGGCACAAGGACTGGAGAAGCTAGGGGAATCCGCTGGCAACACGTTAGGGGGGAACATCTAAAGATTTGTGAAGCTTTGTCAGGGTTTAAGAACCGTAACACGGATACCAAGACTCATAGGGCCAGAACACTACCCTGTAACGATCAGCTTCACCAATTTCTCCAAAACTTGAAGCCTGATGGGGCTAAACCAGAAGATTTGCTATTTAACGTTCCAAGCTTGAGAGCTTTTCAAGCTGGATGGCAGCGGCGGGTTACTCGATTAACAACCCAAGGCCTAGTAACTGAATACCGCTCCCAGTATCACACCCGGCATACCTTTGCGACTAATTGCTTAGAGGCTGGAATACCCATTCAACAAGTAGCTGAATGGTTGGGCGACAGCCCTGAAACAGTACTCAAGCATTATGCTGGAGTAATTAATCAATATTTGCCCCCTGAAAATCTCTAATGAAGCCATGACAACTTACACGCTCAACTGTCAACACTGCGGTAAAGAGTTCAAATCTACTTATGAGAGAGGTGGTATCTGCAGTGAGGAATGTAGACAAGGTCTCGCTTGGATGAGGCATCATCGTATGATATTTCATAGAGAAATACACGATAAGCCAATAGAAGAGATAGCGGGTCGCAAGGGTGTAAAACCCAGTCAGGTACGAGAAAGCTTTACTCTTTTATTTCAATTAAATGTCCCAGACGAAGACTTTTGGGTAGGACTCCACGGTCAGTCTTGCCCTACTGAACCAGATAATTGGTGGGACTGATAATGATACTTGAGCTGCTTTATCGCAATTCTAAGTTTAGTGGCAATATATGTCTTCGTCCTGCCGATAGTCTCACCGATTTGGTCAAGAGTCCTTTCGCCACCGCCGTCTAACCCATAACGTAGGTTGATTAATTCCTGCTGGTCTGGGCTCAGCTTTGAAACCATCTTAGAAATGTATTCTCGTCTGTCCTCAGAGTCCAACCAGTCTGAAGGAGTTTCCTGATTAGAGGGGATAATATTCATTATCTCTGACTCACCATCAGGGGCTGGAGTGTTGAGTGAAAGCAGAGCATTTGTGGCAATATATATTCTCGCTAGAGTCCGAAGCTGCTCATCAGTTAGGTCTAGATATTCCTGAAACTCCTTGGTAGATGGCGTTCGCCCTAACTCTCGTTCTAGTAGGCCCCAAGCCTTGTTTGCGGCCCTAAACAACGTAGCGTTAGGTGCAAAGGGAGCCCCTACGTAGACATTGCGGTTCACTAATCTAGCCTTAGCCTCAAAGATTTGATGGCGAATACACATCATTGCTAGAGTAGTGAACTTGCAACCTCTGGCTGGGTCATAGCAGCGAGCTGCTTTGGTAAGACCAATCATGCCCTCTTGAAATACCACCTCCTCATCTAACCCTTTACAACGGCTTGGGTATTGAGTTGTGAAAAGGACAACCAACCTTAAATTGGACTCTACTATCAACCTTTCAGCGCGCTTAGCCTTCTGAAGGATTGTGTCTAGCTCTTTAACACTAATGTTGTTTTCTGCTGCCCACTCTTTTCTAGGCTTTGGTTTGCCAAGAGCAGTCATTTTTTGAACATCGACAGATAGAGCATTTATCTTCTCGTTAGGGAGAATGGGTCGATGTTTTACGCTGTAGCTAATAATTGATCTTTTATCCATCCTGGGAGGTTAATTGATTAGCCCCATTAACGACTGAGCAACCTAAAGGGCCCTGATAAAACGGTTTAAGACTATGCTGGGCTGGACAATGGGTGTTGGGTTCCCACTGCCTTGGTTGTTTACTGTGATAGCTGGAGAGGCTGTCTGAGTCGTAACACCTGTCGTTCTAGAAGAGACAGAAACTCCTGTCCCAGAGATGCCAATAGAGCCAGCCGCCGCAGCCGCCGCAATAGAGATATTTGAAGTGGCAGGTGCGATGAAAGCCGTCAGTACAGGGAGGTTAACGTTAAACTCTGTCTGAATTACCGACTGAGAAGGGCCAGGCCCACCACCAGCATTGCTACGAGCAGGGTGATTGTGCCCAGGGTCATTGACTCCGTGAGCGTGTGGACTAGGCGAGAAAGCGTGAGAGTGACCAGGATCACTAATTGGGTGAGTGTGCCCAGGGTCAAGAACTTCGTGGGTGTGTGCTGTCTGAGCTTAGTGGTGCAGAAAACTTAGGGCAGTCTCACCATGAGAATGTGAGGACCTTAGCGAACTCAATGCGACAGTCTAGGGCGTCTCGCTTGCATTGAGAGGCGCAAGCGGGCGGTGGATTGCCCTTAGGCAAGGCTTGGAGGATGGGCAAGGGCAAACGCTCGTAGCAAAGCCGAGCCAGTTCCCGCAAACCGAGTTGCAGAAAACTCAAGCCCCGGTCGCCATGCCAATCCAGACGACTCCGTTGACCCGCCTTAACCAGCATCATGCCCAACACCAGGGCAATCAGGTAGGCGCAATCCAGCAGCATGAATAAGCGGGTCAAGACTTGGGCATTGCGTAACCCTGAGTCAATCACATCAAAAGCGGCTGATTTGTAATCCATAAAGTGGTGCTCAATCCCCCCAAAGCGCTCACCATAGAGCGCAAACGTTTGCAGAGACACCGTTTGGCTGGACAAGACCGCCCAGGTGTCTTGCGCACCCGGCACATTAGCCGTTGCCAGGTGCGCATCAATATCCCCTAACACCCGCACCGGCCCCACCAGATAGGCGTGTTCTGGGGGCGGAAAGAGGCGCTCTACCGATTGAGTTCGACCGCCCTTGGTGGTCACCAACAGGTCTGACTTCACCCGAATCGCCCAATCCCACTGTTGTTTGTTCAACCAGCGCATCAACTCACCATGTTCAAACTATTAGACGACACTGAACGTGGCGGGTGACGACAGCTAGATAGGCGGGAGAGGTGTTCTCCCTGCCCCTTGAGTCATCACTGAGACCGGATCCAATTTAAGCTAATAAGAAAAGACACTGAAGGTAT
>NZ_JADEXE010000032.1 GCF_015207265.1 Nodosilinea sp. LEGE 07298 | reverse complement strand
CCCTTAAAGACATTTTGCACGTGGTTTTCTAGAGCAGGCGTTGTCCATGCGAATTTTAATTTATTCTTACAACTACCATCCTGAGCCCATCGGTATTGCGCCACTGATGACTGAGCTGGCTGAGGGGCTAGCCGCTAGAGGTCACCAGGTGCGGGTTGTAACCGCCATGCCCAACTATCCTGAGCGCAGTATTTATCCTCAGTATCGCGGCCGTCTCTACGCGACCGAAAAGCGCAACGGCGTTACCATTCAGCGCTGCTTTGTGCTGTCTTGCCCAAAACGTGGGCTGGTGGGGCGACTGCTGCTAGAGTCGAGCTTTATTACCCTGAGCCTGTGGCCAGCACTGCGGGGTTGGCGTCCCGACATTATTCTCAACACCAGCCCATCGCTACCAGCCTGTCTGCCCGTCGCCATTCTCAAGACGCTGTTTCAGTGCCCTAGCGTGCTCAACCTGCAAGATATTTTGCCTGAGGCCGCTATCCAAACCGGCTTGCTGAGCAACCCCTGGGTCATTCGCCTGTTTGAGCGGCTCGAATCGTTTGCTTACCGCAGCGCTACCCGCATCAGCGTGATTGCCTCAGGCTTTCGCGATAACTTGCTGGCTAAAGGGGTACCCGATCCCAAAATGGTAACCATTTCGAACTGGGTAGATGTCGATTTTATTGCGCCTCGGCCCCAGGCCAGCAGCGAGTTTCGCCGTCGCCACCAGCTGCAAGACAAATTTGTGGTGCTCTATACAGGCAATATTGCCGAAACTCAGGGGGTTAGAACGGCTATTCGCGCCGCTCAGGCGTTAGCCGCTTACCCCGATATTCGCATGGTGATTGTGGGCGAAGGGAAACAGCTAGCGGTGCTCGACCGGTTTCGCCAGCAGCTGGGGCTAACCAATGTTTTGCTGTTACCCTTTGTGCCCCGGCCCGAACTGCCCGATATGCTGGCCGCCGCTGATGTGGGGCTGATTTTGCAGAAGCATGGCGTGGTGGGCTTCAACATGCCGTCTAAAACTCAGGTGCTGCTGGCCAGCGGTCGACCTATTTTGGCTTCAGTACCGGCGCACGGCACGGCGGCTCAGGCCGTAATGGCCAGCGGCGGCGGCATTGTGGTTGAACCCGAAAACCCGACTGCCCTAGCTAAGGGAATTCTTGAGCTGTATCGCCAGCCCGAAAAGGCTCAGGCCTTGGCCCGTCAGGGTCGTCAGTATGCCCTAGAGCACTACTCGGCGAAGCGCGCGATCGATCGCTACGAGACTCTGTTTTACGCGCTAACCGCGCCTCAGCGCCAGCCTACCGATGGGGACGTGATGTTGGCCCTACAGTCGGTGCAGAAGTAGCGTGGACAGTCGTCCCGGCTACCCCACAAGTCTTCTCCCAAGATCCCTCAAGCCCCGAAAAGCCACCCTATTGTGGGATGGGCCTCTGGCCTGTCTGACCATGATTGATTCAAGAGCATGAATAATCCAGGCTAGGGCTCTGACAAGGATGAAATTTAGGGCGTGGCTGTACTTAGCATGGTTTCTCTGCGTGCATTGCTGCGCGTTGGCGGAGCCTCGCCTTAGCGTTATGCACCTTACAGAGTTGGCTTAAGTATCGCCTATTCTTCGATCGCCAGTGAGACTCGATTACCGCCTACAGAGCGCATTTCACCCAAGAACTGCATGACCTGCTCGTAGGGAAGGTCTTGGTCGGGCAACAAAAACACTATGTTTTCGGGGTTGCGGCTGAGATAGGCGTCCATTTGACCCTTGAGGGCATCGACGTCGATGGGCTGACCGTTAAGCTGCACCTGGTTTTCGCCGACTAGCTCCACGATGAACGGGTCGGCGGGCAGCGGTGGTGGGGCGTTGTCTTGCTGCTCGGCGGGGAGCTGTACTTCAATCAGTTTTTCGCTGCCCAAGGTCATGGTGATGGTGACGAAGAAGGCCAGAATGCCCATCATGACCGTGAGCATAGGCACCAAGTCGACCTGGGGCGGATTGGGGCTTAATTTAGACTTAAATCGCATAGGAGGGGCGCATGAGGCTATATTCGCTCTGGGGTGCTGATAAAGTCTCCGTGGCGGGCCTTTTCGTTGGCGAGAGCCGTAGGCTCGTACCAGTATTGGCGGTAGATTAGCTCTAGCTCGTTGCCAGCATCGGAAAAGTAGTCAATTTGCTGGGCCTGTAGGCTGACCAGAACTCGAAAGATCAGCAGCGCCATAATGGCGACAATCATGCCAGCGGCGGTGGTAATCAACGCTTCACCGATGCCTGCCGCTGCCGCCGTCGCCTGATCGCCCGTGCCGCCACCGCCGATGTTGAGGTTGCCAAAGGTGGCGATCAATCCCGTTACCGTGCCCAGCAGACCCAGCAGGGGAGCCACAGCCACAATCGTTTCGAGCAGTTTGTCGCCCTTGCGCATTTTGACGAACTCGCGATCGCCGGTTGTTTCCATCGCCAGCCGAAAGGTGTCGGGGGAGGGCTGCTTAAGCCGCAGGGGAGCCAGCAAAAAGCGACCAATGGGCAGGTCTTGGGACTGGGCTGCGATCGCGGCTGCCTGGGTCAGGTCGCGGCGGGAGGCATCAAGCACCTCGCTGACTACCTGGTCTTCCCGACGCAGCAGCTTAGTCCAAAATAGGGCACGCTCCAGGGCGGTGGCGATGGTCAGCACCGAGCATCCCAAAATGGGCACCATGACTGGCCCACCCTTCGCTAAAAAATCAAGAACAGTTGTCATAGCCCAGAACTAAGGTTGGAGTTGGTTGTGCTAGCAGGTTTGCCTACCACGATAAGCGTATCGAAAGCCACTGCCTCACACATTAACGCATGGGATTTGGTGCCTTAAGAACAGATTAAACAGAACAGATTAAACCCGCAGCTCTATTATTCCCCCATTAGTCACTGTCGCCAGGGATGTAGGGACGGTTGACCACCCGTCCTGTGGGGCCAGTCACGGTGGTCGTCTGGACCGGAGCGGCCTGAGGCTCAGCCCCATCGGCCAGGGAGGCAGACGCGGGTTGGGCTGGCGTCGCTGAGGATGTTGAGGCACGGCTGAGCGCCACTGGCACGGCGGCCGCCGTAGTGGACTGAAGTTCTTGCCAACTTAAGTTGCCGTCAGGATCAATTCTGACCAACACCGAGTCAATGGTGTTAGACCCTATTTCGAGACCGCCCACCACCTGACACTGGAAGCGATCGCCCGGCTGGTTGACCCGGTAGGTGGCAGTGCCGCAGTCGATCAGGGCGCGCTGGCCAAAGGTCTGGGAGAGCCCCTGCTGAATCGTGTCTTCGACCGTGGGCAGGTTGAGCAGCACCTTAGAGTTGGGCACATCCCAGGTAACATTGCCTTGGTCGTCCTGCTGAGTCACGTTGATCGTGAACGTACCCTCAGGATCCAGCTCGCCTACGCAGCGAAAATAGGCCCCCGCCTGGCGGCTGACATCGCTGGGGCAGCGCACCGCATTGATCGACAGCCGCCGCCCCTGGCGCTCAATATCGGCCTGAATGTTGGCTTCGATACTGGCGGTGTCGAGGCGATTGCCGCAGGCACTCAGGCCCAGGGCTACCAGCCCCAGCAGCCCGAGTAGAGATGGCGAAAAATTCACGCGAAATATTGGGTTGCGCCTGTCCATCGAGCCAGTGAATCCTTAGGGTTAAATCGGGTATTGACTATGGTAATACCCCGATTGTGGCAGCAAGAACGTTCTAACGCATGCTATCTCCACTACCTTAATCGACCAAAGCAGTGGCCAAAGGGAAGGCACGATTTTTGCCGAACTGGCCCCACTCTCCACCATAATGAAGACAGCTCTTAACACTCGTTCACAATTTCTTTCACCAACAATTTGGCACCATGGCAAAAGACCTACAGCAATTTTTGACCCTGCTAGAGCAGCGTGGGCAGCTGCGTCGCATTGCAGCCCCCGTTAGCCCCGATCTAGAAATTGCTGAAATTGCCAATCGCCTGCTGCTCGGCGGTGGCCCCGCGCTGCTGTTTGAGAATGTTCAGGGGGCAACAATGCCCCTGGCTATCAACGTGCTGGGCACCGTAGAGCGAGTGTGCTGGGCCATGGGTATGGAGCACCCGGCGGAGCTAGAAACCCTGGGCGAAAAGTTGGCGCTGCTCTATCAGCCCCGCCCCCCTAAGCAGTTTTCCCAAGCCATTGATCTGGGCAAAGCGCTGTTTGATGTGGTCAAGGCCAAGCCCATGCGTGACCTGCTGCCCCCCTGCCAGCAGGTGGTGCTAAAGGATGATGCGGTTGATCTCAACCAAGTTCCCCTGCTGCGGGTTTACCCTGGCGACGCCGATAAGGTGATTACCCTGGGGCTGATGATTACTAAAGACCCGGAAACCAATATTCCCAATGTAGGGGTCTACCGGCTACAGCAGCAGTCGAAGAATACCGCGACGGTACAGTGGCTGTCGGTGCGGGGCTGTAGCCGTCACCTGCGCAAAGCGGCTGAAATGGGTAAAAAGCTAGAGGTGGCGATCGCGATCGGGGTACACCCCCTAGTCATTCTTGCCGCTGCTACCCCATTACCTATTGACCTATCAGAGTGGCTGTTTGCTGGACTCTATGCCGGCAAGGGGCTGAACCTGGCCAAGTGCAAAACGGTGGATCTAGAGGTGCCCGCTGAGTCTGAAATTGTGCTGGAAGGCACCATTACCCCCGGCGAAACCGCTGTCGATGGCCCCGCTGGCGACCACATTGGCTATTACGGCGGCGTCAACGAAGCCGCGCCCCTGCTGCGGTTCCACTGTATGACCCACCGCAAAAACCCGATCTATATGACCACCTTTAGCGGTCGCCCGCCCAAGGAAGACGCCATGATGGCGATCGCTCTTAACCGCATCTACAACCCCATCCTGCGCCAGCAAGTACCCGAAATTCAGGACTTCTTTTTGCCGATGGAAGGGCTGAGCTACAAAGCCGCTGTGCTCTCGATTGAAAAGTCGTATCCGGGGCAGGCTAAGCGGGCGGCCCTCGCCTTTTGGTCGGCTCTGCCCCAGTTCAGCTACACCAAGTTTGTGATTGTGGTCGACAAGGCGATCAACATTCGCGACCCCCGCCAGGTGATGTGGGCTGTCACCTCCAAGGTCGACCCCGTGCGCGACGTGTTCATTCTGCCCAACAACCCGTTTGATAAGCTTGACTTTGCCACAGAGAGACCGGGGTTGGGCAGCCGCATGGGCATTGATGCCACCACTAAGGTCTATCCCGAAACCGATCGGCCCTGGAGCGAAGAGCTTACCCCTGACCCGGAAACGGCGAAGTTGGTGGATGGGCGCTGGGCAGAGTATGGCCTCAGTGATTTAAATCTGGGCGACGTAGACCCCAACTTGTTTGGCTACGACATCAAGTAAGGACAGTATGGAGATCAGCGGCAGCAGGTATAACCAGGTGGGGTTGCTTTTCTCAAGGCCACTAGGTCTAGATTTGAGGCCAAATGTGACCTATGGCCTGGTCAATAACCTTGTCGCAATCAAGCCTGGTTGCTAGGGTCTCGGAGTCGTAGATACCCTCTGCTTAATGAGATGTAGGAGCAGAACCTTGGCATGATTGCGAATATTGTTGGTCTTATCATCCCGGCTCATTTCCTCTAAATCTTCGACAATGATCAAGGCTCCGGGGATATCGCCCTGAAGCGGGCGATCTTTAAGCTCTAGCAGTTCTTCCATAGGTGCTGTTGTTTGGCGATAGCAATGCCCTGCTCAGTCGACGCAAGAGCAGTACACCAAAACGCCGCCAGAATGCTGTCTGTTCTAATTCTAATTTATGGCCTTATCTAATCAGACTATCAGCCCAAGGCGATTAGATAGAGAGGGGGCGACCAGCCAAGATGTCACCGTAGGCTTGGGCGAGTTGTTCGGCGATCGCAGGCCAGTTATATTTGGTTTGAGCCAGCCGCTGACCGTTTTGGCCCAGCTCCAATCGCCAATCTTTAGAGCTGAGTAGCTTAGATAGAGCTGCTGTCCAATCGGCTAAGCTGCCGGGCACCACTAACCCAGCGTGAGCGGCGGCGATGTCAGGGGCGATTTGCACCTCAGGGGTGATGATGACTGGCAGTGTGGCGGCTAGAGCTTCGGCTACGGCAATACCAAAATTTTCTGAATAGGACGGCAGCGCAAAGATGTCTGAGCCCTGCAACAGCAGGTCTTTGTCTGAGCCAGAGACAAAGCCAGTGAAAGTAACGCTGTCGGCGATGCCTAATGACTGGGCTAGGGCTTGTAGGCGATCGCAGTAGGCCGCATCTCCAGACCCCGCCAGTAGCAAATGATAACCGTGAGACTTAGGGTTGAGTTGGGCAAAAGCACGTAATAGAAAATCAGGACGCTTCTTCTCGTGCAGGCGCGACAAAAACAAGACAACCGTGCAGTGGGGGAGTAGGGAGTAGCGATCGCGCAGTCGGGCTGCTGCATCGAAGATAACGAGCGTAGGATTCACCCCTAAGGGCAATACGAGAGCAGGAGCGCTTACCCCAAAGCAATGAGCATCTTTAGCTTCGGCAGGTGTCGTGCAATGAATAGCGGCAGCCCGATTGAGAGTAGGACGTTCTATTAAGCGGCTATAGATTTGCTTCTTGCGCTGACTTTGCTGAAGCGCCCAAGGAGTAAGTTGTCCAATTGTGCTTGAAACGTAGGGGATATTGCGTTGCCGTGCTAGCCTTGCCGCTAAAGTGGGCGCATAACAAAACAAGTAGTGAGTATGGACAATGTCGTATTTGTTTAGGTTGTTAACCATCCACTGAGTTAACCCAATGGATGGAATGAAGGCTTTTAGTCGAGCCAGGCGTGAGAAAAACCAGACCGGCACACCGTCATAGTCAATCTGTTGGCCTGTGGGTACATCTAGCAACGCAGACTCGTCATCATTAGTTGTAGCTATTTCGGCATCAATGTCTAAATGTCGTAGAGTACGCACCGTGTTGAGCGCAGCCTGAGTCGGCCCGCCCAGTTTGTAGCTTAGAGACGGCAGCACATGAAGGACTTTCATGCTTAGGATGCTACCAAATCAGATTCTTTAAGTAAAGCTAGAAGATTAGCTTGAAAGTTTTCAAAGCCATAAATTTCGTCTACTTTTTGGCGCAAGGTCTCGGGTTGATAAAGAATAGGATGCAACGATTTGCCTTGCAAGATTTCTACCAACACCTCAGCAATCTCATCAACATCGTCAGGATTGACAAGCACCCCTAACTCCCCATGGCAAAGAGCATCAAGAGCACCATCTTGGTTGCCACCTAGGGTAGGCTTACCACAGGCAAGAGCCTCAAGATAGACAATACCAAAGCCCTCGCCTTTGCTAGGCATAGCAAAGACATCACAAAGGTTGTAATAATCGCAGATTTCCTCGTCAGGAATAAACCCAGCTAATGTGACACAATCTTTTAAGCCCAGGGAGTCGACTAACGCCTCAACTCGAGAGCGATCGCTACCTTTCCCCACCAGAACATAGTGGACATCAGGCATTTTTTGTCGCATCAAGGGCATTGCCCGTATAACCTGGTCATAACCCTTGTACTGCTCATCATCCGCCAAACGAGCAACCGTCAAGATTACAGGCTGACTAGCTTTAAGGTCATGTCTATCAAGTAAATAGTGAGGCTTTGGCTTAATCTGAAAACGAGCAATATTAAACGTAACAGGTAAAAGGAAAATATTATCGAACCGCAGGCTTTGCTCTTGAATTAAGCGATCGCGGGTGTAACCACTAATAGAAATAACTTTGTTAGCCGATCGCAAAGCTCGGCACCGAAGCGGATCTTTAATATTCCAGGCATCAACACCATATACTAAAACCCAATATGGAATTTCCAATAGATGGTGCAGCAAGTAGGCAACAGGAGCAAAATTTAAATGCCCACATAGAATTAAGTCAGGCCGATCTCGAAAAGAAGTGATCAAAGCTTTCAAGCTAAATACTGAAGTTTGAAGTGCTTTAGGCACTTGACCCATAAAATTAAACGAAAAGCAGCTCGCATTAAACAAGCCTTCTGGATTGCTAGAGTCAAGCTTATCTAAAACAAATACATTATCTAGACTAATATTTTTTTGCTCATACAAGCATTCAACTGCAGCCATGACATCACACAAATAAACCTGGATTCCACCTTTGAACTCAAAAAGATTAGGCACCCAAAAATGAACTAGCTTACCATGCTTCAGGTTTTTTCCCGTAAGATTCTTCAATTTTTTACCTACTCAGAAAGTAGTTTTTTAACCTTGGTTGCCAACCTCTGACGGTAGACTTGCCAAGTTGATTCTTCAGCTTTTCGTCGAGCAGCTAGCCCCATTTTCGCTAGTTCCTTAGGATGTTGATAACACCACTCCAACTTCTGCTGAAGCGCATCAGAATCACGAATAGGTACTATAAACCCCTCGACTCCATCGGCAATAACGTCAGGACCAGCGGCGTTAGGAGTTGTTATTACAGGAATTCCACAGGCCATAGCTTCAAGTTGGACAAGACCAAAGCCCTCAACTAGAGATGGAAATACAAGTACGTTAGCACTGCAATAATATTGATTCAAACTAATATGAGGAACGCTAGGATGGTAGCTAATATAATCCTGATAAGATTCTAGCCAGCCTGCTGGAAACTCATTAACGCCTACCAGCTTCAGTTCTGCGTCTTTGAGCTGAAGCTTTTTCCAGGCTTTCAATAAGTAATGAACACCTTTTCGAGGACCAACTCGGCCCACGAATAAAGCTCGAAATTTTTTATCATGCTTAGGCTGCGGCCTGAAATAGTCAACCGGGGCACCATAGGGAATTACCGAGATACGCTCAGAAGCTATACCTGCATCTAAAAGCGATTGACGCGTCATAGTAGAGGGCACAAAAATGTGATCGGCCAAGGTAACTTCTTGATCTTTTCGTTCAAGCTTCCACGAAGGCTCATAGATAGCCTGTAAAGAAAAGGCGAACTCAGGGAAACAATCGGCCTCCTCTTGCTGAATCTGTCGACTCGTGCGATGAAAGGCAATAGGTAGTTCGTAAAAGCAGCGTATGCCTCGCTGCTTAGCTGCTTGAAATGTGGTAGATGCCCCATCTTCGTAGGCATAGATAGCATCGATCTGTTCGAGATGATTGTGCGCTACGTGGCGATCGAGAGAAGTATATACCCAATCTATAGGTCCATGTCGCCCCATTCCCAATTGAGAGCTAGCGCCCGATTTAGCCAAAACGACTCTAAGCACTTCTCGCCATGGGTGCGATTGCATGGCGGCACTACCCGGTGTAGCCCAGGCACGCCGCTCTAACTCTTGACTAAGCAATCGCCTAAGTGGCTTTGGCAAATGTTGTATAAGCTGAGCTAGGCGGCCACTGGGGTTATAGGCGGTAGTAGTAATTATCTCGTGGAGGAGGTTGGCTTCGGCTAGTGCGATCGCTGCATTACGAGAGTTAGGGTTGCTGGTAGGGTGTACCAGAGAGATGCGTTGGTTGACCATAGAGAAGATTAGGTGGTTGGGCTCGCTGCCATTGGTCTATCCGCTCTAAGTAGGGAAGCAAAAAGATAAAACCATAGAAAAACCAGTGATAGACATTGGCCGTATGGTTATAGACCATTTGAGCAATAAAAGTCACACCCTGATAGACAAAGACACTCAAAGCAAGCTGCCGCAAGAATGGATGGGTAAGCTGAAGAAAAACTTTAAAGAGGGTAAAAAGCAACACCAGACGCAAGCCATACCAAAGAAAGAAGCCTATAGGCCCAACCTCCAAGCCAACACGACCCATTTCGTTCTCAAAATAGACTGGAATAGTTTCTCCTGGAGGCAGCCGAAACACTCGGCGAATAATACCGTTAGCCTGAAACGTAGCGCCCAAGCCATAGCCGTCTAAACCTTTAAGGTCAAAGTTTCTAAAAGGCTGAGTGAAAGGGTTTAAGACTCGAGCAACGATACTGTCATTAGCCCTTTCTACCCGGGTCCAAAATGACTCAAAAGCCAGCCGACCTCCCTGTGAAACGGCTAAGAAACTCACTATCCCCGGCAAAACCAGCTTGCGCGCGCTATTGATAAAACTAGAGAAACTGGTTAAGGCTAGCAGTAGCCCATAGCCAGACATCAGCAAAATAGAACCCAGGACAAGGCCACGAGACCCAGTCATGAACGCGGTCACTGCGATCAGTCCTCCCTCAATGAGGGTTAAAATTTGCCAGAGGCGAGGCTGAGGTCGGGAGATTACGGGCAACAGCAGGCAGAGACAGGTCAATAAATAAGTTGCATAGCCCGCTAAATAAGAAAAAGTGCCCGTTACTCTAACTGTACCTAGGCCAGAACTTACCACTGCTGGGCCGTCTTCGCCCCAGGCATAAACATTGAGCGGGCTGGTCGGGGGGCTAAAGAATTGAGCGATCGCTAAAATGCCTACCGGAATTAACAGCAGCAGGTAGTTGCGAATAAATCGATATAGCTCTTCTTCAGTACCAAATATCTGAGACACCAGCCAAATAAGCGGTATGTAAAGAAAATAACTTTTGAAGCCAAATAGACCAATAATAGGAGAACCCAGGCTTGGATTAAAAGCTTGCACTCCTCCCCAAACAGCCATACACCCCACTAGTACAAGAATAAGAGCCTTCTGGGTAAACAGGCGAGTTTGTATTGGGGACAACAAAAAATATCGCAGGTAAGCACCAATTAAAACGAAATCCTTGAGGAAATAAATAAACTGACTCGCTTGGGGTAGTACCCACTTCCGTAAAGCACCCTCAATTACGACTAAAATCAAAACGGCCTTTACAGACCGTCGCCAGTCTTGGGCGGCAAGCAGCACAACGAGACCAACTATAAATAAGGCTAAGAGAAGATTACTCATTGGCAAGCGCTCTGTAAAACTTGGAGATAAGCCTTAGCTACAACCGCCTGCCGATGTTTTGCCAAGTGGCTAGATGCATGAGTACGATAGCGGGCTAGTAGGTCTGGTTGAGTTAGCAGCCGACGCAGGTTATCAGTCAAAGCGACCTCATCACCATTGGGAAACGTAATACCACAGTCGCCAATGGCATCTTTAAGCCCGCCCTCTGAGGAGCCTACGACCACACAGCCACAGGCAATGCCCTCCAATGCTACAACGCCAAAGGGTTCATACCAGCGAGAGGGGATGACTAAAATATGATGTTGATTAAGCAAAGTCACTAGTTCGTCGCCCGTCTTAGACCCTACAAACGTCACTTGGGCATCAATGCCAAGGTCAATGGACTGATGTCGCAGGGCATGCTCTTCTTTACCACTGCCGATGACAGTAAGCTTAGGAATAAGATCAAATGCCTTCAGGTCAGCAACAGCTTGGAGAAGCAAATCTACACCCTTATCGGAGACAAGGCGACCTACATAAACCAAGTCTTTTTCGCGCTGCACCTCGGGTGTAAGGCGGAATTGATCGTCTCTATAGGGGTTAGGAATGATGGTAGAGGGATGATGGAGGTGTTGCGCAATTGCTTTACTGATAGAGATAGAGGTCGCTAATTTAACGGCAAGCAGTTTCAACTGAATGAGCAATGTGGCATTTTTATGAGGCTGACGAACCCAAGTTTGGTGACGAATTACCCAGGGAGTTTGGGTTAGCCACAAGGCCCAGAGCTGTCTGAGAATGACACCATTTTGCAGGCACACATTGCACCAGCGCGTGAGAGCAATAAGCTGACGGACTTGGGGCTGACGAATCACCTCAAAGGGAAACGGCTTGCCATGGAGATCATTGGGGGTTCCAGGGGTTTGGGTGGTGAGCTTGATCTCATGCCCCTGCTTAAGAAACTCACGAGCTAATATTTCGGCGTTAGTCTCGCTGCCGCCTAGGCTGGGATAGAAATATTGAGACGAAATGAGAATCTTCATCAGCCGTGAATGTCAGGCTTTTTGCGAATGAGCAGACAAAGAATATCGCCAGGTAGATCATCACGAATAAATAGAGTAATAACGGATGAGAGCAGCTTCAAGACAGGGCGAGAGGTGACAGTTTTAGTTTCAGGAAAAGTCCAAGTTTCGACGACTTCCAGCCCATGTATATCGAGTAATCGTTCAAGGGGTGTAAGAAAGACAGGATAAATATGGGTAGGTTCTCCTTTAGCATCAAACTGGCGTAGATTACCTGTTAGGAGAAGCCGCAATCGGCAAATAACAGAGTGAAGATTGGGAGTAGTAAGCAAGAAATAGCCGTTGGGGGCTATGAGTCTGAAGACATGGTAGAACAGTCGACCGGGATTTTCGAGATGTTCAATGACTTCAATGGAAGTGATAATATCGAAAGTCTTGTCGGGCAAGATAAAGTCTTCGTAGTCAAGATCAGCAGTAATAAACTGCCCCTTTGTAGCTTGAAAGCGCTGGAAGTCCTTGTCAATACCATAGAGGTTGTGGAAGCCAACGCTACCCAGTCTCTCAAGCCATGCGCCCGCTCCTGCTCCAATGTCTAAGATACTGGCGTGGTGATCAACATAGGATAAAACTTTTGAAGTCAAAGACTCATGGAGTCCTTGAACCATGGTGTATTCGGTCAGTGCCGTATTCATAGAGTCCTATATGCCTTAAAGCACTAAACAATCAAATTAACGCTGACAGCTAGAGTAAACCTGACCGTGACCCAAAATAGAACCACTAAACATATTAGGAAATAGCCTCCCTAATTGATTTTCAATGAATCTTAGGGCATTGGATCTCTTGCCCAGATATGGAATGGAAGTCAGGCCGTCGATTTTTATGTTAATAAAACCAGCATCTTCTAGGGCTCGCTGTAGGCTTTTACGAGTGAACCATCTGAGATGAGTTTTGTCCATGGTTCCATATTTTTGATATTCAAAATCTCCCAAGACAAGACGCCGAACAATAGAAATATGAGCAATATTAGGAACAACTACATAAATAGCTCCGCCGGGCTTGAGCGCCTTTTTTGCACCTTCTAGAACTGACCAAGGGTCTACTAAATGTTCTAATACATCTAGAAAAAGAACAGCATCATAGTTCTCAAATTCCTCAAACGATCGCTCATTCTCAACAGGCTGAATAAAGATTTTATCAAGACGACTTGAAGCAAGCTGAGCAGCACGAGCACAGGGCTCAATGCCGTCTACAGTGCAATACTTTTGTTTGCGAAGTACCTCTCCAAACCGTCCTGTGTCACAACCAACATCGAGAACATGACTGCCTGAAACAATAGCCTTGAAAACTAAGCCACGTGAGTTAGATGCATCTGTTAGAGATGGGAGGTGGAAGTCATAGCCGGGACGCAGATCTTCTTGAAAGCTATCGATGTCAATTTTGGTTTCCATATCCACTCCATACTCCTTGTAAAAGCTTTTGCCTACCATCTAATTTATCTTGAAGACTAATTGGATCTTTGAATAATCGTCTACCCCCAATTTTGAGAATACAATATTCAAGTGTGTGGCGCATTGCCAATGCCGCTTTAAATATTGTTGAAGGAGGTAGATATCCATGCTTTTCTAACAGCCTCCAGCGATTTTTGTGATACCTGGCCACTCGTGTTGCTGTAGTTTGGAAGCTGCCACCACCTTTGTGGAAAGCACACAGGTCTGGCTGATAATGGATTTGCCAACCAGCACGTCGTAGATTCATTGAGAAATCTACATCAGCATCCAAAAAGTCAAAACCTTCATCAAAGCCGCCAACATCCTCAAAAGCAGCACGCCTCACAGCCATCCCACATGAATATAAACAAATAGGTCGGCTTTGAAAGAAAGGAACTAAGTGGCAAACTCGTGATTCCAACTTTTGTCCCAATAATAATTGCAATGCATGAGGCTCTGGGCGATAAGACCCCGTAGGATTGCTCTGTTCATCTACAAGGTTAAAGCCAACTGCTCCTATAGCTGAATTAGATTCAAAAATACGAGTCAGATTCTGTACTAACTCAGCTAATGGATATGCATCACTGTCAAGCAAGAGAACTACATCCTCTCTTATCTGAGAAAAACCAACATTGACACTGGCTACATAACCTTTATTCTGAGAATTCTGAATAACTTGAACCTTCTTAGGCAAGAACTCTGGTATTTCCTCATTTGATGCATCATCTACCACAAAAATTGTAGCGAGATTATCGCCTGACCAATACATTAGTTCAGAAATACACCTTTGAGTTAATGGCCAGGTCTTAAAGTTAGTAATTAAAGCAGAAACACTAAGACTCATACATTTTTTCTAATTTCTAATAGTGCTATTTTTGCATATGTATGTAGCGAAAACTTGTGCTTGACGTACTAGGCAATGAGTCTGATACCAATTGCAGGCATTGTCTGCGATCGCCTGAAATGATATTTCGCTTTTCAGGCCTATTGAGTATTGATTTGGAAGAATATAGTGTCTACCTGGGTAAAGCCCATCTTCGACATGACTTGTCATTTGAGCACTGACGGGCAAAACCCGGTGAGCACAGTAGGCTGCAAAGATAGTAGATTTGCCGAGGAAGGCGGGATGATAGTTGAAAAAGCCGACGAATGCCCCCGACAAAATGGCAGAAACTTCATGGCTGGACAGACTACCTGTCGCAGTGATCGGTACGTTGCAAATATGGGTAGGGATTGAGTCTAGCTTTGGGCCAATATCAAAAATTTGTTGAATGTTGAGGCACTGACAAATTTGGTGAAGTTGCTCCAGAGAGGATTTATAGACCTTATTCCGACGACTTTGACCACCAAAGATTACGAGATGTCGTTGACGTGCTGATAGATCAGGTAGATTAGATGGCTCACCTACAGTGGAGAACACGGGTAGGGTTGGGACATCGCTAAAGCGACCTTGAGAATAGTCTTGGAGAATGTCAGCATAGAGTTGCTTGCTAGTGAGGATTCGATCACTTAATCTAAACAATCGTTTTACTAAATATCTCTGTGCTGCAGAAAGCCAGAATGCACTTGTCCAAGCTGGACCGGAAGCAGAAATTTCGTGAAACATTGTGACCAAATTTATTTCTGAATGCTGATGCACCCAGTTCTCTAAACCCTCAACTAACCAGAAAGGGCATCCTCGCTTAGCATAGCCATAGCCTACGTAATGCAGTAATATAGCTTTTACAGAATTAGCCCGGGCTAATTCTGTAAGTAATGATTTAGCTGAGCGTGCTGTGACTTTAGTGATATGAAATCCCTCTAATTGATTATTGCCAACCCAAGAGGAATCTCCAACTACAAAGTGAGTCTCAATGCCAAAGTCTGCACGGAGCTGACGAGCTAGACTTAGCGCATAATCGCCCACCCCATCAATAGCAGGGTAAAGCCTAGGGACAACTGAAACCATCAGCCATGAGTTATTCATTATGTAAGGCTGCGTCGCTCCTGCAAGAACAGGTTAGTAAAACTACTGTGCAAGTATTCAATTTCCTCTTGAGGTAAAAGGGTAATTGCTGAGTTAATGACTCAATAGCATTAATCCATGCTTCAGGTAGAAGTTTTAATATATGAAATAACTTCAAATGTCCACTTGTGATTGAATTAGTTATGAGCCGAACCTCTTCAACATCTAGAAAGGCTTTTTCAGATATATCTTCTATTTCGTCTGTATGTAATAAAAAGATGTGTCCATCCGCATCAGGCTTAAATTGAGCCGCTTCAAACTGAGATGGATCAGGGCAGTCCGAGAATTTGGGCAAGCAATTCCTAAAGTAATCACCATTAGGAGTACTAAGAACAATGTGCCCACCTGGCTTTACCATTTTTGCAATATTACGCAAAAACTCATCAGGATGCGCCGTGTGCTCAATTACTTCAGCAATTAATACAATGTCAAAACATGCATAAAAATCTTGTTCTAATATATTTCCTGGTGCGTAAGAAATGCTGCCATGTTCCCATTTTTGCTTAACATAACCAATTAGCTCTTCCCGTAAGTCATTCCACGTTACTTTGTAGCCCATTTCGGCTAATGCAAGGCTAAAATTACCCTGTGCTGCTGCAACGTCTAAAATTCTAGATCCTGGTGGAGCTATTTTTTGAATAACCTCTAGAATGTTTTTGCGGCGATTCTTGTAAGTATAGAAATAAGCAGCATTACTTCTAAAGCCTTTACTACCATAGATTTCCAGTAAATCATAAGAAAAGCTACTTTTCCAGCTGTCATGCCAGCTTTCTTGAAAGCTAATTTTTTTCATCACAATGCGCCAAAAATTTAGCTTAGACTATGAGAAAAATCTTTTGTAATTGATGGTATAGTTGAGATCTTTTTTTCTCATACTTATCAGCTTCGCTGGAACTCCCGCAACGATAGTGTAAGGAAGAACGTCCTTTGTAACAACTGCACCTGCTGCAACAACAGATCCCTCGCCTATCTTAACTCCAGGCAGTATCAATGCACGCATACCGATAAAAACATAATCATCTATAAAAACAGGACGAATTCTTCCCACAAAACGGGCATTTTGCAAGTCATGATCTGCTGTAATAATACAAACTTCAGGGGATATAGAAACATTTTTGCCTATTTCAATTCTTCCACGATTATCAATACAACATTTTTGATTAATAACAGAGTTGTCTCCCATGCAGAAATTTCGTCGAGAGTCGAAACAAACTTCCATGAATATATAGCTATTATTGCCGATTTCAAGGCCTAAAAAATGACGGTAAAAAAATAGTCTAATGGAATGGAACGGAATTTTATTGATAAGGTGATTCGAGCAGTAGCGTAAAAATTCTCCTCCAAGAAAGTGAATTTTTGACATTTTAAGAAAATAAGGATAAAAGTCTAGTTGAGTATACTGGATAGTTTGTATGACATGTAAGGTAAGCTTATTTGATACGGATTCTCAATCATTGCCTTCAGCAGAGTTAATTTATTAGGTTGACTCATTTTTATGCAATAGTCATTTCCGAAAATAACTCTCCATTCTTTCAAAGCCTCTTCTTGGCCTATGTGATATATGATCGAACTCTTATTTGACCGATGGCAGCGGAAATAACCCAGATAATCGTTCAACTTCAAAAATTTTCCGCGCAAATACAATCGACTAAAGAACTCTAGATCCATGGCAAACTTTAGTTCTTCTTTTAATAATCCTGTCTTTTCCATAGTAGTTCGCTTCCAGAAAGTGGTTTCTGAACAAACATTGAATAACCCTGTCGCTGGCTCAAATGGTGGAAGAGATGACCACCCTGTGACTTCACTATTCTCATTGATCAAAATTCGGTTGCCATGAATTAATATAGCAGTCTGGTTTTCATGAAGCTCCTGAGAAATTCTTCTAAATGTATTTTTTGCGTACAGATCATCACTATTAATCCAGCCTAGGATAGAGCCAGTACTAATTTTTAATCCTTTATTGATTGCATGAGCTTGTCCATTATCTCTTTCACTAACCCAATGGGTAATATAAGCTTGGTATTTTTTGATTACCTCAACTGAATTATCAGTACTGCCTCCATCAATAATTATGTATTCCAGGTTGGGATACCCCTGAAGTAATACTGAGCGAATTGTTTCTTCGATAAACTGTCCTTGATTGTAGCTTGGAGTCACAATACTAATGCAAGGCCACTCTGAAACGTCTTTCATACGGCCTGATAAAGGCTTGCTGGCTTTGGTCCAGGGCCACCCTGTTTTACCCACTGGAGGTTGCGGTAAATCTGCCAAAGTTAGAGTGCCATAGTTTGCTTTCATAAGAACACAGTCGATTACAGGAAGTATAGAGCTTGAACCAGGCTTTCTATTACTTAAGCCTTACTTATGAATAAGTAAGCGAACGACTGTCTGGTGTGTAAAGAGATTGATACTATTCGGTAACCATCTTATCCAACACTTGTTGGTAAAGATGTTGATATCGTTTGGCTTGCAGGTCGAGAGTATATTCTTCGAGGGTAATGCGGCGGCAGTCTCTTCTCATAGCCTGGCACTTTTCGTTGTCGCTTAGCAGATCTGCAATACCTTTGCCGAAACCATCTATATCCTCAGGTTGAGCCAAATAACCAGTGATTCCAGGACGTACTAAGTCTGGCACACCGCCAATGTCGAAAGATACCATAGGAGTACCGCAGGACATACTCTCCTGTAGCACGAGGGGCAGGTTGTCGGCGCGAGTAGGAAAAAGGGAGAGGTCCGCCGCAGAGTAAGCTACAGACTTGAGGCGATCGCTGCTGACGTAGCCTAAGTTCATTAAGGGAATATCTAACGAAGTCGCCAACTGCTTAAATGGATTACCTAGGGTTAGCAAGAGGCAATCTTGCTTTAGGGTGGCAGGCAACTGGCTCAATGCCTTAACCAGCAAATCGCCACCCTTCCGAAGATCGGTAAGGTCAACGGCGCTAAACAGCAAGACTCTTTTCTCTGCAGGTATGCCTAGGGCTGTGCGACAAAGTTCGCGATCAAGGGGTTGATAGACATCAGGATCAACCCCGTTGGGTATATGGTGAACTGGGAAACGGCCTAAAAGGCTTGCTTTAGCTTGCGCTGTTAACCAGCGACTAGGGGTGACTATCGTTAGGTTAGAGCGATTGTATACCCAGTCTTTTAGCTTCCATACCCAGTGAGTGCTGTCGTGACGTATGCCAGGGTAAGTTTTGGGGTAGGGGCACTGGCCACAGCCCGTTTGCCATTTACTGCAATCGTAGCTATAAGCGCAGTGACCAGTAAAGCTCCACATATCGTGAAGCGTAAACACAGCAGGTTTTTGTGTCGTAAGGCGTGGAATAGCTAGATAGCTGAAGTAGCTGTTGTGCAGATTGTGAAAGTTAAGGATATCTGCTGCGGCAAAGAAGGGGTGCTTAGGGATATTGAAGCTACTGATATGGTTAACATAGTTAAAGCCTGCTCTATGGGTAAATCTCTGAAGCTGGCTCTCAAACCACTCATGACGAGGCACTTGGGCAACCCGTTGGTCATCAGTTTTTTTGTGCCCTACGAACAACTTAGAGTCTAAGCCCTGTTTAAGTAGAGCACTATGCAGCCGATACCCAGCGATCGCGGCTCCGCCTAAGGTATCTGACTGATTGATATGTAAGACTTTCACATTGAGCGAACTGTTGGGGTGAGCTATTCAACAAAAACGATTTTCAAGAACTCTTCGATAGTTTTTCATTTAATTAATCAAGAGTTTCTTTATTTGAATTCTCCAAGCCGAAATATATCGTCTATTAAACTCTCGCAAGGGAAATAGACGTTTAGATTGCTGTTCTATTTGACGAATTTTTATCCAATTCAGAGGCTGCTCTGATGTCTTTAGATAAATAATGGCATGGCTACCGTGGCAGTAATCAACCATCTCGAGCCCCATTACGGCTGCAAGCTGATTAAAGCTAAAGCGTAGATGAAAAGTCTCAGGTAAATGACACTTGATTGAGGGATAGAAGTGATTAGCAATAATTAAATAGCCATTGAGTTCTACTAACGAAATCATTTTAGCCAAGAGAGAAAGTGGGTCAGGGACATGCTCTAAAATATCTGTGCTGACCAAACACTGATATTTAGATTTAAGGTCATCAATAAAAGCTATGTTGCTGTAATTTTGGCAACATTTTAGGGCAGCTTGAGCTGGAAATGGCTCATAAATATCAATAACAGTATCGGATGATTTCTTAGCAATCATCCGAGCCAAAGTACCAAAACCACCACCAAAGTCTAAAATTTTGATAAGTTTTTTTTGAACTATCCAATCTGATATAGCAGCTCTGCACCTTAAAGAAAGATCGTGATTCTCTATAAACAGACCATTGAGTAACCAGACAGGGTGTTGGTAGTAGTGCTTAATTTTTTCTGGATCAGGTGCAGTGTTGTCACACTGCATTTCATCCCAAACTTGATCCATCATATGCCACAGCGCTTGCAGCGTAAGGTCTTTACCTTGAAGCCTGGCAATTAACCGGTTAATTGCAATTGATTCTTCATTAGACAAATGACCGGCAATATGCATAGCCTCAGATTATATCAGATAAACTATGAGAACCTCTAATCAGGTCAAAAGTTATGTTGTTCAGAGTATGACGTCATGCCTCAGTAATATCCAAAAAGAGTGAAATCACGCTCATAGACTGACTCTAGATTTTTTACACTATCGGCATTCAAAACTTTCTTAAAATCTAGATTATTTAGAGAAGAACGGTTTACCTCTGATTGAGAGCGAAGCTGAGCTTTGATTGATCGCTGCAATATTTTAATATCTTCTGCAAAAGTTTCGGTTTTGAAAACTCTATTAACAGCTATCTTACCGCCTATTTCCAAAAAAGTGTGCTGAGGTTTAAACCAAGGAAAGGCTAGCAACTCAGAGGTTTTTGAGATAGTCTTAGCTACCTGATCTACTGATGAACCATACAGATTGAGTTTTTCTCTTATTTCAGGTACGTAGCTCCAGAGAGTGGTTTTCTGAAGAAAATTATAGGCAGAAACAAAGCGACTAACCGGATGTCTGACAAAAGAAAAGACAAATGAAGTTAAAAAAAGAGATGGGTCTAACTTGTAATAGTCTGACGCACTTATATGTCCTAACTGATAGCCTAAGTAAGAATCTAAAAATGCTGAACCGGCACATTTGGGAATATGTATAAAAATTACTTGATCTTTTCTGAATTGCCGCGGAATCTTGAGTTCTCGTAAAGCACTGTCTATATTATTATTGAGGTTAAGACCTGATCTTAGATTAGAAATTATTCTCATTTTGGTGGATCATGGTGAGTAAGCTGCAGATCATTTGCTTGTGGATAGCACTAACAGCTAGAATGCATTTTTAAGAGCTAGAGCTAGTTTGCTTTATAAGGGTTTTTATCCAAATTTTTAAGGTTAATTTCACTTTCGACATAAAAGATGGCTTTGGCTTAGAAAAACGCTGAGCTAATAACGTGTCGTGAATAAGATCGTGGATCAAATAGCCTGGATGGCGAATAGGTAATATAGACTCTGTAGGCATTTTTAGCCAGTTTGGTGCATGGCCAACGGTATGTGTTGCATCTATATTAAACCCAATATTGCCGATCAAATTTACGCGAGGCCGAATGCAAAGCCCAGAGTTGAGCCATACAGATGCGGTCCAAACGTAGGCCCAAGAGTCGAGTTTGCCTGCTTGAATGAGTTGCCACTGATTTAGAAAGTGTTTAAAATCTAAACCGATGGAAGCTGCTCTCAACTCAAGATTTTGAAGAACATAGGGTTGCTCCATAAAGTGCATTGAAGCTTGATTCATTTGCCATGCTCTGCGCCAGGTAGCCCAGCCCCAAATTTGGGGAAAGATGCTGAAAGAGTAGCTAGCGTCTCCGCTAATGGGTAAGTTACCTTGGTTGCTGCCGGAACAAACCATGATGCGGGGGTCGTAGCGATAGTGCTCAAGCAGTTCTGAGCAGTAAGTAAAAAAGTCTGGATGAGGAACACAGTCATCTTCAAGAATTATTGCTTCTTCGACTATCGAAAAAGCCCAGTCTAGTCCACTAGAAACTCGATATCTGCACCCTAGATTTTCTTTTGAATAGTTTCGAAATACCTCACAATCCCAATCCACTTGTTCCGTAGCAGTTCTAGCTGCTTGGCAGAGAATAATCTCATCTTTGCTGCGGGGGCCGTCCGCAACTATCAAAACCTTAGTAGGTTGAGCATTGCGAATCGCCTTAAAAACTTGTGCAGTTAGAGCGGGGCGACGAAAAACTAAAAGCACGATTGGGGTGCGACAAGGCATGGCTTGTTCAAGATAAACTCAAGCACATTCTTCAATACATTTAAGCTTGTCTTGCCAGATACCTAAAGCTATGTCCTGCAAAGAAATTAGTCTATCAAGCTTATTTTTGCTCTCTAGAAAAGCTCGAATTTTACCCCCGTTGGTGTAATCAATCGCAAGATAAGGTACTCCAAGGTTTTCGGCAAAAAGCACTGAATGGAATCTCATACATAAGCTAAGTTGTGAGTGGTACATGCTTTGAAGAATTTCAATTGGAGATATAGGGCCTCTTGCAAAAGCTACATCAATTTGTATTTGGTTCTCTATAGCCAAGGAAGTTATCTTTTTCGCAAACTTTCTATTGAATACACGATCATCTCCGCCAACATGGAAAGTGTGCATGGGCAGTAGATGAACATTTAGCTTTTTTTTGTCAGATATTTTTAGCACTAGTTGAGCTAACTGTTTTTCAAACTGAAGTTTAACAGCATTAAATTCAGCTTGACTCAGATCGCCTCGATACTCGACTGACCATTCTCTCAAAAAGCATGAAATATTTTTTCCAGCACCAAGAATAGGCCTGCTTTTTTCCAAAAGACCTGAGTTCTTTACAAAACGAACGTATTCAGTCGCTGGATCAGGGATAGTAGTTGCTTTTGCTGCTGAAAGTTCTTGGAGTGATCGGGCTGTCGATGCTTTATCCCGAAGAGTAATATGACTTGATAAAATGAAAATTTCAGATACAACACTCATATAAAGAGGGCTTTTGAGCGGGCCAATTCCGCAGCCTTCAACTCTTGTAATAGCGTTATTCTTAGTTGCTTGAATGAAAGCATACAAAATATGACCTAGAGCTTCAATATCCATTAGTGGACCGCCGCCAACTACGACTTCATCAGTTTTATTGCAAGTTGCTTCAAATTCTTTTGAGTAAGTTTCAACAATTGATATATTATCAAGACTCATCTCCTTCAACGTCCATTGAGAGATGAAAGGGTATAAACTACTTAAGTAAATATTTTGGGGTGGATGCTCACGAGATCTAAGGTTATTAATTATTGACCATAAAATAGCCTTGTCTCCAGCAGTTTCTGTTCCGTACCAACCAACAACTAATACACTTTCACTGGAGAGATTAGCTGGGACTTCAATCACTTCTACTTTTCTTGAGAGTTTGAAGGCTGATTTCAGCAAGTTCAAACATGAATACTTATTTCTTCTTTTCTTTGCTTGAATGTAAGAAGTTACAGTTTCTCGAGCCGTTAAGGGGACATGATAATCATGAATGCAATTAGAGCACTCTTTTTCTATGATTTCTTTTCTTTTAAATAGGTTAGAAAAATAAAGTTTTTTAGCTGAATTATCTAATGTGCTACCCAATGAAGGTGATTTAGGTGAGCAATATAACAGCTCTCCTTTAGCCGAGAGAACGACAGCTTTAGACTGATAAGGACAACCCATAAACCTAGGTTTGTTTTCAGCAAGCATTCCACGAATATTCTTGTAAGTTTTTTTAATAGAAGGAGCTGTCTCGAAATCATGCTCAGCACGAAAGAAAAAGAGACCTAAATGATAAGATGTTTTGTCGTCAAATGAACGAATAAACTGAGTTTGTTTAGCATTATAAAGTCGATTTATATACTCCGCCACACGGAAACGACCATATAGTCTTTCAGCTTTTGCATAATCTAGTAACTCATCTACATAAAGAGCATTGGACGTTGTAATTGTGCATCCGAAGGATGTAGGGATATCTGTTTCTTCATGGAAAAATTTCAGCAGTGAGACTGCTGACTCGAAGTTATCTTTTCGGCCTCGTACAATGTCATGAATTTCTTCTATTCCGTCTATAGAGATCATGATATTGAAATTTATACCATGCTCTTGGCAGATTGCTGCTGATTCTAAAATCCTTTTTTTTACAACATCATGAATGATTCCGTTGGTGATAACGCCAGTTGATTTAATCTTTGGACTCTTTGAACAAATTGCCTTATAGATTTCTGGTAAATCTGAACGAAGAGTTGGCTCTCCTCCACTAACTCCTATATATTTTATATTTTCAAAGAGACCATCAGACAGAATATCTGACAGTTCATCAGGAGTGAGTTCTTTATCTTTTTTATTCTGCCAGATCAAGCACATCTGACAACGAGAGTTGCAAACGTCATTAACGAGTAAATTAAGCGTTTCAGGCTTTGAAGGGAAAAAATTGTTTAAATATGCTCCAACAGATTCATCAAAAGCTTGTTGAGGCAGCGATATTGCTTTTAGTATTTTTTTGGCAAACCCTAACTGTTTAGATCCCAAGTTAGCTTTTATATAGTTTTTCACTTTATTGCTCATACTTTCTAGATAAACTCAACATAATGTAATTCAAATATAGATTATTTATGCAGTTATTTTTGTGCAAAGAGCTATATTAAATAGGCAATCTAATTTAGGTTTAGCTTAAGTAAGCTAAACCTAAATCTAGCTATAGCTAAATAATTAACGTGAAAAGAAATCTTTTAGTACTTTAAATGCCGAACTGTTTTGCACAAAGTTTATAAATTTTAAGCTATTTTTAGCTTTATCTAACCTTAGATATTTCTGATCGGCAGACCTGCTGCGAATTACAAAGTTAGGGTGGTTTAAAGGAAAGCCTATTTCCCTGTTCGGAAGGTTGGATCGTGGTGAATTTGAATTAGTCGTGTGAGCAGCATCTTCTCTAAAGCCTATGTTAGATACTAAGTTTACAGAAGGCAATATAGATAAACCATGTTGAGTAATCACACAAAATAACCAAGAATAACCCCAAGCATCTATTTTCCCCTCAAAAACATTGTCAAATGTTCTAATTCGTTCCTTAATTTTTCTAGGATTTTCAAAAATATCTAAAATCTCAGGATATTCATTTTTAATGATAGGCCAGTTCTTAATACTGGGATCAAATAGTTTCCAAGAGCGTTTCCATGTGGCCCAACCCCAGATATGGACAAGGCCAGAAAAATAATAGGAATCCTTGAGGTCAATAGGAGTGCATAATGAATTATTCCCACCTATTTGCATGATTCGTGTATCAAATCTATATTTTTCTAATAGAACCTCGCAGTAGTGGAAAAATGATGGGTGTGGTAAACAATCGTCTTCTAAAATAATTGCCTCTTCGACTTTTTCAAAAGTCCAAGCTAGGCCAGTGGAAACTCGATCACGACATCCCAAATTAACCTCAGAGTAATTTCGTATTACTTCGCAATTCCAATCAATATTTTCTGTGATGGCTCTAGCCTGCTGACATAGTGCAGTCTCTTCTCCATTGCGAGGGCCGTCAGCTACTATTAATAACTTCTTAGGTTGTGCCTGACGAATGGCTTCAAAAACTTGAGCCGTAAGATCAGGGCGACGAAAGATGATAAAGACGACCGGGGTAGAACAAGACATAAGCTAAATCGATATAAGTCGATAAAACGTTGTATTAAAGGTTTTAGCAAATAGTTTATATCCATAGCCTTCTAGTAAAGATTTTATTCTAGAGGAGGAAATCATAGAATCTAAATTCACAGACAGTTCTTCAATTAAAATAATTCTAGGCCTGTATTTTGACCAGTCATTAGATAGCAAAACTTGATAATCAAGCCCTTCTACATCAATACTTAAGAAGTCAATTGTTTGCCCTGTTGGCAGATACTCATCAAGAATTTCTGATAATTTCTTTGTCTTTATCAACTTCTCACCAACGATATTATTTCTAGAACTAAAATTTCGCTTTAAGGAAACTTCTTTTGAGAAGCCGTTTAGTGCAGGTTCATCAAACATGAAATACGTTATGCATTCTGAAGAGCTAGAAATCGCTGCTTCAATATTTATATCTTCTGGTCGAATAGCTTTGAATAAATCCATGCTACCTGGCATAGCATCAATGTTAATGCCGCGCCACCCCTTTAAATAAAAGAGATAGGTGTTTGAAAACCGCTGAGGGTGGTGAGCACCTACATCAATATAAAAACCATTTTCTTGGCGTCCAAATAGTCGAACCAGTATTCGATCTTCTCCTTCCTGAGAAAAAGACAGGGTGTGATGGTTATATACCTGGAAATGGTAAACAAATGTTTTCTGGAACGCTACTTTTACAGTTTTACTTATTCTTCTAGTGTATTTTGCTAGAGCATTCTTGGTCATCGGCCTTTGTGTGAAATTAGACTAAACACAGACAAGAAATACTATTGAATATAATCGTGTTTCGATATTTGCTCAATTCCTGCCTTTGAAATTGTAGGCTGCTTATTTTCTCTCGAAAAGAAATTAAAATCGCGATGGAAGAACAGAGATGTCGTCCAAGAGTAATCATTGATCGGCCCGAATCCATGCATGTCTACTTCCAATAAGTTGCAACTATCCTTTAAAAAAGCAGAAGTATTAGGATGCCAGTCTGAGTTGTCTAATATAATTAGCCCTCCGCTATTAAGATGTTTTATAGCTTTCTTGGCACACTCACCTCTACGCAAGGAATCTATAATTATCAAGTCGAATTTTGAGGGTGACTCATCTATGGCTTCAACAAATTCTAATTCTTCTCGGAAAAGAATTTTTTGGTTAGGTAATAATTTTTGGTTACAGTATTCGTACCACTCTTTATTACTTTCAATACTTGTAATTTGCTTGCAACGTCTTGCTAAAAATAGCGATGAGTTTCCTGAACCCCACTCAAAAATTGTTTTACTACTTAAATCTAGTTGGGCTAGGTATTCTATGGCTGGATATGTAAACCAAGGTAAAGGTTCATAGTCAGCGTCAACTGGCTTCTGTAAAACTTTTGTATGTTGATAGCCATACTTCTCTTTAAGATTGTGGGATAAGACTTCTAGATTTTTATCGCATGGAAAAACATTGAAATAGCTCATGAGTTTATGAGAAACTCTGTTAAGTAATGGCTTTCTATGCATACTCATAAGAATTTTTGGCTACCGAAAAATCTACGAGAACGCTTTTCCCCTGATAACCAATTGGACAAGGCTTCCCTGTACCGTAAAAATCACCACCTTCGACAGAAAATTGAATTCCTTCTGTTATCCAATCTTGAATAATTCCATTAGATTCAGCAAAAAGCGTCAATGAATAATTTCCTTCAGAAAGAGGAAGCTTTTTAATAAAAAAGTCTATGAAGTCTTGATCATTGATATCGATTTCATCGTTGCATATCATCTCAGTAGAAAGCACGATATTTGTGCCGGAAATAGTCGTTATAGCAACGCCTATGCGACAATTTTTATAAGTTGTTTTTTCTGAGAAACTGGAGAAAAACAACCTAATTCCTAATTTTTCCCCAGACAATGCCGCATTAATTGGTCTATCTTGAGAATCTAGCAATTCTAGCCTTACAAACCTTAGTTTTCCCTCTCCTCTGCGCTGCTTGATTTTATACAAGTCGCTCCATTCTTGAGAAGTGACTCCCGCATTTAAATAAAGCTGAATTGTGGTATTGGGTGCTCCTCGCGCATTAACCTGCCCATGATCTAAAAAAATAATGTGGTTGCACAAATTCTGTATTGTTGCCATATTGTGACTTACGAATAGAACTGTGCGTCCTTCCCGCTCTGCTACGTCTTCCATTTTGCCTAAGCACTTTTTTTGGAATGCGGCATCGCCCACTGCTAATACTTCATCTACCACCAAAATTTCGGGTTCTAGGTGAGCGGCTACAGCAAATGCCAGTCGAACATACATACCACTGCTGTAGCGCTTAACCGGCGTATCTAAAAACTTCTCTACCTCTGCAAAAGCGACGATTTCATCAAACTTGCGGCGAATCTCTACTTTGCCCATCCCTAGGATGGCTCCGTTGAGGTAGATATTCTCGCGGCCTGTTAGCTCTGGATGGAACCCTGTACCGACTTCTAGAAGGCTAGCGACTCGGCCCTTGATGCTAATGCGCCCTTCTGTGGGTTCGGTAATGCGGCTGAGGATTTTGAGCAGGGTGGATTTGCCTGCGCCATTGCGGCCAATGATGCCGATGCGATCGCCCTGTTTGACCTCAAACGACACATCTTTTAAGGCCCAAAACTCCTCAAATGCTGGATTTTGGATTTTGGATTTTGGATTAAAAAGCTGGGTAATACCTTTCGCCTTGTTGGCCAATACATCTCGCAGGGCGGTATAGCGCTCTTGCTGCTGATGGCCAATGATGTATTTTTTGCCCAGATTTTCAACGCGAATGACGGTATCAGACATTAAAGCATTGGTAAGAGGTTGCCGTGATCAATTCTGACGTTTTAAAGGATGTCTTTAGCCAATACGATGAAAATCTTTGATGCCCTGGTACTGGGTTTGGCGGGCTTGACGGCGGGTAAACTCGCTGACGGTGGGGTTGCCGGTGGGTAAAATAACGCCGCTGGCCTGCATCCAGAGGGTTTCTGGGGCAATTTCAATCGTGTATTGGTTGGCAGTGGTTCTGTGGACGTGGTACCAGCGAGTTTCTTGGCAATGGTCGCACCAAAAGGCTTCGAGCCATTCACCTGTTAGGGAAACAGTGCCGTAGCCTGCAATCACGGTAAGCGATCGCAATCGACTCAAGCCTCGCTGCTGCAAATGCTCGGGTTGGGTGGTGTAGAGCGGGTACTTTTGGCTAACGCTGTCGAGGTAGGTGCCGTGGTCAGGACAGTAGATGGCGCGCCGTTTAGACCGGCTGCGGTTGCGACGAGATGACGTCATGGCAATAAAGAATAGCGAGGGTTTAAGGTGCAAATGCCACTGGGGGCACCGGGAGAAAACATATTCCTAGGCACACTTATCCTATCTACGGTCTTAGAGCTAATGCCCTAAGACTACGGCGGAGAGACTGAGATCCTGAGACCGTCGAAGCCCGCTCCATGCCAGAAAGAGTAGCGGAATTATTCAATTAAGCAAGACCTAGAGCCAGAATATTTAAGATTTCTAGCCAGCCGGACGAATGGTAAGACTATAGCCGAGAGGCAGCAGGCTTGGGCGTCGAAGCGTGGGTAGCAGGGGCAGGGTTAGATCCATAGAGACAGGTTTCAACCACTTCAAAATAGCGAAGAGCACCCTGCTCGGGGGTAAACTTTTGCTGCATGTAGCTACGGCCCCGATCGCCCATCTGTTTAACCAAAGCTGGGTTAGCCATCAGGGTGTGAATGAAGTCGGCCAGGCCCGTGCTATCGCCGTTGCTAAAGGCACGGCCAAACCCTCCTTCGGACAGCAGCGATCGCAGGTAAGAGTGAGACTCACAAATTGCCGCCACTGGCCGACCGGCAGCCAGACTGCTGTAGAGCTTACTGGGAGCCACTAGCCCTTCTACCCCTGGCACCAAACTGACCAGGCTCAGATCACAGGCCGTCAGCGAGTAGGGGAGATCGCCCTTTGATTGATAGGGCAAAAATAGGCAGTTCGTCAACCCCGCCGCCTGCGCCAGATCTGCGCAGGGTTGCCGTTTGGCCCCGCCCCCCACAAAGACAAACTTGACGGGCGCGTAGCGCAGGGCCTGAGCCGTTGCCATGATGGTGTCTAGGTCGTGGCAGCGGCCCATATTGCCCGAGTAGAGCACGGTAAACACTTGGCTAAGCCCATGTTGGCGAGCGAACCAATTGTTGGTCTTAGGACGAGGATGGATCAGCCTGGGGTCGGCCCAGTTGTGAATGACCGATATTTTGTCGCTGATTTCAGGGCACTGATCGACAATGCGCTGCTTCATGGTGCCGCTGAGCACTACGATCGCCTCGGCGTGTCGCCAGGTGAGGCAATTGAGCCAGTGCCACAAACGCGCAAGCCCGTGGTTTTTGGGCACAACACTCAGGGCCACGGCCACCTCAGGGTAGAGATCATACATTACGCACAGGTAGGGCTGTTTAAACAAGCAGTGCAGTAGATAGGCCAGCACGGGCAGGTAGGGAGGCTCGGTGGTGACGAGCACCAAATCGCCTCGACGAGCCGGGTGTAGCAGCTTGACCAGTGACCTGAGACAGTAGAGCAGCCCGCCCACGGCTCGCCCCCGAATACGCTGAGGCCAAAGGCGAGACGTGCGAGTGCGCCGCACCATTACCCCGTTGACCAATTCTTGCTGAGGGGCCAGGGGGCGATCGTAGGCATAGCCCGGCTGACCGGCAAACACTTGCACCCTCAGACCCTGGCGACTCAGACCCTGGGCTAATTCTGCCATTAGCTGCCCAGTGGGCGCATAATCAGGGGGAAAAAACTGAGTCAGGATTGACAGTTGTGGAGATACGCCCGAGTCAAAATGAATCGATTTCATCAGCTTTATCAGCCTTTACTTGCATGCAGAAGAGCGGCATCAAACGGTTTCTTTTCGCCTCCGGTTAAATCAGGCCAGGCCTTACAATTTCTGCCTTAAAGGCAGTATTTATACATCTGTCTATCGGTTGATATAGAGCGGTTGATATGGAATCAATCAAAGCGAAATTTGAAATAAAAAGCTGCGAGAACAAGACATAGTCTTTTCAGGTAGAACAGCTACCAAAAAAACTATCATCTTTGACCAAACCCAACAGTTTACCTACAGCGAGAACTCCCCGCTGTGAGTTAGACAACTTTAGCCAAAAGAAGATTTTTGGTCAGTTCAGGTTAAGTAAGACCCGATTGCAAACTTCAACATTTCTTGACACAATTCTCTCCTAGTTTAGAGAATATGCAGAAGGATACCGTACTTTATCAGACATTGGCGATAATTATATTGCATTTTGTGCAAATTGACCGGATCAAGTGAGACTGGCCTGAGCCGAGCCTATTGAGGGAATATTTCTCAAAGAAAATCTGTTTTAAGAACTACAAAGTAGTGCTGGGAATGTATCAATTAATTCAGTCTGGCCAGGTTGGCCATGAACCATAGTTATTCACGAAGAATGGGAACAATAGCAACTTGAAATCGTCTGCCCTGCGCTTTAGATCGCTAATCTAGCTCGGTTGGAAAGATTGACATTCAAAGCTGACACTACAGCTAGAGCTAACCCTAGGGTGCGATCGCAGAATTACCCTCAATGTTGACTAGACAAATCAATGAATCCTATAAAAAATCCCCAAATTGAACGGCTTGCACATAGTCAGTTGCACAATTTGAAAAAGCGCTTAGAGATAGTCTCCAAGCGCTTCTAAATGAGTGCAATTTTCTAAAGCGATTTAGTTCGATACTGTTGGGGCATCAACGGCGGCCCTTAACTCCTGTAGCGATCGCCCCAAAACCACAAAATCTTCGAACTGGGCCAAGGTAACCAGAGTCGCTGGGTCGGTGGTATCAAGAATACGGTTATAGGCTTGAATCGCCGACTCAAGCTGGGTGGCATCTACGGGGGCCACTACCGTCTCTTGGGTCTGGGGCTGAGTTGGCAGGAGGCCACTAACGGCGTTGTACAGAGTCACTAGGTCGACGTAATCTACTCCAGCCAAGGCCATTTCAGTAAACGTAGCTACCTGATTAGGGGCCAGGCCAGCAGCAAAGGAGGCCGCTAAAAATCCTGTAGCATTGGCAATTTGATCGAGGGTGCCGCGCAGGGGCATCACCATCGGCGTACCGCCCACAGGAACAAAGACAGCAGAGGTGGCCAGGGTAGGAGCCGGGTTGGCCTGGGCAACGGTTGCCCCCTCGCTAGCCACCAATACCCCTGGCAGGGCACCAGTGGCGACGATAGGGGCAGCGATACCTAAAGTGCCCTGGCTGCTGATTAACGAGACGCTCTCACCATTAGCGATCGCATTGGCGGCAGCAGCGGCAATCTCGTCTATGGTCTGCGCATCTTCGTCGCCCTCACCCGTAGGCCCGGCGGCGCTGAGACTGCCGAGGTTAATCTCACTTGAGGTCGTGAAAATTGTGTTCAGCAAAGGGTTAGTGCTTTGCAAGCTCTGCAAGATCTGGCTGGCCGTAGTATTGATGCTCTGCTGTGCCGCGAGAGTTAGCGTTACTTCGCCCGTAGCAGGGTCGACGGTGGCGTTGGGTGAGTTTGAGGCAATCTGCTCCTCGCTGCCCAGAGAGGATGCGCCAATGGTTAAAATTGACGACCCTCCCACCGTCACTCCGCTACCCTGGCCGGTTGGCACAGAGCCGGTATGCCCTGGGACTGCGATCGCCAGGCTAGTGCTCACCAGAGCCAGCAGGAGCCAGAGTTGTCGCCGTAGTCGGCCCGCCAGTTGTTCCACGGTTGTTCTCCTAAATTGGTGGGTTATGTAGGCTGAGGTGGACGTGAGGATTGAGCGATGGGCCCACTGCTAAAGCCGCCTAAAATCGGGGGCCAAAATTAAAGCCGTAGCCAATGCTAAGCACTGCGACGGAACCGGCGCGGGTATTGTTGCCGATGTCACCGTAAAGCAGGTTAAGGGTCAGCGGGATGGTGGGCTCGGGCACAATGGATGCACCTACGTTCAGGCCGACACCACTCCAAGCCGTATTAATCGAAAATTGAGGGTGCACCTGTAGCCCAACCCCGGCAATCACGCCGACATCGCTATTGTCTCCAGAAAAATAACCGCTCCCTGCGCCCAACGTGGCTGTAATCGGCAAGCGATTGACCGGGTGCTCTGGCTGCAGCAAGTGGGCCGCCGTCACAACGCCGTACACACTAGCGCTAGTACCCGCTGCGTTAGACCCGTAGGAGACGAAGTTGTTTACACCTACGGCAGCCGCTACCTGAGTGGTGTCGCTGCCGTAGACGTGGCGGTGCACCTTGGCATCAAAACCACCATTGTCACCAAACTGACGAATGCTCTGTAGGTTGTAGGCCAGTTCTACTCCTACGGCCTGCCGCGCATCGCCCAGCCCAAAGCCCATTGAGAGGCTGCCATCGGCCTCGCCCCGCAGGCGATCGGCCCCCGATAGCGAAGCGCTGAAGAATAGATCGCCCCAGTCGGCCCCAAAGCCAGAAGGAATACCCGCATTGGGCGAGGGCGGAAAGCTCTGGGCCGGGTCGGCAGCAGTGGTTAACGGTTCAATCCGCAGCTCGTCGCGCACCTGGTCTGCCTCTGGCGCAGACGGTGTAGCCTGAGCGGTAGTCACCGTCGGAGGCGCTGCCGCCAGACGCGGTGCAGTGGCCACCCCTACTGAAGGCACTGAGGACGACAGCAAGTCGGCCCGCCCTGTCGACATGACCGGCTGTGGTTTTGGCAACGCCAAGGCGACATTGGGGGATTGCCCCAGTGATGCGGGTGGCTGTGGCTCTCGGCTGGTAGCGCTAGGCTGATCACCCGCAGAAGTTGAGAGCGGAACTGTTCTAGCGGCCACCACGGGCTTTTGCAGTTGGGCTGCTGGGCGACGGTGAGTCGATCGCGACGGCAGCAGCGGTAGCTGTGGCCCCCGACTTAGCGTTTCGGGCCGCGATACCTGGCGGCTGGGGGCGGCTGGAGTAGCGGTTGAGTCGACCGCCGCCAGCGAATCTTCGATGCCGTAAGCCGATCGCAGGTCGTGCAGCAGCGCCTGTACCGCTGTGGCTCGCGATCGCAGCGTAGCCAAATCTGGGGCAGTCTGCCGAGCGGCTGGTGCCGGTGCCTCAGGCCTCGTCGGGCGAACAGGGGCATCTACGGGCACGGGGGCAGGCGCGATCGCCATAGTGGCCGTGGCGTCACCATTATTTTCGCCAGTTGCCGTCAACGCTGGTGCGGTTTCCGGAGGAATGGACTGGCTGGCTGAGGACTGGGGGGCGATCGCAGGCAGGCTCGGCTCGGCAGGAGGCTCTGCGGGGGCGATCGCAGGCGTTTCAGTCGCTTCAGGCTGCCCCGTTACTGGCGCTGCTGCTGGCACTGGCACAACCTGGGTTGGCGGCAGATTAGCCAACTCATTTTCCGAAAGGCTTGGGGTACCAGTAGGGGTTAGATCGAGTTCGGGTATGGGTGTAGGGACTGCTGTAGCACTTTCTGAACTATTTGAAACCAGGCTTTCTGAAGCCGCAGTTTCTGAAGCCGCAGTTTCTGAAGCCGCAGTTTCTGGAGTCGAAATTTCTGTAGCCGCAGTCTCTGGCACCGCAACTGCGGCTTCAGTTAACTCAGGTGGGGGACTGGTCGCACCAGCGGGTTCTGCGGCAGCCGCAGCGGCGGCTGCCACCACAGGTTGATCAGCCTCGGGGGACCAGGCTGGTTGAGCAGTGCCTTGATCGTCGGTCTGGGGGGCGGTGATTTGGGCCGAAGGCTCTGGGGTAACTACCGGGTGCGGATCCTCGGCTAGAGCTGCCCCCAAACTCGGATCGGGAACAACTGTCGGCAAATCGGGGCTTGCCTCTGCGCCCCGAGGCAGTAGCCCTAGTCCGGCTAGCCCCAACAGCCCGCCGGTAATCAATGGTTTTGCCTTACGCTTCATTACGTTTGCTCCTCACACTCCGTTACTGTTGCCACACCCATCGCTGGTTTAGCGGCCGATATCAAACCGTCCTCTGTCTAAACGTTTTTTTCTAGCCCAGCCGCCATTTGAGGCCGACCATAGTAGCCGTAGTAGTAGTCGTAGCCACTCTGCCGACTCTGGGGCACACCGTTGACGACAAGACCCAGCAGAGGAGCCTGGGCAGTGTTGCCCAAATCGGCTAGCACCCGCTGAATTTCCGATCGCTCTGATCGATGCAGCCGTACCACCAGCAACAGCCCATCGGCATGAGCCGCCGTAAGCTTAGCGTCGATCATGCCGGCTAGAGGCGGCGTATCAAAAATAATTAGGTCATAGTGGCGGCGATACTGCTCAGTAATCTGCTGCATTTTTCGCGAAGACAGCAGCCGACCGGGGGCTGGAGGGCGTGCCCCAGCGGTCAGCAGGTGCAGGTTGGGGTTGCCCGGCAGCGTCAGCACCAAGTCGTTGGGGTCTTCGATGGCCTGGGTAATCAGGTCGCTCAGCCCCTGGCGATTGGGCTGGCCGAAGAGCAGGTGCTGACTGGGCTTGCGCAGGTCACCGTCGATCAGCAGTACGCGGCGGCCCATATTGGCTGCCGCGATCGCCAGGTGAGCACAAATGGTCGACTTACCCTCCCCCGGTACCGAGGACGTGAGTGCTACCACCTGCACCGGCACGTCAGAACTGAGCATACGCAGGTTAGCTTCGAGGGAGTAAAACGCCTCGGCAAAGCTAAAGGAGGTGTAGAGCTTATCGGGGCTCTGGCTCTGGCTCAGCACATCGGCCATAGTGGCGGCCAGGTCAGGTGCCATCAGCAAAGGCTGTTTTTGCAGGGCCGGGGCGTTGGGTACGGTAGCCAAGTTAGGCAACTGGGTCGCCTTAACCAGCTCGTCAACACTGTGAAAAGCCTGATCGATGCGATCGCGCAGCAGAGCCGCCACCCCGCCCATCATGAGCCCCACCACCGTACTAAGCAGCAGCTTACGGGGCAAATTGGTCGTCTTGGTAATGCCCGACTCATTCAGGGGAGAAATAATTTCCCAGGGAGACGCCTGCCTGGCCATCTGCAGCCGCAGCTCCTGGCGACTGGCCAGCAGCTGGTTGAGGCTACTTTCAGCCACTGTCAGCTCGCGGTCAATCTGCTGAAACGATCGCGACAAATCGGCCAGCCGCTGAATTTCGGCCTGTAGCTGCTGCACCGTCTGACCAATCGCCTGATCCTGGGTTTGCAGCACCTGCCTCTGGTTAGCGGTGTCCACCAGCTGCTGCATCAACCCCTGGCTCACCGAGCCTTTGTAGCCCAGGGTATCGGCTTCCACAGCTTCTCCTACCAGCCGCTGGGCTTCGGCTTCTAGCAGGGGCAACAGCTGCTGGCGCTGGTCTGCCAAAGCTTCGATCATAGGCGTGTCGGTCTGGAACCGGGCCGACTCGGCGGCGATCGTTTGCTCAATCTCGCGCAAATCGCCCAGCAGCGCCTGGTACGTGGGCGACTCGTTGAGGTTGGCCACCCGGATAGCCGTATCGGGGTCAAAGCCCACCTGGTCCCGCAGATTGTCATACAGCGGTTCCATGGCTGTTAACTCTACCCGCAGCTGCTCCTGGTCGGCCAGCATTTGGTTGAGGCGCTGGGTCACGCTTTCGCTGGTAGCGTTGACGTTGACAATGTCGTAGCGCTTCTGAAACTCGCTCAGGTCGCTCTCAATCGCCTCAACTTCCCGCCATTTCTCCTGCAGCTGCTCGTCTAAAAACGTCAGCCCCCGGCGCAGATCGCCCTGGCGGTCTTGCACGCTGTAGTCGACAAACCCTTCGATCACCTGGGTCAGCACAAAAGAGACCACCTCAGGGTCAGCAGCGTTGTAGGAGACGCGCAGCACCTTTGAGTCCCCTTCCTGAATAATCGACAGGCGGCTGAGCAGCGCGTTGTAGGTAATGTTGGGGTAACGGCGCTGAATATCGGTCAAAATGGGTTCGATTACCGCTGGGCCACGCAGCACCCGAATTTGGCTGTCGTAGTCGAGTCTTGATGCCCCCCTGCTGCCCTGGGCTCCAACCACCTCTTCTAGACCTACAGGGGGAGCATTAGTGACAGGTTCTACCAGCAGGTTGACGCTGCCGCTATAGGCCGGGGGACGGCTCAGGTGCCAGAGGGTTAACCCGCCAAAGGACAGGGCTGCGACCCCTAAAAAGACTCCAGCTCGGCGCTTGAGCACTCCCACCAATCGATTGAGGTCAATGTCATCCCCTTTCTCGACTAAGGAGGGTGGAGCCATCACAGGCACAAACTCGGGCCTGAGTGGGCCATGACCGTTGCCATTGCCGTTAGTTTCGCGGGGTGTGGAGGAGGGGGGGAAAGGCATAGGGTAAATCTGGGGAGTACCCCCAAGAATTCATAAACTTATAGCTCAAAACTCAAAACCTGACCTAACCAAGGTCTATTGAAGCAAGATCTATATCTTTCGGCCTTTTAAAGTACAGCGTCATACAACTGCTGTTGGTCAACTATGGTGCGGGAGCTAAACCCCCAACTAAAATCCTAGAATGCGCAAAACGGTGGTTAGAGAGGTAAAAGGTCGCAGCAACAGGCCCAACGTATCGCCAGTGGCGGCAGCGAAGTTGCGGTCAACAATCACCACATCGTTAGGGCGGAGAATGGGGTTTGTCGTGTCGTTGGCGGCGGCGGCCAGATTGACATCCACCGTACGCTGGTCAACGCTGCCGTCGGGGTTGAGCCGTACCAGCTGCACCGTAGAGGTTTGGGCACGGCTGCTCTGAAACCCGCCAGCGGCCAAAATGGCCTGGTTTAGCGTGGCGTTGGCCGGCAGAGTTACGCCACCGGGGCTGGCCACTTCGCCCACTACCTGCACCGGCATCTCTGCTGGCGAAAAATTAGCGCTCGAAACCGCTACCGATTCTTCTGGCGAAATGGCGACAGCTTTAGGGACCACAATGGTGTCGCCATCGCGCAGGCGAATATCCTGGCTGATATCGCCCGTGCGAATCAGATCCCACAGGCTGGTGGTGATTACAGCATCGCCCTGCAGCTGCGATCGCCGTACCTGAATGTCTTTGATATTGGCCTGCTGGGTAATGCCCCCGGCCTCCTGAATCACCTGCGTGAGGGTGGGCCACTGGCGGCCCGCACTGGAGCCACTGCCGCCGCTGGTTTCGGCTTCGAGGTCGATGGTGTAGGTGC
>NZ_JADEXE010000320.1 GCF_015207265.1 Nodosilinea sp. LEGE 07298 | reverse complement strand
CTCCAATACTCCTCCGGCGAGTACGCCACCGGCCAACACTACCCCAGCCAGTACCCCACCCGCTAGCAACAGTGGTGACGCTACAGCGGCTTTACCCGTGCTGCGCCCCGGCATGGAAGGTGATGGTGTTCGGCAGCTACAGCAGCGTTTAAAGACTAAAGGGTTTTATAACGGCGCGATCGACGGCATCTTTGGTAGCCAAACTGAGGCCTCCGTCCGACAGGCTCAGGCGGCCAATAACCTCACCGTAGACGGCATTGTTGGCCCCGCCACCTGGCGCGCGCTAAATTAAGGCAATCTCGAATATTTGCAGCTGATGCAGCCAGTCTCTCGGCAGGCGGCAGTACAGCTATAGCGGAGGCTACACCTTGGTTTGCCCAGCGTAGGGACTTTTGAATTGAGAGATCTAGCACCACTAAAGAAGCCGCCGAGAACAAAAACATTCCGGCGGCTTCTTTAATAATTTAGATTTAGCCCTACAAACTGCTATTGGGGGCTCCACTCAGCCTGGGTTAACCAATCAGCCCCTGGGTTAGTCGAGTCGGGCACGGTGGCGCTGGCATAAATTGAATACGGAATATCAAGAGACTCCATGGCAGACATTTGCTGGGCAGAGCTATTCATGTAGAGCATGTAGTTGCCCATCAAAAAATAGACTCCCATCAGGGCGGCGGCGGAAGACGCCACCAGGAAACCCGCCAGCATCAGGGAAAACTCCTGACCTTTGACAGCCTGCTCCATCAGCCGGAGCGCCCAGGCTACCAGGGCAATAACGATAGTCAGGATGAGCAGCAGCATGGAAGAGGGCTTACGGTAAAGATTTCGATAGCAGAACTCAAAGCTTGGAAACTTAAAGCTTCTCACCTGTATGTTACACATCGTAACAGGCATTCATAAAACCGGCATGGTTCCACAGAATGTTTTCGCATTTGCCAGTTCAGTTTGGCCTGACTAGGTCAGGCGGACTGGCACTTGGCGATCGCGTAAGTGCTCTTTTACCTGCTGTACCGTGAGTTGACCGTAGTGCAGCAACGAGGCCAGCAGGGCTGCTTCTGCCCGGCCCTCCGTGAGCGCCTGGTGAATGTGGTCGCAGTTGCCTGCCCCACCAGAAGCGATTACCGGCACCGGCACCCGGTCGGCGATCGCGCGGGTCAGATCCAGGTCGTAGCCTGCCTGGGTACCGTCGGCATCCATACTGGTTACCAGCAGTTCGCCAGCTCCTTGAGCGACAACGGTTTCAGCCCAGATCAGGGCATCTAGCCCAGTGTTCTCGCGGCCCCCCCGCACATAGACATCCCAACCGGGGTGGGCGGGGTCTTCACGGCGGCGAGCGTCTATGGCCACGACAATGCACTGAGCCCCAAAGCGATCGCTGGCTTCTTGAATGAGTTCAGGTCGCTTGACCGCCGCCGAGTTGATGCTGACTTTATCGGCCCCAGCTCGTAACAGTTTCTTAATGGTCTCTAAGGATTGCACCCCTCCGCCTACCGTCAGGGGAATAAACACCTGCTCGGCGGTGCGATACACCACGTCATAGATAATGTCGCGGTCTTCGTGGGTGGCCGTAATGTCAAGAAACACCAGTTCATCGGCCCCCGCCTGATTATAAGCCTGAGCCAACTCCACCGGGTCGCCAGCATCGCGAAGATCGACAAAGTTGACCCCTTTGACCACCCGCCCGGCTTTGACATCCAAACAGGGCACAATCCGTTTTGCCAGCATTTAACGTTCTCCTTCGTCGTCCATTCGCTGCTCCCCTGCTCCCCTGAGCAGATCTGCCCAGGAAAAAACTGTTTTGCTCAAAGACTCAACCACTGATTCCTGCCATGCCCTATTTCTCTCCACAGAAGATTACCCCTTTCCCAGGTTTCACAATAGAGGATTTTGAGGATCAACAGAGGCCAAGACGCTGATAGACTGTGTCTTGGTTTTATTGTTGGATAGGCAGTTGGAGCCCTCAGTGAACATGGGTTTAGAGATTGGTCAGAAGGTGAAGGTATCCCGTCTCCGCGATCGGGTTTCGAAAGATGTGTCGGCTTACCTTGGCAAGCGCGGCGTTATAAGCCAGTTCAAGATGGTGGACGGCAGCGGCGTGGGCGTTGTGGTGGAGTTTGAAGACCGCTATACCACCTGGTTTTTTGAAGATGAGCTGTCTGCCATTCAGTAGTGAACATTAGGTGGCCAATGGCAGCACCAGGCCACGTTTTAGGGCTGCTAAATCTCGGTAGAACCCTTGCGGCTCCCTTCCTCAGGGGGATGGTTAATGGTTTTTTGATCACTAAAATTGAGGGGTCTTAACCTAAAGAATCCCTAGAGGGTGAACTCCACGGATTTTTCACAGGTGCTGCCACAGGTATCAGATGTCTTTAAGATATCTAGGGTGGGATGGCGCTGAAATAAGCCTGTAGATCGCCAAAAGCTTCGATCTGCCGTAGGGTGGGCGCTGCCCATCAGGCTTAATTCAGTGCCGTTCATCTGAAGTGCTCTTTCCCATCTCAACCAGGGGACGGGGCTGGTTCGCAGCGGCAATGACCTAACAGAACGTGTAAACCCAATTTTTTATGGCATTAATTCTCACTTATTTGGGTAAGGGTGGCTGCGGCAGCACTACTGTTGCCATCGCTGCCGCTAAGCAGCGATCGCGAGCCGGACAGCGAGTGCTGCTGGTCATTCAAGATGTCACCCCGGCTCCGGCGCTGCTGCTGGGGCAGCCCCTGGGGGCGGAGCCTGCGGAGCTAGAGCCCAACCTGTGGGCTATGCAGTTTCAGGCGGCGACCCAGCTAGAGAAAAGCTGGGATGAGGTGAAAACCCTGGAGGCCCAATACCTGCGCACGCCGTTTCTCAAGGCGGTCTATGGTCAGGAACTGGGCGTAATGCCGGGCATGGATAGCGCCCTGGCCCTCAATGCCCTACGCCAGTACGACGCCAGCGATCGCTACGACGTGATTATCTACGATGGCAGCGATGCCACCGCTACCCTGCGTATGCTGGGCATGCCCGAAATTTTGGATTGGTACCTGCGGCGGTTTCGCGGTGTGTTTCAGCAATCAGATGTGGGGCGGGTGCTATCGCCCTTTTTGCAGCCGATGGCTTCGGCGGTGTTGGCAGTTGACTGGTCGGGTGATGTGCTCGATCAGCCTACCGGGCAGGTGCGATCGCAGCTTGAAGACGGGCGTCAGGCGGTCACCAACCCCAGCCGAGTCGCGGCCTTTTTGGTGACAACGCCGACGGCGGGGGCTGTGGCTACTGCCCGCTACCTATGGGGCAGCGCTCAACAGATTGGCCTCACTATCGGCGGCGTACTCGTCAACAGCGGCCACTTGAACGATGATCAGGCGACATCCTTTGCGCCGTTGCCCCAGGTAACGCTGCCCCAGGTGGTAGAACAGGGCTGGGAGAGCGCGATCGATGCCCTGCCCGACCCGGCTCAGTGGGCGGCAGCCGCTCCTCGCCCCGTCAGCGTAGATGAGGCGACTAAGACGGTGCGGCTGTTTCTGCCCAGCTTTGATAAAACCCAGGTTAAGCTCACTCAGTACGGCCCCGAGGTCACCATTGAGGCGGGCGATCAGCGGCGCAACCTGCTGCTGCCTAAGTCTCTCCAGGGCAAGGCGGTGGCTGGGGCCAAGTTTCAAGAGCAGCACCTGGTGATTTCGTTTAGCTAGGGCTTCTCTTTCTGGAGATATCCGAGCGGCGCTATGTCATCGGTTCCCCAGCAAAAATGCCCTCCGCAGCCAGCAGGGTTTGATTCTCCCCCAAAAAATGTGGCACCGTGGGTAAGTATTGCGCTTACCTGATTCTTCATCGACTCGTAGCAGTTTCACACCACCATGGCTGAACAACCGTCTTCCATCCCGGTCAACGACGTTCCCGACCCGACCCCGGCGGCTGGGGGTGCCCCTGAAGCTACGCCAGAAATCGCGCCCGCGATCGCTCCTAAAGCCCAGGGCAATGCGGCTCGCCAGCTGCTGGGCATGAAAGGGGCTAAGGCAGGCGAAACTTCGATCTGGAAGATTCGCCTACAGCTGATGAAGCCGATCACCTGGATCCCGCTAATCTGGGGAGTGGTGTGCGGGGCCGCCTCATCCGGTAACTACCGCTGGAATTTGGAATACGTGCTGATTGCCGCCGCCTGCATGCTGCTCTCAGGGCCACTGCTGACCGGCTATACCCAAACCCTCAACGACTTCTACGATCGCGACATCGACGCCATCAATGAGCCCTACCGGCCCATTCCCTCCGGGGCGATCTCGATTCGCCAGGTGGTAGCCCAAATATTGGTGCTGTTGGTCGGTGGGGTGGCGGTAGCCTTTGCCCTCGATCACTGGGCGGGTCACAGCTTTCCCACCATCACGGCCCTCGCCCTGGGCGGGTCGCTGGTGTCGTATATTTATTCGGCCCCTCCCCTCAAGCTCAAGCAAAACGGCTGGCTGGGCAACTACGCCCTGGGGGCCAGCTATATCGCCCTACCCTGGTGGGCAGGTCACGCCCTGTTTGGCACCCTAACCTGGCAGATTGTAGTGCTTACTTTGTTCTACAGCCTGGCCGGTTTGGGCATTGCCGTAGTAAACGACTTCAAGAGTGTGGAGGGCGATCGCCAGATGGGGCTCAAGTCGCTGCCGGTGATGTTTGGCGTTACCACCGCCGCCTGGATTTGTGTGCTCGCGATCGATATTTTTCAGGGGGGCGTAGCGGCCTACCTGATGGCCATTCACCAAAATCTTTACGCGGTGCTGCTGATCCTGCTGATCATCCCCCAAATCACCTTTCAGGACATGTACTTTTTGCGCGACCCGCTGGGCAATGACGTCAAGTATCAGGCCAGCGCCCAGCCCTTTTTGGTATTGGGTATGCTGGTGACGGGGCTGGCTCTAGGCCACGCAGCACTTTAGGGGATCCATTTCTTCAAGGCAGTACCCTTGAAGAAATGGTCGAAACCCCATACAGTTCTCAGATAACGTGAAGGGCAACGGTGCTATGGCTCGATCTTGGTTAACCTGGTTGTCGTTTCCGACAAGGAAGTCATCGCGTTCTGCCAGACGAAAGACTTCGGGCCGCAAGACCGATAGGGTCAGCCCAACCAATTCTGCTAAGACGACCGCTTCGCCGCGATCGGTCGAAGCTCAGCCTGCGCCCTCCCGCGATCAGGTGATACCGCCGCGCAGCTATCGACCGCTGTTTTTGCGGCCCTTGTTTTGGATAGTGCTACTGGCTGGGGCAGGTATTGCCGGGGGAGGTACCCGTGCCTATCGTGTATTCGAGCATACCAATGCCACGCTGCCCGATCCGAATGCGGCGTTGACCTACCAGCGCGATGGCACCGTCACGATGGTGTCAGCCGACGGCGTAATTCTGCAAAAGCTTGGCCCTGCCAGCCGAGAAACCATTACCTATGACGACATTCCTGAGCACCTGGTAGACGCGTTCATCGCCTCTGAAGACCGCCGCTTTTATGAGCACAACGGCGTTGACTACCGGGGCATTGCTCGCGCCGTTTTGACCAACCTGCAAAACCGGGAAACGGTTGAAGGGGCTAGCACCATTACCCAACAGCTGGCTCGCATCGTCTTTCTCGATCAGGAGCGCAGCTACCAGCGCAAGCTTAAAGAAGCGCTAATGGCCGTCAAGCTCGAAAAAAGCCTGACCAAAGAGCAGATTATTGAGCGTTACCTCAACCTGGTGTACTTGGGCTCTGGAGCCTATGGCGTAGCCGATGCGGCCTGGATTTATTTTGGTAAAACCATCGATCAGCTCACCGTAGCAGAGTCGGCCATGATTGCCGGTATGGCTCCGGCCCCCAGCTTATATTCGCCATCGGTCAATGTAGAATCGGCCCGCAGTCAGCGTAACCGGGTGATTCGCCGCATGCTGGCCACCGATGCCATTACTGGGGTAGAAGCCGAAGAGGCCATTACCGCCAGCGTAGAAGTCGCTACCAACCAGCCCAAGTTTCTCTACAGCGAGTTTCCCTACTTCACGATCTACATTCAAAAGCAGCTGGAGGCTCTGCTGCCTTCCGACCAGCTAGAGGCTGGTGGTCTAACGGTGGAAACGACTCTGAATGTGGTCTGGCAGCGCCGTGCCGAAGAAACCGTTGAAGAGGCTGTTGAACGCTACAGCAATTGGCAGCGAGTAGGGCAGGTAGCTCTGGTGGCCGTTGACCCCCGCAACGGCGAAATTAAGGCTATGGTGGGCGGCACTGACTTTACCAGCGAAAATCAGTTCAACCGGGTTACTCAGGCTCAGCGACAGCCGGGGTCAACCTTTAAAACCTTTGTCTATGCAGCGGCGATCGCAGGGGGTATGTCACCCTACAAAAACTACATGGATGCCCGCTACGTAGTCGACGGTTACGAGCCCAAAAACTACGGCAAAACCTACAGCGGCGGCATGGATTTGCTGGAGGCACTACGCAAGTCGGTCAACATTGTGGCCGTCAAGCTGCTGGTCGATGTGGGCTTTGACCCAGTAGTGCAATTGGCAGGGCGGATGGGCATTGAGTCACCGCTGCTGCCCGCCTACTCGTTGGCCTTAGGCACATCAGAAGTTAACCTGCTAGAGCTAACCAGCGCCTACGGAACCTTGGCCAATAAGGGCGTACACCGCCCGACCCACGGCATTCGGCGGGTGCTTAACAGCGACGGCGAAGTTATTTACGAACGGCCCAACGAGTCGGTGCAGGCCATTGATGCCGACACAGCGGCAATTATGACCTGGATGCTGCGAGGGGTTGTTGAAGGGGGGACGGGCGGCAATGCCACCCTGGGCCGCCCGGTGGCAGGTAAAACCGGCACGTCTGAGGAATATCGGGATCTCTGGTTTGTGGGCTACATTCCTCAGCTGGTGGCTGGGGTATGGATGGGCAACGATGACAACACGCCTACCCGAGGGGCTAGCAGTATGTCTGCTAGCGTCTGGCGCGATTTTATGGCCAAGCTTACCGACGATATTCCCTCTGAAGATTTTCCCAGTCTGCCCCGCCTGGGTGGGCGTGAGGGCACTATTACCCTCAGCCCAGTCAAACCGGGTCGAGTAGTGGCCGAAAACGGGCCGTCGCAATCGTCGGAGTCAGCGTCTAGCTCTAGTGGCGAAAGTCGCCAGACCGCTAGCCAATCTGACAGTGGACGTAGTTCTTCTTCCAGTAGCAGTGGGACATCTTCTGCCGCAAGTGGTGATAGCGACAGCGGCAGCGGCAGCAGCGGTCTTAGGAATACGAGTGCTCCCCGTTCGGAACCAGCGACAGCGCCTGCTCCGGTGATTAACAATGAACCACCGGCTCCAGCGCCGGTAGCCCCGGCCCCACGCCCAGTCAATACGGCCCCGGTAGCGCCGGCTCCAGCGCCTGCCCCGGTAGCC
>NZ_JADEXE010000319.1 GCF_015207265.1 Nodosilinea sp. LEGE 07298 | reverse complement strand
CCCCCATGCCTCGCAAACAAAAATACCCCCACCTGCTCGGCTCCAAATGGACGGCTCGCCAAAAGACTGAGGGCTGGCGGCATTTTCAGGTGGCTAACCGCAAGCAGGAGGGCCAGTGGGTGTTTGCCGAACTGGTTGCCTCCTGTGACCCAACGGTGCGGCTCTGGGTGAATGCCAAGCAGCTGAAGAATCCATCGCTCTGGCAGCCGGGTTGGCAACCGCTGAGCAACCCTATGGCTGAGGCTGAAGCAGAAGAATTTTGGTTAAACTAGATACAGGCTAGGCGAGTTAAGACTCAGGTTTTGGGGCTGACACAGCACGAGACCCTGAAACGCGCTAAAGTCAATAGAGGCAAAGGTTGGCCAGAGGACAGCAGCTATGTGGCACGTCGTTTATATCATTGCATTTGCGGTTCTGGCCATTATGGCGATCGCAAATCTGGTCAGAAACCTAGTTTTGCTCGGCAGCAATGCCCGCAATCCCCAATCGTCTCGGTCCTACGGTGGCCCGCAGGCTACCCAGGGCGATGGCCCAATGCCCCACCCCGAACTGCTCGATCAAGATGGCCACGTCATTCGCGAGCCGCTGCTGGTGATGCGATCAATTTCGGTCAAAGATGCTCGTGAGCAACTCGACGCCCTCTACGATGGCACCGGCAGTTCTCTCGACGAGACCGAAGAAAGCGGTTCCGAACCTGAGTAGCTGAGCGTAACTCAAAGCAATTAACCTCAAAAAAGCCGAGTTCTTGCTTCAGCAAAAACTCGGCTTTTTTATCTGCTTTTATTTGTCAACTAGCTGATTTGGACAGGCGTTGTATCTCAAACTTGGCAGCGATCGCTGCACCCTTCCCCTAACAGCGCCTCTCGCTCTGCCAAGATAGTCTTTAGGCTAGGTCTGCCGGTCATCGCCAACCGCCAGTTGGCCCAAATGCCATAAATCCAGTCCACCAGAGGGCCAATGAGAGGCCACCCAGTAGGGGCATAAACCCAGCCCAAGCCGAGCACGGCATATACCTGGCGAAAGACCTCTACGTTTTTAATCGTTGTGCCATTGGGCAGAACGGCGTGAATACGGCCCATGGCTGTGGCAAAGTCAACGCCGCCGTTGTCTTCGGGGCTGTAGTCATCGGCCGCGATGTCAGTAAAGGCAACCAGGCCACGTCCGCCGTCTTTTTTGCGCAAAAAATTCACCTCTCGCAGGCAGAGGGGGCAGTCGCCGTCGTAAAGCAGCTTAATTTTCCAAGCGGTGGTGTTTGGTACTTCAGCAGCAGAAGGGGCGGTGGTCGTCATGGCAGGCAGCGCAAGGTAAAGATGTAAGCCCGAAGGCTCTACACATATCTTAATAAAACTTGCGGTGCTTTGCCCTGATTGGAAGGGTCGGCTATTCACCGATCTAAGCCTGCCTATGCACTTAGCCTAGAGCACCCGCGCCTTGAGCAAAGTACGTGGCAGGGTTAAGAGCTTACGCAGCGAGGGCACAAAGGCCCGTTGGGTAAAAACGTCGTAGTTGTTTTCTTCAATCACGTCCAAAATTTGACGGTAGAGGGCCAAAGCCGACCACACCGGCCAGCGGGCATCTTCACTCAGCAGCCCAATGCCGCTCTCTGCTTCGGTATAAAACCGACGAGCGCGATCGATCTGAAAAGCCATCAGGGCTCGCCAGCGATCGTCAACGACACCAGCTATCAGGTCGGTCTCGGTGTAGTCAAAGGCCGCCAGGTCGGCTAGGGGCAGATAAATACGGCCCCTGCGGGCATCTTCGCCCACGTCGCGCAGAATGTTGGTGAGCTGGTTGGCAATGCCTAGCGCGATCGCCTGGGGAGTGGGGTCAAGCTGCTGCTGCTGGCTCCAGGGGGCTGTTTGTAGCTGGGTATCAATGCCCATTACCGTAGTCGACATCAGCCCTACGGTGCCCGCCACCCGGTAGCAGTAGAGTTCTAAATCCTCAAAAGTATCGTAGCGAGAGCGATGCAAATCCATCCGCTGTCCCGCAATCATGTCGCGAAAGGGCTGAATATCGAGGGGAAACTGCTCCAGGGTGTCGACTAGAGCCACATCCTCGTCATCGACAGGGCAACCCGCAAAGATTGACTCTAGCTGGGCCTCCCAGCGGTCAAGGGTTTTTTCGCTAGTAAACTGCGCCTGCGGCCCATCCACAAGTTCATCGGTCCGGCGGCACCAGACGTATATCGCCCAAATGGCGCGCCGTTTAGCCGGAGCCATCAGCATGGTGCCGGTGTAGAACGTCTTGGAATACTTAGCCGTGACGCGCCGACACACCTCATAGGCGTCCTCAACGGAGGATAGGGATTGGATGGGGGGGGAATCCGTCAGTTGCAGCATTAATGACCCAAACCTGGAGAATATACATCTCAAACCGACTACAGGCAATTCTGCTTAACCTAGCCTCTCACAACTGCACCCAACTTTGGCAAAACAGTTGAAATCGGCCCATTCTCAGAAGCAACCCTGCCCCCGCCGTTTCTAAAGATTATATGTTGCAATCCGTAACATTTGACCGTAAATTCTGAATCCGTGCAGTCTGCCACTAGCGAGTCCGTAGTTGCCCTACCCAATTCAAAGCCATCCAGATAAGATAATAGACTGTGTGTAAACTGCTCAATAGTCTCGGTCTCTACGTTGGTTGTACCGTAATGACATCGCGCTATGGCAGGGCGTGATATTGATAATGGTAAGTGGCCTGGGTTCAAGCCGTCGCCTATGCTCTAGGGAAAGGCATTCCGGCTATCGGCTATCCGCTGACCAGCCCCCTCGTTTTGTCTGTATACATCTGTCGATTGTTGGGAGCCTTGCCCGTGCCTCAAACTAACTTTGATTTTCTGCAAGAGTCTGATCCGCTGCTGGCGAGCATTGTGCAGCGTGAGCTACAGCGCCAGCGCGACCACTTGGAACTGATTGCCAGCGAGAACTTTACCTCGGCAGCGGTGCTGGCAGCCCAGGGGTCGGTACTGACAAATAAATATGCTGAGGGCTTGCCCGGCAAGCGCTACTACGGTGGCTGCGCTTTCGTCGATGAGTCCGAACAGCTGGCGATCGATCGCGCTAAAGAACTCTTCGGGGCCGCCCATGCCAACGTTCAACCCCACTCGGGGGCACAGGCTAACTTCGCCGTATTTCTGGCTCTGCTAGAACCCGGCGATACCATCTTGGGTATGGATCTCTCCCACGGCGGACACCTCACCCATGGGTCGCCCGTCAATGTCTCGGGTAAGTGGTTTAAGGTGTGCCAGTACGGCGTTAGCCGCGACACCGAACAGCTCGACTTCGACCAAATCCGCACCCTGGCCTTAGAACACCGCCCGAAGATGATTATCTGCGGCTATTCGGCCTATCCTCGCACCATCGATTTTGAAAATTTTCGCGCGATCGCCGACGAAGTTGGAGCCTACCTGCTGGCCGACATCGCCCATATCGCCGGACTAGTAGCTGCTGGCCTGCACCCCAACCCCCTGCCCTATTGCGATGTGGTCACTACCACCACCCACAAGACCCTGCGCGGCCCTCGCGGTGGTTTAATTCTCACCCGCGATGCCGAGCTGGGCAAAAAGTTTGACAAGGCGGTCTTCCCAGGCAGCCAGGGCGGCCCCCTAGAGCACGTCATTGCCGCCAAGGCTGTGGCCTTTGGCGAAGCTCTCAGGCCCGAGTTTCGCACCTATGCGGTTCAGGTGATTGCCAATGCCAAGCGGCTGGCAGCCCAGCTACAGCAGCGGGGAATTAAGGTCGTCTCCGACGGCACCGACAACCACCTGGTTCTGGTCGACCTGCGCTCTATCGGCATGACTGGCAAGCGGGCTGACAAGCTAGTCAGCGATGTCAACATTACCGCCAATAAAAACACCGTGCCCTACGATCCTGAGTCGCCCTTTGTCACCAGCGGGCTGCGCTTAGGGTCTCCGGCCATGACCACCCGAGGCATGGGCGAAGCCGAATTTACCGAAATCGCCGACATCATTGCCGATCGCCTGCTCAACCCAGACGACGCCACGATGGCGGAGCACTGCAAGAGGCGAGTGGCGGTACTGTGCGATCGCTTCCCCCTCTATGCCCACCTAGGCGGGCTGGTTCCCGCCTTAGTCTAAAAGAACGGTATTAAGTGTCAGGTTCGAGGTGCCAGGCAGATCCTAAAACCTTGAACCTGATACCTAACACCCCTAATTCCCAAAAATCTGGGTATACCAGCGAGTTCGATCGCAGATTCCTCCATGTAATGTCGCAGAAAATTAGGGTGACACCTTAATGATCTGTCATAATTGCATGGAGTTTTTGCTTATTTAGCAGAGTCGGCCTATCCTATGGACTGTTTAGGGCCAGAATACTCTCTGATTCAGTTTTAATACCTTGGTGCTCAGCGCTTAGGATAGTCCTGGGTTAAAGGGTGCCGTCAAGGCAGAGTAGGCTGCTGAAATAGAACCCAACCAGCTGAGTTCCGGGTTCTCAAAATAGGAGGGGTGAGGATGCCGTTCGTTTTCTATCATGTGCTGGCCTTTGGTATCTCCGCCGTGGTGGTGCTTGGCACAACGCCCATTGTGCGCCGCATTGGCCTCAAAAGCGGGCGCGTAGACCAGCCCGGTGGTCGCAAGGTGCACGATAAGCCTATGGTGCGACTGGGTGGAGTCTCGATATTCCTGGGTACCCTGCTGGCACTGCTGGCGGTATGGTCTTTAGGCGGGTTTATCGATGCCACTGGTGAGCATCTCGCTCCGCCGCAAGAGTTTCAAATTTGGGGCGTTACCCTAGGCGGGCTGGCGTTCTTTCTGATCGGCCTGACCGACGACCTGTTTGGACTTTCTCCGATTAGTCGTCTGTTTATGCAGGCCGTTGTGGCCACAATGGCTTGGTATGTAGGCGTCAGCATCGACTTCCTCACCATTCCTTTCTACGGGTTGATCCAACTGCCCGACTTTATCAGCCTGCCGGTGACAGTTTTATGGCTGGTAGGCATGGCCAATGCCATCAATTGGATCGATGGCCTCGATGGTTTGGCCGCCGGTGTCTCGGGTATTGCGGCGCTGGTCATGCTGGTAGTGAGCCTGTTTATGAATCAGCCCGCTGCGGCTTTAATCGCCGCTGCCCTGGCCGGGGGTGCCCTGGGTTTCTTGCGCTACAACTTCAATCCGGCCAAGATCTTCATGGGCGACGGTGGAGCCTACTTTATGGGCTTTACGCTGGCTGGGGTAGGTGTTATTGGCCTAGTTAAGACGGTGACGACAGCGGCGGTACTGCTGCCCTACCTAATTTTGGCTGTGCCTATTTTGGATATGTCGGCGGTCATTCTAGATCGCCTGCGCGCTGGCAAGTCGCCCTTTGTGGCCGATAAGCGTCACTTACACCACCGCCTGCTACAGGCCGGGCTTTCCCACCGCGTGACAGTACTATTTATCTACGTGCTTACCCTGTGGGCAGGCAGTCTGGCCCTGGCCTTTGCCGGTGTTCCCAGCGGGCTGGTCTACGCTCTAGGGGCTACGGCTTTACTCAGCTACACCGGCTGGCGGCTGCGGCAGCGGACTCGCTGAGGGACCGTAGGGATATTCGTAGGCTTGACGCAGGTTGTTGGCCCGATAGACGTGAATGGTTTCAGTTACCGCCCCACCCCGCCGCAGGGGAACAATGGCTAGGGGCTCAATGCTCTCAAAGAGCGGGCGGTAGCGATCGATAATTTCGTCGGTTTCGGTGAAGCGATCGATCGTCATGTACAGCCCGTCTTGGCCTACCCAGTCTTGGGGGTTATGCCAGAAGGCAAAACCGCGTGGGTCTTGGCTAAAAGCGGTCACCGGTAGGTCGACCAGGGGGTGAATGGCCATAGCAAAATAGCCCCCCAAATAGTATTCGTTGGTGAAAACAAAGCCTACCTCATCCAGGGCTGCCCTCACCTCGGGCCTGTCGTCAAACAGGCGCTGCATTTGTGAGGTGTCGAGCAGTTCGGTAGAGCCATCTTGCTCAACCGGTACTAGCCCACCCCAAATGGCATAGGTGCTGGGCTGCTGCAAAATGCCCAGCCGCAGGTGCAGCAGCGCCACCATCGAGAGCGAGGCCAAAAATAGCCCTGAGCCCCACAGCCAGCGACGAATCAGCCGAGGCCGCTGGCGCTGCCAGACCAGCACCTGGGCCGCCAGCAAAATGCTGATGCCCCAATAGCCAGGCGCGGGCCAGGCAGGTAGAATCTGCTGCTTGCCTCCCAGTAGGGTAAACAGCAGCATAATGGGCAGCGACAGCCAGAGAATGAGGGCTTGCTTGTAGTGATCCTGGGCTTCGCCACCGCTCGGGCTGGAGGAAACCAAAAACAACGCCTGTTTGCCGCTTTGTTTGGCGGCTACCCACCACAGCGGAAATCCAAAGAGGGGAAACAAATAGACGATCGATAGCAGCCAATAGCCCATCATTTGGCCCAGGCTAAAGCTGCTGCTGCCGGTGTTGCCATCAAACCGCATGCCCAGCTGAAAGCGAAAGGAAATCCAGTCGTGCTGGCTGTTCCAGTACCAAAGCGGAAAGAGGGTGAGGCCAAAGACGACGATGGCGAGCAGGATCCAGGGCGATCGCAGCGCTGCGCGGTAGGGGCGATAGACCACACAAAACCCCACCAGGCTGAGGCCCAGCACAAAGCCGTGGTACTTGCTCAGGCAGGCCAACGCTACGGTGAAACCCAACAGCGCGATGCGCCAGGTGGGCACGTAGGTAGCTTTAATCGGGCTGTGGTTACCGAGGCGGCTACGGTCAGGGAAAAACTCCCAAGCGGCCACCAGCAGCGTAGCGCTCCAAAACAAACTTAGCCCATTGTCGGGAGAGGTCAGAATGCCAAAGGCGATCGCAAACAGCGGAATCAGGGTGACAATTGCTACAGCCATTTGCCCGACTGCCGCTGAAAACAGGCGTGCTGCCGTTAGGTACAAAAATATCAGGCTGATGCAGTACAGCGCCAGCGCCCCCAACCGCAGGGTAAAGGGTGAAACAATTCCGGTTAACCACCAGCCCACTCCAGTCGTCAACGCGACGATGGGCGGATGGTCAAAGTAGCTCCAGTTCAGGTAGCGGCTGTAGAGGTAGTAGTAGGCTTCGTCAAAACCTGGCAGCATCCAGAATGCGACGATAGTGCGGTAGAGTAGGCCTCCCAGCAACAGGGCCAGGAGCCCAGAGGCCCAGCCGGGTTTGCGATCGCCCCTTAGGGCAGGTTTTTGACCATCGCCTCCAGAAGCGGGTCTTTGACCATTGCTCCAACCTGTCATCGGGCTTGCTCCCTATATACCAACCAACGCAATATCAACCACACATGACTCGCCAGGGAATGCCTTCAAAAGGCCTGACAGGCTTTTCTTGGCTCCCCTGCAATGGTCATAATGACACTATTGCGCCCCAGCTCTCTTTCCTTCGCCCTCACCCCCCATG
>NZ_JADEXE010000318.1 GCF_015207265.1 Nodosilinea sp. LEGE 07298 | reverse complement strand
CCCCTACATCGCCAAACTCGGCCCAGATACCCTCGATGAAACTACCACCGCCGCCGAGGTAGAAGCCAGAACGCTCAGCGCCCCATTTCGCCGTCGCCAGTTTGCCACCCTGCTGCTTGACCAGGGGTTTTTAGGCGGCATCGGCAACTACTTACGCACCGAAATTTTGTATGTGGCCTGCATTCACCCCGGCCAACGGCCCACCGACTGCACCCCCGAGCAAATTGCCGCCTTTGCTGAGGCCGCCCTGGTTCTGCCCCAGCAGTCGTACCGCCACAACGGCATTACCAACGACCTGGCCCTAGCGGCCCATCTGAAGCAAACCGGCTACCGCCGCCGCGACTATCGCCACTGGGCCTTTGGCCGCCAGGGCCAGCCCTGCCACCGCTGCGGCGAGACCATTACCAAAATTATGATCGGCGGGCGACGTTGTTATATTTGCCCTCAGTGCCAGTCAGTTAGCCGCTCGTAATCGACAATCCATCTAGCAGCACCGAAGGTGTGTAGCATGAGCCATTCCAGTCGGCATCGCTGCCCAACTCGACCTTGTCCTTGAGTGCGGTGTAGACATTGCCTGCCACCATGGTGTCTTTGACGCGGCCCACCAGTTCACCCCGATGAATACGGTAGCCCAAGTCGATGTTCACCGAAAAATCTCCCGCAATACCGGCCCCGCCGCCCAAAATTTGATCGACCAGCACGCCGTTATCGATACCTGCAATTAGCTGATCAAGAGATTTTGTCCCTGGCTGCACGAGGGTGTTATAGAGGCTGGGGGTAGGGTAGCTACCCAGCCCAGGACGAAAGCCATTGCCAGTCGACTCGGCCCCCAGGGTGCGACCCACGGCGCGATCGCTGTAAAACAGCCTTACCACCCCCTGCTCAATGAAAATCAGCCGCTGAGTAGGCGTGCCCTCGTCGTCGAAAGGGCAGCTAAAGGGGCCAGCCTCTGGGTCTTGCAACAGGGTAATGCAGGACGAGGTCATCTGCTCGCCCAGGGCATTGCTCCAAGGGGACGATCGCTCCAGCACCCGCTTGCCGCTAAGAGCCGATTGCAGCGTGTCCCACACCATATCGGCGGCCTTAGCGGTAAAGATCACCGGCATACGCCCTGTGTCGACCTCCGCCGGCTGCTCGGCCCAGGCTAGCCGCTGCAAAACCTGGTCGGTCAGCGCATCGACATCCAAAACGTCCCGCTGGGTCTGACCGTCGCTCACACTCAAAAAGTCATCGCCCCGCACCCAGTCTGCCGACAGGTAGCTGCTCAACGTGGCATCGCTGTAGCGGCAGTCAAGCCCTTTTGTATTGAGAATGCGGGTGGTTTCCACATCGCACTCAACATCAACGCTACAAATTACCTCAGGGTAGGCGCTGCGAATGCGATCGATCATGCCCTGGCCCCACTCGATCAGCTGCTCTACCGGTACCTCTTGGCCCATATCAGGGTAGTAGCGGCTGGTTCCCCCCACCAAATCAATGGGTTCGGGGTCGTTGAGGGCGCTAATGGCCAGCGCTTTGTCGATGATAGCCTCAGGGTCAACATTGCCGTAGGCCACCGCTAGCCCCGGTCGACCGTTTACCCACAGCCGCAGGGCCGTTCCCAGAGCGGCAGAACTTTCGAGCTGTTTGAGACGGTTGGCTTCAAAAAAAACGGGTCGCGATCGCGATCGCGACTGCAGCACTTCCGCCGCTTCGGCACCTCGCTGGAGGGCCAGGTCTATCAGTTTCTCAGCTAGCGAATCGTCGGTTAGACCAAACACCATAGCAATCAGTGGGCGGGGGCAGAAAGAATCCCCCTCATCTTCCCGGATTGCGGTACCCCTGCAAAGAGCCCATTTCTAGATAGCCCACCCCAAATACCTGTTTCACCGACAGTTCTCGGCGGGTTTTCGGCTTTGAGGTCGCCTGAGAGTTCAATTCAACGGTAGAATAGCAAAGCCCCTTGGAGAGGTGGCAGAGTGGTTGAATGCGGCAGTCTCGAAAACTGTTTGAGGGTCAAACCTCACGAGGGTTCGAATCCCTCCCTCTCCGTTTAAATCCAGCTCCCGTAACGATTTGCGGCGTCCCCCTTGCCTCACTCAGCTTAGGAAAATTAAGCTAAGTGTAGGTAGTTTGTACTCTTTTTGGGGGAGGAACGGGGGAGATGGGAGGAGAAGTCTGAACCAGAGTGCGCCTGACCTCAAAGAACGGATCAACCAGGTTAATCAGGGGCTGGAGAAGGTCTCGATTCGCGAGAAGGACAACCGATTGTACGTGCGGGGGAGACACTTCCCCCCCAAGCCAGGGGATAGCAACGGAGATCGCGACGAGATAGCTCTTGGGGTTTCAGCCACTCCTGTTGGGCTGAAGGTAGCGATCGCAAAGGCGAAAGACATTAACAACGAATACCGTCGGGTGATGGGGCTTCAAAATAAGGCGTAGCTGAGGTTTAATGCTCGCTCAAGCAGCTATAAGTAGGAAAACCCAATCAAATATAAGACTGTGTAGGTTGCGGTTAAGGCACGAAACCCAACGCCCGCGTGGGTTACGCTATCGCTAACCCATCCTACATTTTGAATTGGCCCAACCACTTAGTCAAATATAAAAGGTGGGGAGCACCAGAAGAGGTACTCCCCACCTTTCAAGACCTGAAAATCAGATTAGCTAAGCCTTTCCTTGATTCTCATGGAGCTTTTGCTCGATTAGAGGATCTTTCCAACCCGCTGGCTTCGTATTATTTTTAGGGGATGGCGTCTCTAGAGACTTCTTTGCCGCTGAAGTTGCGCTATGAGCAGCATTGCTAGCTTTCTGGGATGTCTGATTGATGGTGTTTTTGATCGCAGGTCTTACATCGTCATCAATCGTTCTTTTGGCAGAATCTGTGACGCCGCGAACGTCTGCCTCATTAATTTTGCCTTTTACAGACTGGCTTACGCCGCGAACATCTGCTTCATCAATTTTGCCTTGTACAGACCGGCTAACGCCACGAACATCTGCTTCGTCAATTTTGCCTTGCACAGACTGACTGACGCCGCGAACGTCCGCCTCGTTAATTTTGCCTTGAATGGATTGACTGACACCGCGTACATCTGCTTCGTTGACTTTCTGCTTTGCAGACTCAGCCAACCCTTTTACATCGGTTTCATCGATCTTTGCTTTAACGCTATCCAGTGTATCTTCAACCTGATGGGTAACGCTTTTAGCGGCATCTTTGATTGAACCCGTCGCACTTTCCACTTGCTGGTCCATGCTTGTAGCGGCCTGATCACCAATGGCTGCACCTGCGATCGCGCCACCTACGGCACCGATAGCTGCACCCACTTTACCGCCGACCATTCTACCAACTGCCGCGCCTGCCACGCTACCGCCGGTTGCGCCAACAGCTTTAGCCACGGTATGTTCACCGCTCTGATTTTTTTCGACCTTCTCGGCCTGCTCAGATTGGGCAGAAAGGGAACTGGTAGGCTGGACTACAATTATTTCATCGGGCTTTCTAGATGGATTTTGGTTACTGCTTGTACTTGTCATAAAGCAAATTCTCCTGAAAGATAACTTTCTCTTATTTGTACTTAAAGTGTATCAATCAAGACCAAGTGATGCATCTTCTCAAGGTCTAGTCTTCTAGAAGCTATTTCAGTCAATGGTTATAGGCTTCACCGTCAATTCAATCTTCTAATGTTCAAACAACCATTCACTGACATTATTAGTAGCTCCTGATGCTTATATAGCAGGAATTTTGAAGGAGCTAGGTCGGACAAACCTAAAATCTCAGTGATAATAAGCTTTTTTAATGAATTTAGGGCTAGCTCGAGCAAAACGAATGTAGCGATGGCCATAGTGGGCGATCGCGTGCTTGGCTCCACCGTTTACACAGTGGGCGAGGTTTCGTGAAACTGGCTGACTTTATTCATGAGCTGAACCGGCGCGATCGCACTACCGAACGGTGCCTGCGCCGCCTGCATCTGGTGGCCCACAGCAGGGGCAACCAGATTCTGCGCTTTGCCTTACAGGACATTAAGCCCAGCGGGCCAATCGAGTGCCCCCGTTGTCTGAACACAATGTAGTGAAGGACCATAACTCCGATAGCGGGCAAACCCCTCTATGGCTTCAGGGGATGCCGTTGGCGAGCGGGCAACACATAGACCGACAGTGACTCGACTCTGGTCATGGGCTGTTAAAACAACTCTTTGTCGCTCAAGAGGGGTACGCTGAGCAGAGCAATGGCCCCGACCCCCAAGGCTAAGCCAGCCAGGGCACCCCACTTCACCGCCGGATGAGTCTCCAACCAGTTGGTGTAACTCACGGCCTGGGCCTGGGGCGTAAAGTCACCCCTGACCGTATCAAAGCCCGGAATCGCCCCATACAGGTTATCAGGGTCATCGGCGGACTTCGGCTGATCGGTCTTTTGCGACTCGAAGCCGTTGTTCACCATGTATTGGTCGACTAGCTCCGGGGAAAGTTTTTGAGCCAGGACGACCGCCTTGCCTGCATCTCCCACAACGGCATCGCGGGTGGGGTGTTCGGCCACGTGGAGAATGGTATCAGCCACAATTTCGGGTTCATAAATCGGCGGCGTACCCATGGGTTTTACCCCCAGCTTGCTACGCGCCTTGTTGAACAGGGGGGTGTTGATGGCGGCGGGCATCACTTCAGTGACGCTGATGTTGGCCCCTTCGTGCATAAGCTCAACCCGCAGGGATTCTAGAAACCCGCTGACCGCGTGCTTGGAGGCGGCATAGGCGGTTTGCAGAGGCAGACTGCGCCGGGCTTCCACTGACGTGATATGTACCAGGGCTCCTCGGCCTTCCCGCTTGAGGTGGGGCAGTGCCGCCTTGGCCCCGTGGACTTGCCCCATCAGGTTGACGTCGATAATGCGCTGGAATTCTTCGGGGGTGGTGTCTGCAAAGGAGGCATAGAGTTCAATGGCGGCATTGTGAACCCAGGTATCGAGCCGTCCGTACTGCTCGATGGTGTGGTTGGCGATCGCCTCGACCTGCTCAAAATTGGCAACGTCGGCGGCGATCGCGGTGGCCTCGCCGCCAGAACGACGAATCTCTTCTACTAAGGAGTCTAGCCCCGGTTGGCTACGGGCCGAAACTACTACTTTTGCCCCCTTTTCGGCAAATTTAAGGGCGGTTACCCGGCCAATACCGCTGGAGGCACCAACGACAGCGACCACTTGTTGATTGAGGGGCTTCAGTTGCACGCTTAGGACTCCTTTTTAAAACGCTTAGAGCTCGATTTCTGCTTCTACAGGTACTCATGGGCCTGAAAACCTGCGGTTTAAGAATTGTGTTTTCTCCCTTTCAAGCTAGGCTCTATCAAATGGTTTGGTATCCCACCAGCGGTACAACCTGAATGATGACCGTTTGGGGCGGATGTTGGATGCCCTCTACACGGTTAGCACGACCCCGTTTTTTTGACTCAATGTATGGCGGATGAGGGATGAAGCGACCGCTGTTACTGCTTACATTAATAAATAGGTGCTCCTATGAGCTGACGCAAAAGAAGTGGTTTTATGACTGAGAATCAACAGAACAATCCCGACAATACCCAATCTATTGATGAGGAAACATTCGATCCCCGTGACCTCGTCACTAAGGGCGGCTACAGCAAAAACCCCCGAGAGATTATTGAAAATCCTGCTGTCGCTCCTCAAATGCTCGACGACCGCCGCAGCGATCGCCTCAACGACGGCGTAGGTATGGATCGGGTCGATAACCAAGACTCTGAATAATTTCGTTTATGAAACTTTAGCGAGAGAGCCTAGGGATTTTGAAAATCCCTGGGCTCTCTCGCTATACCGCTAATTCAACTGCCGATGGCCCTAGAGGGCCGGCCTTTGGCCATCGCGCCTCAACAAGCTAAGCACTTCCCCTTGCTCTGAAGTAAGTCGACAGGGGTAGCTGCCGGTTGGTGTTCCCACACCTTAAATCAACGATACCAGCGGCGGCGGGGTCCGGTATCTAAATGAACCCAGGTGGGATACAAGCCCAGCCCACCTGGCCAGTCGGATAGGGCGGCTGCCACCTGCCGTATGGGCACCCCAGATACATAAAAATCCACCGCCTGACCATAGGTATAGCGGCTGGGCGTTGCATAATTGACAGATGAATTAGGAGAATCTGCGATGCAATGTCCGGAATGTGGAGCCACTCATGTCCGTAAAAATGGCAAGAGGAAAGGTAAGCAAAATCAGGCGTTGCTGAATTAAGGGATGAACCTGGCAGGAAAACAGTATTTATTTCTCTATTGGTCTGAATACTTTTTAGTGCCAAAGCAGACTTTTTGTTCGTCTATTGGTATACAACGACTAAATCAACCCCACGGGCGATACTATTCTGAAAATCGTCCGCGTTCTTAAGATGATGAGTCCAGAAGCCGCCGAGGCCTTTGTCAATCAGTACATCAGCAGCATAGCAATTCTCATTTTGGCGAAAAGCCGTTTAAGGCCCAGGAATACCGGTATGGTAATAACATCTGAGCAACCTAACAGAGCTAGGGCCGTTGAAAGAACGGGGTTTGTTTGACACGCTAGTCGGTTCGTTTCGCCAACGGATGTCGTCGCTACCGGACAAACGTACAGGCAAAAATACCCGTTACGGAATGGAGGATGTCGCTTTAAGCGCGTTTAACGCCGAAAATCGTAGGGTACACTCGTGCAGCAATGCACCTTCGTAAGGTCATTTTTAAAGCACATCCGAATCACAAACCCCCGATTTCAAAAAGGCAAAACTGCAGGGGCGTTGGCGCAGCCGAGCCAGAGGCTCTATGCCATTCGTCCGGTTAAATTAGGGATGAACAAGCAGGATTCAACATCAGGCATTACGTCCAGCCATGACTCCACCATCTACATTCCATATAGCTCCAGTTACCCAAGCAGCTTGATCAGACAGTAGAAAAGCCACAACCCCTGCAATGTCAATTGGTTGTCCAACTCGTCCAATGGGATGAAAGCTATTGAAGCCCTGTAGCGTTGTATGGATTTCCTCTGGTTTGATAAATGCTCCGTAGATAGGTGTTTCCACCACTGCCGGGGCAACGGCATTGACACGAATTTGATACTGTGCGAGCTCCATTGCCAAATGCTGTGAAAGCGAGTGTAAACCTGCTTTTGCCATTGAGTAAGCAGAAGAGGGTGTAGCTAGAACAGCCTGATGTGCCCACATAGAACCAATATTGACAATTGCACCGCCCTGCCTTAGTGGTGCAGAAAACTTAGGGCAGTCTCACCATGAGAATGTGAGGACCTTAGCGAACTCAATGCGACAGTCTAGGGCGTCTCGCTTGCATTGAGAGGCGCAAGCGGGCGGTGGATTGCCCTTAGGCAAGGCTTGGAGGATGGGCAAGGGCAAACGCTCGTAGCAAAGCCGAGCCAGTTCCCGCAAACCGAGTTGCAGAAAACTCAAGCCCCGGTCGCCATGCCAATCCAGACGACTCC
>NZ_JADEXE010000317.1 GCF_015207265.1 Nodosilinea sp. LEGE 07298 | reverse complement strand
AGCCGCACTTCGGACACCGGATAACGCCGTCGGGCCAGCGCAACGTCCGAACGCTGTCGTAGCACTTGGCCTCTTCCAAAAGGTGTGTCAGGGTTAGCATGAGATCGCAGAGCAGGTGCACTTTAGTGTTCAGCCTAGCGAATACATCATCTGCTTGCAGGTCACCTCCCTGAAACACCTATTGAGCCCTTTTTTTAAGGTCGGCGTAAAGGTTCTCTCTTAGCACTAGGCACCTGGGGGGGTAATATGTAAACACTTTAAAACAAACTCTCGCCCAGCTTGGCATTGAGTTCGGCTCAATCCGCCCCGATATATTCTTTACGTTACCAACCCTATGCTTGCCTCTCACCCCAGCCTGACTACAGGTATCACCCTTAAACAGCCCCATCCCCAAAAGGTGCTGGTGCTGGGCGATAGTCTGGTATACGGCTTTGGTGACCCCGAGGGAGGCGGCTGGGTCGAGCGCCTGCGCCGCCTGACCATGGCACCGGGGCGCGAGGGGGCCGTGTTTTATAACCTTGGGGTGCGTGGCGACGGGGTAAGCCAGGTAAAACAGCGCCTTGACCAAGAGTTTCGCTACCGGGGTGAAATTCGCAACCGGGTGCCCGACTTGCTGGTGCTGTTGGTAGGCGTTAACGACTCGGCTCGGATCGGCAATCCGTTGGGCCGCAATCGCACCGATTTTGATGAGTTTCAGGGGCAAATAAACAACCTGCTGTCGGAGGCAAGACAGCTGTGCCCGGTACTGTTTGTCGGTATGACCCCGGTGAACGAACAGGCTATGCCCTTCTCGGAAGTGCTCTACTACACCCACAGCGACCAATGGCGCTACCGCGAGGCTACCCGCCTGGCCTGTACGAGTCATAATATTCCCTACTTGGACGTGCTAAACCTGTGGCTGGGCCGGGGCGAACCCTGGTGGCTGCCGCTAATCTCTGTCGATGGGCTGCACCCCAATGTGGCAGGCTACCAGGCGCTGCTGCACGACATTTTGAGCTGGGATGCCTTTCAAACCGCTGTAGATTTACCCAAGGGGTATGCTTAGTCGCCTAGTCGAGGCAGCCTTCATCTAGTTCTGAGGCGGTTACGGGTGGCAGGCTGGCTGGCTGAATGGGGCGACCCAAAATCATGTTCTGGGGACGGCTTTGGGGCTGAGCTTGGGTTCGGTTCTGGGAACGAATAGCGAGAGGTTTTTGCGGCGAGGTTTCTTCGCACAGGGCCTCTACCTCAATCTCTACGAGCATGTCGGGGTTCATCAGAGCCGGAATTTCGACCGTAGTGTTGACTGGTGGATGGTCAGCAAATAGCTCGTGGTGGGCACGAGCCACCTCTGGCCAATGGTTCATATCAGTGATGTAAACGCGGGTTCGTACCACATCGCTGAGATTGGCCCCCAAGTCTTCTAGAGCCTGCTGAATGATTTCAAAGCAGCGATGGGTTTGGGCATAGGCGTCGCCCGGAGCAAAGGTGTTCCCTTCGCCATCACTGGGGGCGGTACCAGAAACAAAAATCTGCTGACCGACCCGCAGCGTTCGGCAGTAGCCGACTTTCTCTTCCCAAGGGGTACCCGAAAATGCCCGCTGCCGCACCATTGCTCTGCCTAACGTAAAAACAGCCCTAGCATACCTTTATTTTTGTGAGTCTGTAGGCACCGCTAGAGGGATAAAAATCAGTGGCTGAGCAGAGTCACAGCCACTGATTTGATTCAAATGTGCAGTGCCGCGATCGCTAGGCCAACACCTTAGCCGGCGACAGCGTTAGCACATCAACGCCGTCTTTCGTTACAACAACGGTGTGCTCAAACTGGGCTGAAAGCTGGCGATCGACGGTAATGGCCGTCCAGCCATCTACCAAAACTTCGGCCTCGTAGGCACCGATATTGATCATCGGCTCGATGGTGAAGACCATGCCGGGGCGAAGTTTCTTGCCCTTGCCCTTTTCGCCATAGTGAGGAATTTGGGGCGCGGCGTGGAAAATACGGTGTACGCCGTGGCCAACAAAGTCTCGCACCACCGAAAAGCCTTCGCCCTCGGCGTATTCTTGAATGGCAGCGCCGATGTCACCTACCCGTGCCCCAGGTTTAACCGCCCGAATGCCGCGCCACATGGCTTCTTCGGTAACTTCAACTAGGCGGCGAGCGATAGGGGAAGGTTCGCCCACTAAAAAGGTGCGGCTGGTATCACCGTGGTAGCCGTCGAGAATGGGGGTGACGTCGATATTGATGATGTCGCCGTCGCGCAGCACGTCTTCGGTGTTAGGAATGCCGTGGCAGATGACTTCGTTGATGCTAGTACATATGGAGCGAGGGAAGGGCATTACCGTACCGGCATAGCCCAGGGGTGCGCTTTTAGCGCCATGCTTCTGAGTCCAGGCTTCGGCCAGGTCGTTGAGTTCTTGCGTGCTGATGCCGGGTTTAACGTAGGGCGTCAGGTAGTCGAGCAGCTGGGCGGCAAGCTGACAGGCTTTGCGCATTTTCTCTAGCTCGCGGCTAGAGAGTAGAGTGATGACTTCAGAGGGTTGTTTTTGTTCTTCCACGGTGTCTTTGGCTCTAGGTGAATGGCTGGGGGGTGACTGCCCTGGCTATAGGGTAGGCATTTTCTCGGCGGTAGGAACATTGAGGGTCTAACCCGACCGCTCCTGCCCAGCAGTGATTCCCTGGGTATGATGCTAAAAATGCCACTCCGCTAGTATAGCAACCGACGTTCTACTGCTCATGGTTTACCAAGGGCTTGCGCATTTTAATGCAGGCAATTTCTTGGCCAGAGCCAAGCCGATGCACACCCGGCTCGATGACGTCGAAGCCCTGTTTGCGATAAAAACCCTCCGCGTTAAGGGAGGCATCTGCTTGGAGGTGTTTTAAGCCCAGCGCAACGGCCGCTTGCTCCAATGCCGCAAGCAAGTTAGCACCGATACCACAACGGCCATAGTCGGGATGCACGTATAGCCCCTGTAGTTGCCCATGGCCATCGATAAAACCAAACCCAACTACCTGGCTATTGTGCTTTGCCACCACGATGCGGTGGTCAGGGTTCTCAATCCATCGCTGTTTGACCCGCTCGACGCGATCGCTCGTAATGGGCCGTCGTGCCCAGTTGTCTAAAATCTTTTGAGAGTAGTAGGGGGCCGCTGTTCGGTGCACTGCTGCTGCGTGAATTTCGAGCAGGGCTTGGGCATCGCCGGGTTTCGCTGACTCGATGGTGATGGGGCTATCCATTAAGTACCCTCACGGGTCATAGCGATTGTTCGCTTTGCACTACAGAATGGTAGCAGCTGAGCTCTCACCAGAGCTTGTTTCTGGAAGCGTGAGGATGATTATGCAATGCCTTACCAGGTACGCCCAGCAACCTTAGACGACCTGCCTAGTCTGACAGCCTTGCTAGAGGCGTACATGCAGGAGACCTTTCAGCGCCCTTGGGGTGGTACCTCCCAAAAACTAGCCCAAGATGGGTTTGGGGCCAAGTTCGAGCTGGTAGTGGCGGAGACAGAACCGTTAACGCCGATCGCCTTTGCGGCCTGGGCCTCTCACTACGACCTGCACCACTGTATGAAGGGTGGGACGGTAATTGACCTTTTTGTTGAGTCGGCCCATCGCGGTAGGGGCGTAGCGGCGCAGCTTGTGATGGCGATCGCCATCCAGGTCCAGCAGCAAGGCGGTGAGTATATTACCGGTGGAGCTGTTGATAACCCCAGCGCTCAACGATTTTATCAGCGCTGTGCCCACAGTTTTTCAGCAGTTGAATGCTATGTGTCAGGCCGCGCGTTTCGGCGGTTGGCAGAACTATCGGGCCAACCCCTAGTCGACGTGGTGAAAAACTTACCGGAAGTGTCCTGGAACTACGAACCCTAGTCGCCCCAGAGGCGGCGGCGGGCGGGGCCTTGCAGGCGATCGTGGGTGTCGCGCAGCAGGGCAGGAATATCTAACTTTTCGGGGCAGCGGGGCAGGCAGTCGCCGCAGTCGGTGCAGCGGTTGGCCTTGCGGCCGGGGAACCAGTGGCCCGCATTTTCGAACATGCGGTAGCGGTATTTACCGAAGGACTGCATGTCGTAGGCCACCGCTAGGTTCCTAAGCCGCAGCACTTCTGGAATATTGATGGCTTCTGGGCAGGGCAGGCAGTCGTAGCACTGAGCGCAGCGATCGCTCCCTAGAACTAAAGATTCCTCGGCCGAGAGCCGTTCGAGGGCGGCGAGTTCGGCGGCGGTGAGGGGATGGGTGCGATCATCCAAGGTTTCTAAAGAGGCAAGTTCGCTAGGGATGGCGGGGCCGGTGCTGAGGGTGGTAATGCGTGGGTCGGCCAGCAGCCAGCGGTAGGTCAACTCCAGCGGGGTAAATGGCGCACAAAGTTCTTCAAGCTTAGCGGGCGGTGTGTAGAGCATGCCCCCCTTGTCGCCGGGGGAGATGATAAAAATGCCCATATCTCGCTCGATAGCTAGGTCGAGAACTGGGGCATGGCGCTGAAAGAAATAGTAGTAGTGCAGGTTGACGAAATCGAACTGGTCGGTGGCGATCGCCCCCTCAATCACCTCTCGACTGCCGTGGGTCGAAAAGCCGACAAAGCCAAGTCTGCCCTCAGCCTGAAACCGCCGCACGGTTGCCATACAGCCTTTCGGATCATTCACCCAGGCCAGGTGTTCGGGAGTGTTGAGGCCGTGGATAGCGAGACAGTGGATGAAGTCAAGCCCCAACCGTTCTAAAGATTCCTCTAGACGCTGGGCCATCGCGGCAGCATCGGGCTGGGGCGGAATTTTGGTTGTGATTACCAGGTTGTCTGGCACCGCCGTTTTGAGAAAACTGCCCAGCCAGCGCTCGCTGGTGCCGTAGCCCTGGGCCGTTTCAATGTGGTTAATGCCCAGCGCCAGCCCGGCAGTAAGCGTGTCTTGAAACACTTGCTCTGAGGCCAGGGCTCGCATGGTGCCCAGCGACAGCACCGAGAGCGATAGGTTCGTGCGACCAAACCGCCGATAGTCCATAGTTGGGAGGCTTAGGGGTACAGGGTATAGGGTTTTAGGTCTAAGGGGCAGCCTTAAACCCTGGGCCTTATACCTTATACCGTAAGCCAAAGCCCTTAGGAGTCAGAGCTTTCTAGCGTATCGTTGCTTGTAGAGGACTTGCCCCGGTGGGTAAAGTCGGAGGGGTTGATATTGGCCAAAAACGCCTGGAATGCCTGGGTTTCAGCCTCATCGGCATCGCGATCGACTGGAATCGAGGCCTCGGCGATGACCTCTTCCATGACCCAGATTGGGGCATCGAGCCGCAGCGCGATCGCGATCGCATCGCTGGGGCGCGAGTCTAACTCACGGCGAATTTCGCCCCTAGATAGAGTAAGCAGGGCGTAGTAAGTGTTATCTTGCAGCGAGTGAATCACCACCCGCTCCAGGGTCATATCCCACTCGTCGAGCAGGTTGACAAAAAGATCGTGGGTAAGGGGACGGGGTGCAGGCTGATTTTCCAGCACTGCGATGATGGAGTTGGCCTGCTCGCGGCTGATATAAATGGGTACCTGACGGCGATCGGTGGTGTCCCTGAGCAAAATCACCGGAGTTCGCGACATCGCATCTAGGGCAATCCCGGCGACTCTCATTTCAATCATTGGCTTGGCCTCTTGGATCCGTTGACTGGCGTGCTCTAGCGTTCTTGTCAGCCTGGAAGCGATAGCTCTACTAGTGTACTAGGCTGATTGTGTAACCGGCTATGGACGGCGTTTCGGCAGGAGCGAAATGGAGCGTTTTTAAAGCAGTAGTAGGTATTGGGTCTTGTCTAGTCTATCTAAAGCTTAGCTATTGGCCGATTGAATCCGAGATACTCTAAAGAAAAGAATTATTGATTTAAAGTATGCCCTGATTGCGCCCCAACGGGCCGCAGCTTCCCTGAGAATTTTCTTAAGGTTACGGCCATGTTCACCGGACTGATTCAAGCTACGGGCACTCTCTTTCACAAGGGCGATACTCAGGTTTACCTGCGCTGGCAGACCGCGTCCCTGCCCCCAGCCCTGACCGACGTAGACCTGGGCGATAGCATTGCTGTAGACGGTATTTGTTTAACCGTAGAAACCATTTTGCCCGATGGCTTTGTGGCAGCAGTTTCGCCCGAAACCCTCGATCGCACCAGCCTGGGTCGGCTGGCCGACGGCAGCCTAGTCAATATAGAGTCGTCGCTGCGAGTGGGCAGCAAAATTGGCGGCCACTTTGTGACGGGCCACATTGATGGCCAGGGCCATCTTGAATCGGCTGTTGCCACCGAAGACTCGTGGCGGCTGAGCTTTACGGTAGGCGATCGCCGGGTGGCTCGCTACATTGTGCCCAAGGGCAGCATTGCGGTGAATGGCATTAGCCTGACGGTGGCCGATTGTAGCTCCAGCGGCGACTGGTTCGCGGCAGCGGTGATCCCCGTGACCTACCACGAAACGACGCTGCAACACCTGCGCCCCGGCCAACCGGTGAACTTAGAAGGGGATGTGCTGGGCAAGTACGTCGAGAAATTTGTGGCTGGTGGAGATGCACCGACAGGTGATGGCCTTTCTCTGGAGTTTTTGGCCGAGCACGGGTATTGAGAGGGTTAAATCCACCCCGGCAGCAGCCAGCGGCGCTGGAGGGCCTCGGGTGAAAGGGGTAATCCCAAATACAGCGGCAGCCAGAACCAAAAGCTGAGGGCGATCGCACCCAGCAGCACCAGGGCCAGCGGGCGATCGCGAGGATTTTCTAGCCACTGGGCCATAAGCCAGGCCAGCCCCAGGGTGCCAAAGGTGGCGATTCCCATCGCGTGATAGAAAAACGTGCAGCGGCTCACCATTGCCCAAGGTAGCCAGTTGGTCAGGTAGTTAATCAAAATGAATGCCACCGCGCTGGTGGTAGGGGCGCAGCATGCTGTGCCCCTACGGGGTGTCTTGGCGGATTTAGTATTAGCGACAACCTGTCGCCCCAGCCAGCCGAGGGCCAGCGCTAGCACCGCCGCTGTCGACAACCACCACAGCACCGGGTTCCCCATGGCGTGAATGGTAGTTGCAGTGCCCTCCATTCGCTCAAAAAAGTAGGCCACCGGGCGCACCATCAGCGGCCAGCTCTGCCAGGGCGAGCAGTAGGTGTGGCTGCCATTCGCCCCGATCGATTGGTGAGTAGACCAGAGCTGTTGGTGAATTTTCGCCAACGATTCGCCTGTAAGCAACAGATGCGGTAGCCACAACAGTATGTAGGTCGCCAGGGGAATCGCACCCAGGTAGACCGCCCGCCTGCGCCAGGGCAGATCCATACGTAGGGGCAAACGGTCGTTTGCCCTGCCGGCCGCTATTTCCCACAGAAACAGGCCCAGCCAGAACCCGGCCCAGTTCCACTTCACGTTGATGGCTGCCCCCAGCGCGATCCCGGCCAGCCAGCGCCAGCGAGCGGGATGCTGCGATCGCCCCGCTCTTACCCAGGCCCACTGGCCCAGCAGCCCCAGCCCCAGCC
>NZ_JADEXE010000316.1 GCF_015207265.1 Nodosilinea sp. LEGE 07298 | reverse complement strand
CCCCAAAACTGGCACCGCCCTCCTCACCCTCTACGACGAGATTGGCTATCCCCTCACTGTGCAAACCGTCACCGCTTGCGCTGGCATGATCACCCCGATCCACAACCACGGTACCTGGGGGGTCGTCGCCCTGCTGGAAGGCCAGGAGCGCCACACCCTCTGGCGCAGAATGACCCAGCCCGATCGCCTTGAAAAGACCGGACAGCAAACCCTGCAAGCTGGCGAAATCATCAGTTTTCGGCCCGAGGCCATTCACCAGGTCGAAACCCTGGGGCCGACGCCAAGCTTTACCTTTCAACTCTATGGCGATACCCAACCCAAATCGCGATTTCTGTTTGAGTGCGCCCCGTTTGCTGTCAAACCCTTTTAGGAGACTGCCCCATGGTCACCGTGAACTTCTACGAAAAACCAGGGTGCACCAACAACACCCGCCAAAAAGCGTTGCTGCAAGCTTCTGGGCACCAGGTGATTGCCCACAACCTGCTGCTCGAACCCTGGACCCCCGAGCTGCTCCACCTGTTTTTTGGGGAACTGCCGGTAGCGCAATGGTTTAACACCACTGCCCGCGCCATTACTACGGGGCTGGTGGTGCCTGAGCAACTCGACGCCGAGATCGCCCTAGACCTGATGGTGCTTGACCCCCATTTAATTCGTCGACCCCTGCTACAAGTGGGCGACCAGCGCCAGGTCGGCTTTGACCCTGACGCCATCAGCCGCTGGATTGGGCTGGGCGCTACGGTTCTCGGTGAGACGGGGATCTCCCCCACCGATCTAACCCTTTGCCCAAAGGCCACTGCCCGGTTATTTGCCGCAGGAGGGGCTAGCCTAGCTCAACAACCATGTGCGACTTTTTGAACCGCTGGCCCCTGGTTGATGCCCCTACCGCCGCGAGAGATCGAATGAAATTTGATGCGCAATGGATGCAGTACTACCAGGCGGTGGAAGGGCGTCCTCCCCGGCCAACCCTGATTAGAGCGTTAGAACACCATGACCAAACCCCCAACCCTCTGCCCAAATTTGCGGTAGACCTGGGCTGCGGCGATGGTCGCGACACCGTTGAGCTGCTCAACCGGGGCTGGCGGGTACTGGCCATCGATGGCGAACCGGAGGCGATCGCCCGCCTGCGGCAGCGTTCTGACTGTAGTCGCACCCACCTCGAAACCCGCGTGCAGCGGTTTGAAGACCTCACCCTACCCCCCGGTATCAGCTTGGTAAACGCCAGTTTTTGTCTGCCCTTTTGCCCCCCCGAGCAGTTCCCCGACCTGTGGGATGAGATCGTCGCTACCCTGGCCGTGGGAGGGCGCTTCTGTGGCCAGTTGTTTGGCGATCGCGATTCCTGGGCGGTTTACAACGACATGAACCACCACAGTCGCGACCAGGTAAACCAGCTGCTAACTCCCTTTAAGGTGGAATGGCTGGAGGAAGAAAATCACCCCGGCAAAACTGCCCTGGGCGAAGAGAAACACTGGCACATTTTCAATATTGTCGCCCGCAAACGATAGCCAACCCTAGTACTCAACAGCGCAAGTTGGGTAACTATTGCTAATCGCCGAGGAGCCAGTACTCGACGGCTGAAATATGCCCACCATTCCGGCTCGCTTGGCTCCCTAGCCCCCCTGCCCCCTCGCGATTGGCAATAGTCGTCACACTTATGCTGCTATCTACTAGTCCACAGCAACCATCACATCGGAGGCTTTGACGACTGCGTAGGCTTGATCGCCAACCTTGAGCCCCAAGGTTTCTGACGATGACTTAGTAATCACCGAAACTACCTCCAGCCCCGGCGCAACCTCAATCACAACTTCTGTAGTTACCATGCCAGGGACGACTGATTTAACAATGCCTTTCATGGCATTTCGGGCGCTGATTTTCATGGATTTTTGGCTTTCCTCTAAGGCTATAACAGCAAAACTCTATCATTTAAATTCAGTAATTTCTACCCCTACGTGTAAGCGGGAAAAAGAAGTAAAAAGATACTTCATGGCGCGGTATTTAGTAAAAGCTAGAATTGTGTATAGCAGATTTCATTCGGGTCAAGTACATCGCCATGATTCCCCCTGATCTCCTTGATAAGGTGGGGTAGGGGGAAACTTAGACAGCTAAGGAGTCTTCTCAAAAAGAGTTTCCCCAATGGTGGGCAGTGCCTACCCTACAGCGGTTACAGTCGCTGGATTGAAGCTGATATCTTCTTTCCTAGAAATCTTCTAAGTACCGAGGAGATCTAAAACTCAGTAATTGTACAGCTCACTCCATTGAGAACCGCTATAGATTATAACCAAACTCTTTGGGAGAATGTTTTGGCTGTATTCTATAAATCGCGAAACCATTAAATCCTTAATGCAATTCATTGAAGATTAAAATGGCTGATATGGCCTTGAACTTGTTTGACTGACAAAACTATCGAAATCTTGATTCTGGCGTAGTTTGGGTTAGCGATCGCCTAACCCAACAAAACTACGGCTGATATCGAGTTTCGTGACCTAAAACTCGATAGATTACCGAACCGTACCGCGCAACGCTTCGGCATTTAACGGCTGAATCAGATAGAGGCGCAGCAGGTCACCGACAATACCTAGGACCAGAGGGAGCTGGCGAAGTTTTTTCACCCAAGTGGGGGCTGAGCTTTCCGTTAGCTGCTTAATTTTCAGGTTGCGGGCGGCAGCGCGTTCTAAACGAGGGAAAAACTCGGGATGATCCACATTGAGGTAGACGGGAAAGGCGCGAGCAGCGGTGTCGTTGGTTTTGCGCACGACCTCGGTGTCAAATTTGGTGGCATCTAGGCCCAGCATTTCGTAAAATTTAGCGCGCTCGTGGACTGTCATGCTATGGGTGGCAAAGACCGAGAGCAAGAAAAACCGGCTCCAGAGGCGGCCTTGCCATGTTTGCCACATGCTGGGCTGCGATCGCACCAAAGCCTTAAAAATGTCGCCGTGGCGGTTCTCATCTTGGCACCAGCTCTCGAAGTAGTTGAACAGTGGGTAAAAGCTGTGCTCAGGTTGCTGCTCTAGGTGGCGATAGATGAGAATGTAGCGCCAGTAGCCAATTTTCTCAGACAGGTAGACGGCGTAGACAATCCACTCCACCGGGAAGAAGGTATATTCACGGGTTTTGGTCAGCTTGGCCAGGTCGAGAGAAATGTGGAAGTCCTGCATGCACTTGTTGAGGAACCCGGCGTGGCGAGCTTCATCGCGGGCCATGAGGCTAAAAATTTCGCCCAGTACCGGGCTGCGGTCTTTAATCCGCCGCGACAGCTCTTTAAATAGCAAGAAACCCGAAAATTCTGAGACACACGATCGCTCTAGGTAATCCACGAACGCCTGGCGCTCTTCCCCTTGAATGTGATCCCAGGTTTGCTTAAACGAGTCGTCGCGGCTGAATTGGTGGCGATTGTAGTCGGCTCGCATCTCCTCCAGCATGGTCTGGAGCCCTTCCTCCTCAAGGGACAGATCCATCGTGGCGGCTTTGTCAAAGTCAGTGGTGTAGAACCGGGGCGACAGCAGGTTTTCTTCAATAGCGACTTTAACCGAGTTGTCACCGGGTTGCGGAGCAGATTTAGAGAGGGCAGTAACCATGGCATTTGTGGGTCTAAAGGGTTGAAAAGCACTTTATCACTAAATAGCGATTGATTGTCAAAATGAGATCATCGCCAGACCCCAGCTCAACGCTGATCAGAGTTTTTCAGACAGTTAGTGCTAGATAGAAGGGCTTGAGCGGCCGCTCAAAGACACAAAACTTAAATCGGAAAGGTTGATTAGTCAGTTAATAGCTGTATAGTGATTAAAAGATTTTTGGCCATTACCCAGAGTGATTCCCATGACAGATTTAGCTCAACGGCTGCGCGAAGGTACCCAAATCTCCCATACCCTGTCTGAAAACACAGCGTTCATGAAGTGTTTTTTGAAGGGGGTGGTCGAGCTAGAGCCCTTTCGCAAGCTCACCGCCGACCTCTATTTTCTTTACAGCACTCTAGAGACTGAGATGGCCAGCCACCAAACCCATTCCGTGGTGGGGTCGATGGTGTTTGCCGAACTACTGCGCACCCAAGCATTGGAGAGCGATGTGGCCTACTACTACGGCGATCGCTGGCAGCATGAAATCGCAGCTACCCCCGCTGGCCAACGCTACGTCAACCGCATTCTCGAAGTGTCGGCGACTAACCCGGCGCTGCTGGTGGCCCACGCCTACGTGCGCTACATGGGTGATCTCTCGGGGGGCCAGGGGCTGCGGCATATTGTGCGATCGGCGCTGAATCTGCCGCCGGATCAGGGCACAGCGCTACACGAGTTTGAGGCCCTGCCCACGGTCGAGGCGAAGCGCGACTTTAAGCTTAAGTATCGCGAAGCGCTGAATGCCCTACCGGTGGATGAGGCCCTGATTCAGCAGCTGGTGGATGAGGCAAATCTGGCCTTTGCCTTGAATCGCGATGTGTTCCACGAGCTGGAGCCCGATGTGCGATCGGCGGTGGGCGACCACGTGTTTGACCTAATTACCCGGCAAGATCGCCCCGGCAGCACCGAGCCGCACCCCCACCACGGCATGGTGGCTCTAATGGCGACCGAGTAGGCCAACCGTAGGGTGATTCGCGAAGCAATGCACCCTTTCCACGGCGTTCAGTGAGCGGTGCATTGCGGCTTAAAAGCCTGAACCTAGGGTGCTTTGCCAGAGAGAAAGAGCCGCGTAGGCAAAGCCGCGCCCCTGGCGCTATGCACCCTACCGATCTATGTTGCGATCGCTCCTTTGGCTGCAATGCACCATCCTCACAGCATCCTAGCGGTGCATTGCGGCTAGCCCAGTTTGGGGCGATTGGCTTTGGTTGACCAGCCGCGAATGCACCCTACCGATCTATCCCCCTTTTGCACATCACTAATTACTATGCTCTCTGTTGCTAACTCCGTTGTGTTTGATCCGGCGCTGCTGCACAAGTACAACCAGCCGCTGCCCCGCTATACCAGCTACCCTCCGGCGACGGAGATGAAAGAAGGCTTCAACTCAAGGGATTTTGAGGCGGCGATCGCCGTGGGCAACTACAAGCAAACGCCCCTGTCGCTCTACTGCCACATTCCCTTTTGCGAGTCGGCCTGCTATTTCTGCGGCTGCAACACAGTGATCACGCGCCACAAAAAGGTGGCCGATCCATACCTAGATTACCTGGAGCGCAATATTGCCCAGGTGGCCGATCGCGTCTCTAAACGCAAGGTCAACCAGCTCCACTGGGGCGGCGGCACTCCCAGCTATTTAACAATGTCCCAGGTAGAGCGGCTGTGGACGGTTCTGTATGATCACTTTGAATTTGAGCCCGAGGCGGAAATTTCCATTGAGGTGAACCCCCGCGATCTCGATCGCGACTACGTGCAATTCCTCAAAGATCTGGGCTTTAGGCGGGTGAGCTTTGGTCTGCAAGACTTTAACCTCAAGGTGCAGGCGGCGGTCAACCGTATGCAGCCCGAGGCCATGCTGTTTGATGCCATGGGCTGGCTGCGGGAGGCAGGGTTTGAAAGCGTCAATGTCGACTTGATCTACGGGCTGCCCTACCAAACCCTGGCCACCTTTCGCGACACCATTGAGAAAACTCTGTGCCTCGACCCCGATCGCATCGCGGTGTTCAACTTTGCCTACGTGCCCTGGCTCAAGCCCGTGCAGAAGAAGCACATCGACCCGGCCACCCTGCCTGGCCCCGCCGAAAAGCTCGATATCTTTCACATGACCATCGATCGCCTGACCACAGCAGGCTACCAGTTCATTGGCATGGATCACTTTGCCAAGGCCGAAGATGAGCTGGCGATCGCCCAGGCCCAAGGCCAGCTACACCGCAACTTTCAGGGCTACACCACCCTGCCCGAGTCTGACCTGCTGGGCTTCGGCATGACCTCGATCAGCATGCTCCACGACGTCTACGCCCAAAACCATAAAGGGCTGCGCGACTTTTATAGAGCCATGGATGCGAACGAACTGCCCCTGGAGCGGGGTGTGGTGCTGAGCCAAGACGACATTCTGCGGCGGGCGGTGATCATGGAGTTGATGTGCCAGTTTGAGCTGTCGAAGTCGGCCATTGAAGAAAAATATCACCTCAGCTTTGACCAAGATTTTGACGACTACTTCGCCCGCGAACGCCAAGATTTAAAAGTGCTAGAAGCCGACGGCCTGGTGCGGCTAACGCCCAATCACATCGAGGTGTTACCCGCTGGAAGGCTGCTGATTCGCAATATCGCAGCGGTGTTTGACCCCTACCTGAGAAACCGCACCATCCGGCAGTTTTCGCAGTCGGTTTAAGGTAGACAACCCTGCTTGGGCGAACCACCGTTCGCCCCTACATCCCCATCCATTCATGCACTCATCCGCCCATGCAAACCCTCCCTTCGCTAACTATCGGCCAACATACGGCCACTTACCCCATCGTCCAAGGCGGTATGGGCATTCGCGTTTCCGGCGCTGGCCTGGCGGCGGCGGTCGCCAACGCTGGCGGTATCGGTGTTATCTCTGCCGTTGGCCTGGGGATGAATTCTCCCTATTTCGATATTGAGGAGAAAAATCCTAAAACCCGCCAAACTCAGTTCTTTAGGGCCAATCGCCTGGCTTTGATTGATGAACTGCGCCAGGCCCGTGCCCTCAGCCCCAGAGGCCTGCTTGGGGTCAACATTATGGTGGCGGCGCGGGATTATGAAACCCTGGTGTGCACCGCTGTGGAGAACGGCGCGAACCTGATTTTTTCTGGGGCTGGGTTGCCCTTGACCCTGCCTGCGCTCACGGCCCACCGGCCCGAGGTGGCCCTGGTGCCGATTATCTCTAGCGTGCGGGCCGCCCAGGTGATTTGCAAAAAATGGCAGCGCCAGCACAACCGTCTGCCCGACGCCTTTGTGGTTGAAAATCCCCAGGCGGCGGGCGGACACCTGGGGGCCAAGGCCGAAGACTTGGGCGATCCGGCGATTGGCCCCGAGGCGGTGATTCCAGCTCTGGTCAGCTACCTAGCGGAGACGTTCGATCAACCCATTCCGGTGATTGCGGCGGGGGGAGTGTGCGATCGCGCTACCCTTCTCCACGCCCTGGGGCTGGGGGCCAGCGGCGTCCAAATCGGCACCCGCTTTATCCCCACCGACGAGTGCGACGCCGACCGGCACTATAAGGAATTTCACCTCAATGCCGACCCCGCCGATATAGTGCTGGTGCCCAGCCCCGTGGGTCTGCCTGGTCGTGCCCTGCGCAACGCCTTTGTCGATCGCGTCAATGCGGGCGAACCCTCCGACCCAAAAGAACAGTGCTTTGCCAACTGCTTGCAGGTGTGCAAATTTCGCGATCGCCGCGAGACCTACTGCATTCTGCGTGCCCTCGATCGCGCCTGCCGGGGTGACGTAGAAAACGGCCTGGTGTTTGCGGGCAGCAGCGTGGGGGGGAGCGATCGCATTCAGCCGGTGGCCGAGGTGATGGTGGAGTTGGTGGGCGGGTAGATGGGTAGATGGG
>NZ_JADEXE010000315.1 GCF_015207265.1 Nodosilinea sp. LEGE 07298 | reverse complement strand
GAGGAGAAGGGTGGGGAGATGGAGCGCCAGACGCAGCCAAGGGGTGACCCTTGCATGCAGGATAGCCCACGGGCTCTAACTCTGAGGAGGGGCTAGATTGCGAAGTCTTTGCCGAGGTAGTGCTCGCGCACCAGGGGATTGCTGGAGAGGTCGTCGGCATTGCCGGAAGCCAGGATTTGCCCGTCGCTCATAATGTAGGCGCGATCGATAATGCGGAGGGTTTCGCGCACGTTGTGGTCGGTGATCAAAATGCCCATATCGCGATCGCGCAGTTTCCCCACAATTTCCTGAATCTCGGTGACTGCGATCGGGTCTACCCCGGCAAAAGGTTCATCTAGAAACAAAAACCTTGGCCCTTCGGGGCCTGAGGCCAGCGAGCGGGCCAGTTCGGTGCGGCGGCGTTCGCCCCCCGACACTTGAATGCCCAGGGTGTTGGCTACTTTCTCCAGGCGAAATTCTTTTAGCAGGTCTTGCAGGCGATCGCCGTACTCCTCCGGGGGCACCCGCGTCTGCTGCATGACCAGCAAAATGTTGTCGGCCACCGATAGATTGCGAAAAATGCTCGGTTCCTGGGCCAGGTAGCCAATCCCCAATCGCGCCCGCTGGTGCATGGGCAGGTCGGTAATGTCGATTTGATCGAGGCAGACCTTGCCCCCGTCGGGCCGCTCTAGCCCGGTCGCCATATAAAATGTGGTGGTCTTGCCCGCCCCATTGGGGCCGAGCAGGCCGACAATCTCGCCCTGGGCCACCGAAAGACTGACCCGGCTCACCACCTGGCGCTTGCCGTAGGTCTTTTGAACGTTGTCGAGTACGATTTTCAAGGGCGCGCCTGGGCCAGTAGGGTTTGATTGAGCTTAGTAAATTGTATCAAAGCTCTTCCCTAGTCTAAGGGGGCGGCCCCACGGAGCTAGTTCAGGATATTTTGCCCCATCCTGTGTTCATACTCCCTGTTTTGTCAGGATCCCGGTCATGCCCCCGACAGGCTTAGTGTTCAACAAAAAGACGAGCCAGATGGGTGGCTTCATGGTCAATATTGTGCTGCTGCGCAACTTTCGTTACGCCTGCCTTACCCATAGTTTCTAGTTCTGCCGTTGAGGTATCCAGGGCAGAGCGCATAGCGTCTACCAGCGACTCCACCGATCCGGGGACTACCAACCAGCCATTGCCGCCGGTTTCAACTAGTTCAGGAATGCCCGCGATAGAGGTGGTAATGACCGGTCGCCCCAGGGCTAATGCCTCCATAATGACGACGGGCAACCCTTCGGCAAAGCTGGGCAACACCATCGCCTGAGCCTTGAGGAGCTGAGCCTTGACCTCCTGGTTAGAGGCCCAACCTGTAATCGAAACGCAGTCTTGCAGATTGTAGCTGGTGATTAATGCTTCGACCTGCGATCGCATCTCGCCATCGCCTACCAGCGTAACCGTAAACCGATAGCCCGCCTCCACCAGCTGCTTGACGGCCTCCAGCAGCAGCAAATGGCCCTTTTGCCCGCTGAGCCGTCCCACGCAAACAAAGTGGCGCTGCTCTGGAATCGGCGTAAACTCTTGGGCTAAAAAGTCTTGGTCGAGGCCGCAGTGCACCACGTGAATTTTGGGCCAGTCTTCCAAAGCCGTCCAGCGGTAGAGTTGGCTCTTACCAAAGGAGCTAATCGCCACCACAAAGCTGGCCCGCCTGATTTTTTCAGCCAGCGAGATGGCTCTCACCTTGTCAAACTCTTCTGGCCCGTGCACCGTAAAGCTGTAGGGTGGTCCGCCCAGGGCATGGCAAAGCATCGCCACGGTCGTTGAATTGGTGCCAAAGTGGGCGTGTACGTGGTCAATATCGGCCGCCTCAAACCAAGCCAGCAGCACACAGGCTTCAGCCAGGTAGGCCAGGTGGTACAGCGGTCCCGATTCGTCCTTAAGACCAATTTGAAAAGCTAAACCGAGGGCAGCCACAAACGCCATTGGCCGCTGTAGCATAACGCGGGCGATGGTGAGTAAAAGCTCAGACCACGGGTGGTCTAGCACAATTTGAGTTTTGCCTAGCTCTTTAACATCGTCGGGGTCCACCAGTTCGTCGGCACAGGAGCGAATTGAAAACCTGGCCACCGCTAGCCCCTGGGCTTCAAGGGCCGCAATCTCACGACGAATAAAGCTGTGGCTAACTTTAGGGTACTGATTGACCAAGTAGGCTACTTTTTTAGGTGCCTGCGCAGGCGGTTGAGCGATCGACATTATCTATATCCCAGCTGGTATATTTTGACGATTGAAGCCAAAAATAGGGTGACCAAACCCGTGGCTGACAACGGCTAGTTAAAAACCACGGGCCACACCATCATTTCGTATAAGAGCGTCTTCATTTTAAACAGCTCAAGCATAGCAAACTCTAAAAGTACCAAATGCGGTACGGGTAAATACCAAACTCAAGCTGTAGCAGCAGCCGGGATTGGTCGTGGGGTACGGTACCTTTGTGCAGGCAGTAAGGATCCCCTGCAAAGCCCAAACCTGCTGGCCCAGTGACCACATGGACGCGATCGCGTCCATAGGTTTCGACTAGGGCTTCGTCGTCAATTGACGCACAGCCTTGGCCAATCCACTGGTGCCCCAACCGCCGGTTGCGGTGGGTGCCCTTGATATAGACGTGAGGCCCTTCGCCCTCACCTACATCAGTTAGGTAAAAGAAAAATTTAATCGTTTTAAAGTCATTGATATCACAGTGGAAAACCCGTGCCGTTTTGACCTTTTCAGCCTGTGTGTTAGGAGCAGGAAACCCCCAGGCCAATTCACCCCGCATATACACGGCTGAATGGTTCAGGTACTGGCTAGCTACATCTAAAAGGTAAGGATCGGTCTTTAGCTTTTGATAGGCATCGCAAGTTTCATGGGTGTCTAAATAACCTGCTACCAGCAGCGGGGCACCCAGTGCTTGCTCAAACTGATCTTTGTTTTTAATGTAAAACGGCAGGGACGAATCGCGATTGGCATAGCAAGGCGTCGTCTCTGCAAAGGTGAGTAAGTCCTGCAAAATGCTGTCTTGGAGCGAAAACCCAACGTAGTAGCCGTGGGTCTGGATGAACTTGGCTACTTGGCCTGAACTCTCCAGGGGGCAAGCCCCTGCTGATGGATGGGTTACCGTGGCATCAATTACGGCTGGGGACTGGTAGCGGCCGCGATCGGCTACCCACTCTCGCACGGCAATAAAGCGAGCCAACCAACTCATCACCAAAAACCGAGGGTCACCCCGCAGCAGCCGCAGAATTGACTGTATCTTCTTGGTCAACTGCTCTACTAAACTAACGCTAGGAACCTTTTTGGGTACAAATGGAAGTTGCCGGAAATGAGTAAGCATGTCGACTTGAGTAAAGAACAAATCATTTCGTGACGCTTTATCAGGAATAGGGAGATTTAATTTTTGACGCAGGACAATAGGGCAGATGTCAATAAAATCTGCAAAGGTCTAGGCTGAAGCCTGTATTAATTAAAAAAGGTGGGAGGGGCTGAACGGATAAAAACGCTAAGCCCGCTTTAGCATGGCACTGCACGCCAAAATATCAGACCCTTGGGTCTAAACACGATTATTTCTCATGTACATATGCCTTTGTTTTGGATGCGCTTCTGGAAGAAACTATGCAGTCAGTGAACTATGCGGTAGATTTCGATTGAACCAGGGAACACCCAACGCACAGCAAACTTGAACCATTTGTTTTCGCTGCGACGTGTGCTAGGCCCATAGTAACTACGCCTCCCTTTGCAATCGCCCATATCTGGAACGCGCTTTTCACAATATTCTTTATTGACGGTGGCTTAATAAAGCCCAGATAAATAAGATCTATCTTTAGGAGGATGTTTACCCATAGAAAACCCATTCAAGCGACTTATGAAGCCTATCACTGTGGCTAGTATGGTCAAGTGGCTCAGACCCCTCACCCAAGCAGTCCCTCACCCAATCGGTTTGGCCCACATGTGTGACGACAACTTTTTTGAGTAGGGCTACCTTTGGCGTGGCCTCTGCACGATATGTAGCTTCCCGTTGACGAAGCTTGGCTAAGCGTTATGCATCGTACTCAGTGGATCCCAGCACTAGTGCATCGTCAACGTTTAATTTTAGGGTTGGTAGCGTGGTGTCGAGTTTACGCGACCCACGGTCTACGAGGTCTCATGGGTCGCGACTTGCTTGAACCCACGCTACGATATACCTGAATTCTTAAGTTTGACAGAGCACTAGGTGGATCCCAAACATTAAGTTTGACAGACCACTAGTCTTCTAAGGTGCCAAAGGTTGAGTCTCGGGCTCAATCGGGCTAACGTCTAGTACTGTAGGCGGACGAGGCGCAGGCGGACGACTATTGCCTGGCGCTTCTCCCTGCACCGAACTGGGTTCAGACTCGGGCAGTATGTATACGGCCTCAACCTGGTCATTGGGGCGTGGGGTGGCTACAAAGCGATCTTCTTCGATGAGATAGGTGACAACCTCAGCCATCAGCGTGTTTCCCTGCTGGGTGACAACAACGTTGCCGCTGAGCACAATGCGCTGCTCATTGCTGAAGTAGTCGGCCTGGGCGGAGGTAGCCTGAATGCTGCGGCTGGGGTAGTCGATCTGCACATTGCCGCGAGCGGTAATGATGCCCGTGGCAGCATTAGCCTCTTGAATATCCGATCGCAGGGTAATGGCACCCCCATCCTGGGCCTGGGCCGGTGCGCTTCCCAGTGAAAGTAAGCTACCACCGGTGAGGGCTACCAATGCCCCCGCCGCTGCTGCCGTCAACCAACCCCAGCGCAACCCATCCGCCATAGCCCAATCCCTAATCCCGTTGTGGTCTAACGCTTCTCTAGTCCAATCTTACTCCATCCCCCCATCGCCACCCTCGGCCCTATCTCACTGATCAATTCTGTCCACTTCGCCCCCTCATGCCTTCGACGCCGTTGCTCCTCTAGATCTGGACTCACTGCGCATTGGCAAAGCCTGTCTGAAAGACATACAGAGACTGCGCCCCAAGCTATCCTCAAAACACCCCTACCGCCACCATTTCCATGATTTCCGCCCCACCAATCACTCGCCCCATCCAGTTTGCCAGCGACAACTACTCCGGCATCTGCCCCGAAGCGCTCGATTACCTGCTCAAGGCCAACGCCGGCGATGTGCCCGCCTACGGCGACGATGAATGGACTCAGCAGGCCTCTGATCGCTTTCGATCGCTCTTCGAAATCGACTGCGAAGTGTTTTTTGTCTTTAACGGCACGGCGGCCAACTCGCTGACGTTGGCGTCGCTGTGCCAGTCGTACCACAGCGTGATCTGCCACGAGCTGGCCCATGTCGAAACCGACGAATGCGGCGCGCCCGAGTTTGCCAGCAACGGCTCGAAGCTGCTGCTGGCCCAGGGCGACAATGGCAAGCTTGACCCGGCCCATGTCGAGCAGCTGATCACCAAGCGCACCGACATCCACTACCCCAAGCCCAAGGTGATTAGCCTTACCCAGGTCACCGAGGTGGGCACTCTCTACACCACCGCTGAGCTGGCTGCCCTGAGCGATCTGGCCCGCCGCTATGGGCTCAAAGTACACATGGATGGGGCCCGCTTTGCCAATGCCCTGGTGTCCTCGGGCAAAACCCCAGCCGAGCTGACCTGGAAGGCGGGCATCGACGTGCTCTGCTGCTGCGGCACCAAGAACGGCATGGGCATTGGCGAGGCCATTCTATTTTTTGACAAGTCGCTGGCCGAAGATTTTGCCTACCGCTGCAAGCAGGCGGGGCAGCTGTGCTCCAAAATGCGGTTTATCTCGGCCCCGTGGTTAGGGCTGCTCGAGACCGGGGCCTGGCTGCGCAACGCCGAGCACGCCAACCGGATGGCCGCCTACCTGGAGCAGCAGCTCAGCACTATTTCTGAGCTGGAATTCCTGTTTCCGCGCCAGGCGAATGGGGTGTTTGTGCACATGCCCCAGCCGTTGATCGATGAGCTGCATCGGCGGGGCTGGAAGTTTTATACCTTTATTGGCAACGGCGGGGTGCGGCTGATGTGCGCGTGGAATACGACCACCGAGGCTATAGACGCGCTGGTGGCGGATATTCGAGATGCGGTTTAGGGGCGCGATCGCTGTCTGTGCTACACCAGCGATCGGCGAAATAGTGCCAATATCTGGCATTATCCCGAAGAAAACCGATGCAAATTAACGCCTTAGCCGCGCTGGAAAAAGGTGCCGCCCTGCAACCCTTTAGTTTTGCCGCAGCACCGCTTAAACCCTTCGACTGCGCCATCAAAGTGATGGCCTGCGGCATTTGCCATTCTGACCTGCACATGATCTACGACGACTGGGGCCTATCGCGATACCCCCTTGTGCCCGGCCATGAGGTGATTGGAGAGGTGGTTGAGGTTGGTTCCCAAGTCACCCATATGGAGCGGGGCGATCGCGTGGGGGTCGGCTGGCAACAGGCTGCCTGTATGCACTGCCTGGATTGTTTGAGAGGCGATCACAACCTCTGCGACCAGGCAGAAGGGCTGATCGTCAGCGGCTACGGCGGCTTTGCCGACTATATGGTGGTCGATTCGCGCTTTGCGTTTAAGCTGCCGACAGGGGTCTCAACGGAAGCCGCCGGGCCAATACTCTGCGGCGGGGTCACCGTTTACGCCGGGTTACGCAATGCCGGTATGACATCGGGGCAGGAGATCGGCGTGATTGGAATTGGCGGACTGGGGCATTTAGCCGTGCAGTTTGCCAGCCGTCTGGGCAACCGGGTGACCGTATTTACCACCTCCGCTGATAAAGCCGAGTTTGCCACACAGCTGGGTGCCCATGAGGCCATTCTGGTACCGCCTGGAGGTTCCCCGCCCCTGCCCGTCAACAAGCTGAATATCATCCTCAACACCGCCAACCAGGCCCTCGACTGGCTAGGCTACGTGAACTATCTTGACTCCAACGGCACCTTCGTGTTTGTGGGGATTCCCAACGAGCCGCTGACGATTCCGATTACGCCGCTGACCTCCAAACAGCGCCGCATTATGGGGTCTGAAATTGGCAGCCCGGCCGTCATTACGGAGATGCTCCAAATCGTGGAGAAATTTGGCATTCAACCCCTGGTTGAAACGTTCCCTTTAGAGCAGGTGAATGAGGTGCTGCAGCGGGTGATGGACAACAAAGTGCGCTACCGGGCGGTGCTGACGATGTGACCCTACAGCGATCGCTCCTGCAATCGCTGGTTGGCGGCGGCCAGGTCAAACTTTTCTGGATCAAAGTCGTAGCCTACCCGCTGCCATAGAGCGTCAACCTCGTCAGGGTCATCGCTGTCGCCCAGGCGATCGAGCAGATCGACGTAGTCCCACACACCATTGCAAAATTCGGGCGGGCACTGGCGATCGCCAGCAGTGCAGCGGGGCACAGGGCCTTGATCAGCATCAATAGATTCTAGGGTGACCTTGTGCAGCCAGCCCTGGGCCGGAGCATAGGTATAGATCAGGCTGTCGCCGGGCTGGGTGAGCAGGCTAGAAAGCGTTCTGTCTTCCCCGCTCTTCAAACTCTGCCCC
>NZ_JADEXE010000314.1 GCF_015207265.1 Nodosilinea sp. LEGE 07298 | reverse complement strand
CCGCAATCACCACCTCCCCCTGCTGGGTCAACCTATCCAAATACTTGTGCAAACTCTGCACCGGGAACCCTGCCACTCGTACCCGTCCGAGTTCCTTTACCCCAGACTCCATGCTGGTGCCAATCATCTCCAGATGCTCGATCAAGGGCTGAGCGCCCTCAAAAAATGCCTCATAAAACCGCTGATCTGGCGACTGCACTAGCACGATCGCGTCGGGATACTGCTCTTTCACTACCAAGTATTGCCGCATATCACTCGGCATCTGCAATCGCTCATCCTCCGGTTCCTGCGGGGACATCCCCTCAACTTCGGGCTCCGCTTGCGCCTGAAGCTGGGCCTTAGCCGCTTCAGCGAACCCCTGCTGCACGATGTTTTTGGAGAAAATCTGAGCGAAGGCGCGATCCGGCAGCCGTGACTCCCCACCCCGCAAACTCTGCACCGCCGTCTCCTTAAACTCGATGTGGCTCTCTGCCCGCACCCGAAACACCATCTCCGAGTCGATGAACATATCCCCGTTCTGGGTCAGGTAGTGGGTCAGATACAACTCATCCCCCTGCCGCTCCACCACTAGCGGAATGAATGGCTCATTCTCAATCCGTAGATGGAACTCCTGGGAGCCCATCACCTCCTGCTCAATCCCCGCATTCCTCAAAAACCGCAGAATCCGTTTCTCCAATTGGCCCATCGGGGGCAGATTGGTTACAACTGGGGACACTGGAGCTTCAACCGCAGGTTTTTCCACGGCTGGTTTTGGACTGGGTTGGCTGGCGATCGTAACCGGCTGGGAAACAGCCGTGGGCTTAACCGTTTCCACCTCCACCTTCTCCAGTGTTGGCAACGACACTCCCATCAACTGCCGCGCCACCTCCTTAAACTCAAACGCTGCCAGCGTGTAGTTCCGCTGGTGCATCACTACTCCCAACACCCGCTCTAGTCGTTCTGGGGGGATGACCACTTCCATGCGATCGGCGACTGAATAAAAATCTGACCCCGCCGCCGCAATTAGATCCTCATCCAGGTAATACCGCCCACCCGACTCCTTCGACTTCGGCGCTTGCAGGATGAACCCGTTCCCCGCCTGCTGCGGCTTCAGCAGCAACAACTCATCGAGGGTCTTCACCGTCCCCTGCCGGTTGGTCAGATCTGTGAGAAACCGAAACACCTGCTGCGGCTCCTTAAACGCCACCGGCTCCTTGGTCAGCTCCGCCTCAATATCAAATCCCTTGGGCATGATCAGCCCCTGGCAGACTTCACCCCGGTAGTCGGTATAGTTCACCAGCTTGCCGTTGGAATACTTTTCAAACGCCTTGATCAGATTCCCCGTAAAGATCTGGCGGTTGACCCGCCCTGCCTCCTGCTGCATGTCGAACAGCGAATACACGCTATTGCCAAACCAATCTTCGGCTTGAACTGTGGCATCCAGCGAGCCGCTCCGCCCCGTGTTGAACTTCGACAAGGGCACCGTAATCTGTCGCGCCGCATCTGCCACCAAAATCCTCAACTTCCAACGGTTCGGTGCTGCCGGACTCCCAGATCGCTTCTTGGCATCCGCCCCAGCGACCACCCCATAGAGAATGGTCTTGCTGGCAGGCGTAACCAGGCGTAGCGGTGTCCCCGGTACGAACTGTTCCAGCACGCTAGAGACATGCGTGAGCTGCTGCTCAATACGATCGTTGAGTTTTTCAATGGCCTTGGTGTCCTGCTTTTGGGCCACTGCCGCCTGCCGATAGCGGTTTGTCTGCGTTTCCAACTCGGTAATTGTCGTCGCTACCTGTTGCCTGGCCAGCACAGACAGGGCATCTGGGTCATGGGCATCTACCGCTGATACTTCAGCTAACCCCACCGCCTCCCGCACCGCATTGATCGCCTGGAGCTGGGTCAGCGGCTTGCTCTCACTCTTCGCCTCCACCAACTCCAGATACACTGGCCCCGTGAACTCGCTGGCCGTCTCACTGTCATCGGCCATCACCTCCATCCGCGCCAGGGGACGAGCCTCCAAATCCAGCTGATCTGCCTCCAGAATGTTCTCCCCCATCGCCCTGGCCTGATCCACCAGGTCGCAGTACTCCGACTCAATCAGGCTGTAGACCGCTTCTTGTTCAGCAATGGGCAGCAGTGGAATCCGCCCCGTTACCCTTTTGATTAGGGCAATATCGGAGGCATCGTTTTCGGCCTTGGCGGCAGGAAAATCTAGCTTGGCATTCAGTTCCGGGTCATCCGCCAATAGCTCCGTCACCACCTGCTCGCCGTAGGGGTTCATGAAATCCACCACGGTGTTCAGCGAGATATCGGTCTCCCGTGCTGCTGTAGTGTTGGCATTCAGGCTCGCCATCTTGCGACAGAGGATCGCCCCCGGTCGTTTTTCTGCTGGGAGATCCCCCATCAACAACGTGTAGTTCGGTAGCGCCACCTGCCCGGTACGATGCACCCGTCCCAACATCTGCATGAACACATTGATATCTCGTTCCGCCTGGGCCACAATCATGTGGCGAGGCCGCTGATCAGCAAACTTCTCTGAGGCGTGCAGCGAAATCCCCGTAGAGCCCGAGCAGTTGAGCAGAATGACGTCCGCATCCCCGGCATTGAATCGGGCCACCGCATCGATCCTACCCTTGGCTGTCTTTTCCTCCCCCAGCCGTACTTTGTAGGCCATAGCGCCACCGGCCCCGTACTCGATGCCCGCCTTGCGCCCGGTGACTTCGGTAATCTGATAACCTGCCCGCTCCAGTTGCTGCTCGATGTAGTCGATGGGGCTGATGGGAATGCCGCTGAAGTCACTCTCGCGAATACAATCCAGCGCTTCCTTGTAGGCCAGAACGGCATCGCCCCCGAGTTGGTCATCGCTGAGGCGCAGCCGCGTGGAGTGGCCCCGGTAGTCTGTCACCACCACGTCTCTAGATCGCTCCAAATACCGTTCCAGCAGATCCCCAAAGGAGAGACTCATTGCATCCCCAGGGCTCAAATCCTGTGACTCGGCATAGGCCTCGATGAAGCTGCCCATGGTGTTGGCCACCGTAATTACGGGCTTTTCGCCCCGGTTCAATGCCGCAATGGCTTCCTCCACCGTTGCATCCGCCTTTTGGGCCAGCAATCCCTGTTCAATGCAGTTGTGCATCAGCGAGGTGAAGTTGGTACTCCGGGCTCCCACCTCGCCAATCGCTCCATCCTGCTTCAGGGCCTTCGCTTCCGCCTTGGCCTCATTACTGATCGCCTTCACTGCCTTCTGTTTAGCCCGGTCAAAATCCTTGATCGCCCGCATCGCCGCCGAGAAGTCATCGGCGACTTCCCGATCCACCGGCACGGTCTTGGCCTGAAACGAAATCCCCTCATAGGAGCGCTCCCGGCGCAGCATTTGCCCGGAGGCGACAAACTTGCTGGCGACAATCTGCTGAAGCGGTACCCCGCCACGGGTGAGGATATTCTCCAGCGCCGTCATACTGCTGACGCCTAACCGCAGATCGGTGCGCCGGGCATACAAATCCATCACATCCGCCCGTTTGGCGTAGGTCGCCGAGGAATAAAACACCCCCGAGGACAGGTCGATGAGTTCCCGCACAAAGTCAGCCCGATCCGGTGGCCCCGATTCTTTCCATCCCCCCTTGCTGCCCCCCGCCTGGTGGGCCTCATCTAGAATCAAGATCGCATTGGGAGCCATCTTGCGCAAAAAGTTTCGCCGCAGCGGTTCCTTCTTCCCGACGGTCTGAAGCTGGCTATAGGTGGTAAACACGGCACTGTAGCGGCCCAGATTGCCCCGCTGAATCATCGCCTGCATTTCCGCCTGTTGCTTCGCCGCCACGGCAGTCTTTAACGACGCGCCATTGGCTAGCGGAATCTCGGTGCCGCTATCGGTAATGAAGGGCGTAAACCGCCGCATCCCAATGTCCCCCACATCCCGCATCATGTCGGCGTAGAGCGGTTTGTCCTTGGTAACGAACAGGGCGATCTTCCCTTGCTGCTGGGCATAGCGCATGATGCTGGCACAGATGCGGCCCTTGCCGATGCCGGTCTGGTCGCCTGTAATGAACCCCGCGCCCCGCTCGATGTTGCTGATCGCCAAGGCTGAGGCATCGACCTGCTCCGCGCTGAAGTAGCCGTGGAGTTCTGCGACCGAACCATAGCCCAGGCGGGTAGCCAGGTACTCGTCAATGTCGCCGTGCTGCTGCTCAAAGCACTCCAGTGCCTGCTGGGCCGCACTGGCCATATTGAACGGAATCAGGGTTTGAGTCGAGAAGCCCTTGCTTTTGGGCACATAGGCCACTTGCCGGGGCTGGACATCGTAAGTGTCTACCGACGGAGCCACAGCCTCGCCGGTTGAAAGAGGGGTATTCATGGTGAGTTCTGGGTGAAGGGCTACAGGCTCAGTTCGGCTAGCCAGTCCTCTAGCGTGGTCTCGTCGTGCAGGCTTAGCCAGTCCAGATAGTCCGGATAGCTGGGGGTTACGGGCGTTACCGGAAAGATCCCCCCGTAATAGCCCAGTCGTTCCTGAAACCGCCAGTTGCTCCGAATCAAGGTCTCCGCCCACTGCTGACGCCAATACTCCAGGGCGAAGTCCGGGTCGTCGTCCGTCTCCAATATCGGAATCTCCTGAGCCCAGTCCAACTCGCTGAGGGTGGTGGCCAGCCCTTGTTGCGTCTCGATTTGGGAGGTTTCTAAGACGGAGTCCTGAATCATTCTGTCCAGCCGAGTTTGCATCAGCTGTAAGTAAGTCGCTTCGCTCAGCTGCTCTAGCGCTGGTGGCACCCTGACGATGAATAGCGTTCCCAGACCCTCCAGCGTCCAGAGGTTGGGAAAACTGGGATACTGGCGGGTCATGAACGGGTACATCCAGGGAGAAACGGGCCTGGTGGATAGGTTCATGGGAAATCAACTCCTTGAGTTCAGCAAACGACTTGTAGATAATCGGTACATCAGCAGCCGGTAACGGGCGTTCCGACCGGCCTCGGCCTGAAATCACAATCAAATCAATCGGAAAACCCGCGCCCTGTTTGCGGTACAGGTCACCCCAGATAGAAATGTGTTGGGTAACGGCGTACTGCTGATACAGGGCATAGAAGAAGCCTCGACTTTCCAGGCTGTTGTAGCGCTCAGACCGGAGCTCTTCGTCTGCCCCTAGCTTGCCACCCAGGATCAGAACGGCGCGACCATCGTCTTTCATCGCTCCTAGAGCTTGGAACGAGATCGCCTGATCAATCTGGGTCGTCCCCCGCGGGTTGCCGGGCAACCTGAACCGTTTACGCTGCCCCTGAGCATCTCGCACCGCCCCAAAGGGAGGGTTAGCAATCACCACATCGTGCAGGCGTTCTGGCTGATACTCCGCTGCGTCCCACTCCGTGACGCGGTACCCCTGAGCCCGCAGGTCAGCGGCGCGATCTGGATTGAGTTCATTGACGCTCACCTGGGTAGGGTCAGTTCCCACCAGCAATGCGCCATGTCCGGCAGAGGGTTCGTAGACGGTGGTATCTGGGGTAATGCCCGCCAGGGTAGAGGCTAAAAACGCGATGGGAATCGGCGTACTGTAGGCCTGCTGCAACACGCTGGTCGAGGAGCGGACATTCAGGGCTGGCTGGCGGTTGTGCAACTCGACCAGCCGCTCATAGGCATCGAGGGAAGTGGCCGAGGCTTGAAGAATCCCTTGGGCCGCTCGCACCACCGCCCCCTCCACCGCTTCATCCACCTGCTTGGCCAGCGCTGTGCCGGGGTTGACCGGTGTGCCCAACACCAGCGCCGCCTGTTGTCGGGCGGCGGTAATTGTCGTAAACCCTTCACCCCCCAGAAAATGGGCGGTGAAGTGGTTCACGAGCTGCTGTTGGGAATCTTCTACCATTCCTACTCACCCATGGCCATGCCGACAGCGCGGCTGCGTTGTCGGCTGTTCAGGGGCGTCACTGTCGCCGGTTGGTGCCGCTGCAAATCCTGGCTGAGTTCCCGGTCAATAAAGCGGAAGTAAGCCACATCCTTGGAGGTCAAAGCAGACCTGATTTTGCCGTTGTCGATGCTAAGAATCTGACCCCGCTCACCCGCTTGAATTTTCAGGCTGTTGGGGGTTTCTTCAATCCGGTACTGGCTGCCCCCTTGGAAGACTCGCTTGCCCTGGACATTGGGGCGACTGCCCGTGACATCAAGCAGTTTGCGGGCGGTTTTCGCCAGAGCCAGGGCAGTGAGATCGCGGGTGATGCCCATGTCCCCGGCTGGCGCAAGGTTGCCCAGCTGCCGCACCCGCATAGGAGGCTCAGGGGACAGACCATCCACCCCCTGGATCTGGATTTGCTGGCGGGCTTTCATAAAGTCGGCCTCTTGGGAGGCCACCAGGTCGTTTTTGAGGATGTCCAACCCCCAGCGAGTTTTGCGAGCCGTCATCAACTCGATGCCTTCGCGGTCTGAGACGGTGACCATGCGGCCCTTAGAGCTGATCACATAATTCTCAGCCACGTAGAAGCCTCGACCAGGGCTATAGGCAGTACCGTACTTTTGGAGCAAATCCACCGCTGTAGAGGCGACCTGCCGACTGCGGATATTTGCAGCCAGAGCCACCACCCGTTCAGTCAACTGCTGGGACGAGCGTCGCATCACCCGAGTGGTCTGCTGCATCCATTTCTGGGTGGCTTTTTCGATCACCTGCTGGTTCTGGCGTTCCATCACGTCGAGGATGGAAACCACTTTGGGTGAGGCCATGGCCAGGGGCTGAGCTGCAACTCGGGTGGGAACAGGCTGACTTGCAGATGGTTGTTGCTCTGGCACTACAGCCGTCACAAGGGCCGGAATGTCCTTGGCTGTGGAAACCTCGGGTTCTGCTTGCGCCTTGACCGGGGACAAAGGCGGTGGGATTGGGGCCACAGTATCGTTTGTCCGTTGCGGAGCCGAATCTGTTGGCCCTTGGACGACAGCAGGATGAGATACTTCCGCCTGGTTAGCCGAGTCAGGCTCCAGCCGGTTGGTCTCAACAGCCCCCTTGCTCATCCGGTAAACCAGCTCATCTCCAGCCTTGATATTGATCGTCCCTTTGGCCCCGGTAGTCGCCTCAGCCCCCGCTTGCGGAGGCGCATCTACTGCGGCATGGAGCAGCTTCAATGTATTGGCATTGAGCTTGTTGACGGGGTCTTTATCGGCATAGCCTTCGCGGTAGACAATCTCGCGGCCCATCTTGATCTCGATAGGCTCAGCAACAGCTTGGGGCGGATCCACGGCATCCTCGGGCTGAGAATCCTGTGCTTCAGTTTCCGAGTCTTGCTCCTTCTGTCGAGCCGCCTGTAGCCGCTCGCGCAGCATCTGGATAAATGCCTGTACAGCCTCGGCGGTTGATTGAGCCGTGGCCGCTGCCATTTCGCTAGAGGCCAGGGTAGTGTGAGCATAGTCCTGCTCAATTTGTTTCGCTTCTCCGGGATTTACTACGGCTTGCATGGTTCCTCCTTTAGGGGGTCTAGTCCTTCTAACTCCATCAGGGGCATGATTGTGATGCGGTTAATCACCTCCAGCCCTTGAACCGAAAAGTAGGCGGTGTCGCCATCGATCAA
>NZ_JADEXE010000313.1 GCF_015207265.1 Nodosilinea sp. LEGE 07298 | reverse complement strand
GTGCGGAGTTGTTCGCCCAGGTGCGTTCGCTGGTAAACACGGCTCGCCGTCAAAGCATCTCTGCCTTTGACGCTATCTCCCGTGCCCTTACCTCACAGCAGGCTGATTGGCTACTGAGTTGAGCAATCACACTTTTTGTAAAAAGTCGTTCTTGGATTCTTCTAAGGCGCGTGCCAAGTTGCCCTGGCTGAGTTCTCTCGGTAAACACTGGGCCATAGCCGTTAAATCGGTACCATCGGCAGCAATGTAGCGCTTGGCATCGGCTAAGTCTGCGGCGTAGGCAGATGCGGACAGGCTAGAGGTGAGCCAGAGTAGACCGGCTAGGCATGCGATCGCAAGACGCTGAGCAACGCCACGGGTAAAAAATCTAAAGACTGGCATGGTGCTTGAACCTGTGGAAGAGCGTCGTTGGTTTTATTGTAGTCAAATAAAAATAATAGGGCGCAGGGAGCACTGCCCACCCAACAGTCTTCACGCCGTCTGTAGACCTTCACACCATAAACGCATCTCTCCACTAATTTTCCAGCGCGTTGTCGAGAATCTGTCGGGCATCCTCGGCCTGGGTGCGGGCTTCTTTAAAGCGCAGATTGCTCTGGGCAAATGACTTTAGTACCTTAAACCCGTCTTTTAGCTCGGTGAGCTGATCGTCGGTCATGGGGTCATCGGTAAATAAAAGGTCGACTAGCTGTCGCACCTGTAGCGCTTCGTCGCGGCTGGCCTGCACCTTAACTTTGAGGGTGGCCAGTTGGTTTAACACCTGGATGGCCTCTACTACAGAATCTTCCTGTTGCTGCACGGCGGCTGAGGTGGTGGTAGCTTGTACTTCGACGAGTTGCTCGGCGCTAAAGCCATCGGCTAGAGCCGTGGGGAGTGCGCCCTCATCTAGCATGGTCATGAGCTGGTCAAGCGCCTTTTCACGGGCTTTGCGAGAATCTTTGCCGGATACTGTGAGAACAACGTCTGGACTTTGGGCCAGGGTGTATTGAACCATTGTGATAGATCGTATGTACTGCTCTTGAGTATACGCTACCGGGGTGCTCTAACTACGCGCCATCTCCACACTGTTTCAGCGCTGCATCATAATTTGATTATTCTTGCATACCACCCTGCACCACTGCCCGCAGCCGCTCGTGCAGCTCTGACTCATCCCGCCTGGGTACAAAAGGCTGAATGACCTCGACCTGGTGCCCGAGGGACGACCCTTCGGGTTCGACTGGGCGAAAGTCGGGTACCTCTGGATGGGTTTTGCCAGTAAATTCGCTGCTGGTGTGGCTGCTAGTATCAGCTCGGCTTTCAAACGCTGCGTGAATTGTCGGCTCTTCAATCGTCGGTTCTTCTACCGCCGCAGATACTTCTGAAACGGCAGGCTCTTCTACGGCTTTTAGCCCACTCGTCACATCAACGGCACTTGTCTGATCAAAGGGGTTACGTTGAGCGGTTGAAGCCGCTGGTGCTTCCCTGATTAAATCTGCCTGATCGGGTTCTGTTTGATCAGATTCGGGGTGGGGCAATTCTAATTCTGGGGAAGGCGGCGCGGAGTGAGGTGTAATCTCTGGCGAGGCTGAAGGCGCAACGCGGCCCTGAGTAGATGGCTCTGGCCCGACCCCGTATCCGATGGGGTAGATCAATGTCTGACCTAAAATAATTGACTCAAACTCGCGGTTAAAGTGGCGAATTGGCTGTCCTCGCCGCTGCCAGAGCTTGAGAATTTGGTCAATGGAAATAAGCTTGTAGCGTCCCTGATAGAGGGCTTCAGTAATGGCGTGGCTGACCCAAACGGGACCGAATTCGGCTAGCCAACCGGCAGCTATGGCTTTAGTTTGATAAGACTCAGCATCAAAACTGTAGCTGGTTAGCAGCTGATAAACGGCTTCAATATCGGCAAAATTATTGGAGTGAGTCATGGTGAATGCCTATGCGTTAACCCACATTGGCCACAGTATTAAAAAAAGACAGTATTAAAAGAAAGATTGAAAAAGGTTTTCGTCTAGCTTAATTATAATTCAGGGTAGTGGTTAGCATCGTAAGGTTGATTACCGTTGGCGGATCGCTATTGCACCACTACATCGCTGGGCGTACCGGGGGCAGCATCGAAGGGGGCCGTGCGCCCGACCCAGTCAAAGGCGCTAATGCGAAACCCTAAAAAGCCGGTGTCCTGTTTGGGGCTGTAGGTAAATAGCAGGCCATAGGCGCGGCGACGATATTCAAAGATCAGGTTGGTGTCGATGGTGCGCCCGGTATCTAGATTAATAGCCGTTTGAAAACCCGCTAAAAAAGGGCCATAGATTTGCTGAATAATGCCTCCCGATAGCACGGTTTGGTCAACCGAGCGATCGAAGAGAAAGGGAGATGTGTCGCCGCCTAAAACGCTGCGGCTAAAGCCAATATTGAATTGAGTGTAGTCGAAGGTGTTGCGCTGCAGGCGGCCAAGCTGCCCTCCGATCGCAATTCTGCCCTCGATCGTCTCCTGTAGGTCATTGCTGGTGTAGTAGGTGACTACCCCGCGCAGCCCTACGCCTAGGCTCAAATTGGGCACCAGAGGGCGTGGCGAATAGCGTAGCCCTTCGGTTTGGGTGGCGGGTAGGGGTTGCCCCTGCCACAGCAAGAAGCTGCGGCTGAGGTCAGCAGATCCCTGAAACCGAAACAGGCTGGCCAGCCCGATGGTAGATCCAGGACTGAGTAGATTAGGGCGATCGGTATTGGCCGTGACGTACTGCCCAGACACCTGATAGTTGAGGTTAAGGCCCGTATTGCCCAAGGTAATATTGGGCGATGCTAGCAGCAGCCCCAGGCTGTTTTGCACATCTTGAAAGCCCAGCGAGCCGTTGAAGAGGCGATCGCGGTAGCTGTACTCAAGGTTGAGCCGATGGGTACCCACCAACCGCTGAGCCCGAAAGCTGGCCCGCAGGCGATCGCTCAAGTTGGCCAAGTCGAAGCCAGACAGGTTGAAGTTGCCCGAGGCAGATGTACGCGGCCCCAGCGGACCGTTAACCCTGGCGGCTAGGCCAAAGTTAGCCGGGTCAGCGATGTTGTAATTTGAGCTGCCCAGCCAGCGAGAGACAAAAAACTGGGGGGCTACGGTAATGCTAAAAGGGCCTGCGCCACCAATGGGAATAGGAGCTTCAACAAAAAAACCATCGCGATCGCGGCCATCAATGCCAATGCCAGCGGGCAGAGGGTTTAAGGCATCGGACGGCAGCTGCCCCTGGGTCAGTAAAAAGCGATTTCTGAATAAAGGAATGCTCAGGCCCTGACTAAAAACCAGCCGGGGATTTTCAAAAACCAACTCTTCCTGAATTTCATTTATGGGAGTGAGCCGCGCGGTGCTGGCCCTAAACTCCAGGTCGGGCGGCGAAAAAGGGTCATTGGTTAGCCGAATGCCCTCGGCATACCAACCGTCAGCATCAAAAGAAACCTGATCGGCTTCAAACCGCAGTCGTTCGATGTTGCCCTGCTCGCCACTCAGCAGCACTTGGGTATCGCCCGTGGCCAGCGCAATGCCGCCGGGGCTAGTCGCCTGAGAGATAGAGGGCTGGTTTTGAAGGCGATAGTCGAGGGGCAGCCCAGCGACGGGGCTGGATGGAAGGGTTGAAAAATCGTCCTCCAGGGTTGATAGCTCCAGCTCACCACGACTTTCGGTGATAGTGCCTGCCCCCTGCAGCAGATTATAGGTAGCCGTTTCGCCCTCAATAATCTGATTGTTGCGGTTGAAGAATACGTTGCCCTCAGCCCGCAGGTAACGGTTGGCCAAATTGGCCCACAGGCGATCGGCAGCCAGCTGGCCGGTGCCAAACTGCACCAGTACATCTCCACTGGCGGTGACAATTTGCCGTATCGGTTCAAAGACCTGTTGGTCAGCCCGCAAAAAAATGGAGGTGACAGCGTCAGACGGTGTTTCTGGTGGTGTTTCTGGCGATGTATTCGGGAAAATATCTGGGTCTGGCTCTGGCTCTAATTCTGGCTCGCTGAGCGGGGGGGCAGAATTGTCGGGCGCAGTCTCTACGGGTGCAGCCTCTAAGTGAGGAGATTCTAAAGACTCTGGACCGGGCGACTCTAGATTCAGCGGGGCTGGTTCACCGAGAGGAGCATTAGGGATTGGTGGAGTCTGAGCCAGAGGGCGCAACAGATCTGCCTGAGTCAGGTAGATAGGGGCAGGAATAACGGTGGCGGCGATCGCCTCTGATGACTGAAGGGTAGCCACCGTTGACGCCGGTCCTGCGGGCTGATGTATCTGGACAGCAGTTGACACCAGCACGACTTCAGCCAGCTGCGGGGGCGGGGGCACAGAGGGCAGAATCAGCGGCAGAGGCATGGGCTGGCATTACCAAAGCAAAAACAAAGCCCGACAGGCGGGCTCAACTAGGCCGTGGCTAACCGCTTGATGCCAGCATGAACTGATACCCAGCGTGAACCATGTACCGATGTATTCCTGGCGGCAGCATGGGGAGCCGCCGCCAGACTAAAGACCAACTTAAAGGCCTTAAGTTCCGCAGGGGTTGGAAGCGCTAACTTGGCTTAGGTGATTAGCCTAGGCATAGCTAGCTCGCGCAACCAACCCACCTTTGCGGATTAAACCCTAGTCCATATCTTGCCGACCGGGGTTGCGGGAGGGGTCGCCGCTCAAAAAGCCAAACACAAACAGGGCCACAAAAAACGTGACCACGAGGTAAACCACAATCTTGAGGGTCAGCATGAGTTAGGTCTCCAAACCGCTAGCAGAGTAGGCCCCAGACCTGCCCAAACAGCATCATCGTTTCACAGGTTGAAACGGCCCTGGTGCAGGACTAAGCTTGCCCTATCATATCGCCAAACGTTCGCCTGTCTAAATGCCTTGACCATTACCACTGCTTTTGCAGCCAGTCCCACAATCCGCGCAGCCAGGTTTCAATCACGTATAGCACCCAATCTAGACCACGCAGTACAGCCACCAGCGGCGCATCAATGTAATCGACCTGGGTAACTTGGGCCTCTATAGCGCTGGCGGAATTAAGCTGTTGCTGATCTGTTCTGTGTGTGTCTGGGGCGGCTGAATGCTGTGCTGAAACGCTGACGCTGCCAGCCGGGGTTGCTGTCCGCAGCGCGGTCTGCGCCCCAACGATACCCAGTGGAGATGACAAGTGCTCAACTACCGCCCGAGAAGGGGCCACGGTCAGGGCTGCGGCCTCATCAGTATCAGCTGGGGTGGCGGTAAGGCGCTTAAGCATGGGTGAGGCTTCGAACCGAGGTGCGCTGTAGCCTTGGGTGCCCCCATGCCAGCTAGCTCTGGGGTCGAATCTTACGGTCGGGGCTGTGGGATGAGCTGCGGGATCGGTCGGGTGGCGTCGGGCGATCGCCTGCTGCTGTCTGGCTTCACCAAACAGGCTGGTAGCGGCTGCCAGCGGGCTGGTTTGCAGCCAGCGCAACGCCACCGGTAGCCAACGCAGGGGAGGCAGCGCAGCTGGGTTGACTGTAGGCAGCGGCAACCAGGGCTGCTGCAGCGTGTGGTCTAGGACGTGGCGACGGCGCAGGCGGCTATACTCTGCCAGCATGAGCACCATAGCCTGCTGCAACCGCTGCTGCTGGTCGTCGGTCAGCCCCGCAAAAATGTCGTTATCGACGGTGACTAGTACCACCTGCCGCGTCGTCAGGTCTGAGGCAATGCCGCGAATGGAGGCCTGCAACCGAATCAGGTGCCACTGACCAGCAGTGAGCACGGCTCCGGCCCGAGACTGCCGCAGCCATTGACCATATCGGTTGACCAGGCTCAGCCCCATCGGCTGTTTTCCTAGAGTCTGCACGACCGGGGGCTGAATGATAGACAACAGGGCGCGAATAGGCGTGTCAGCCTCTACCAGCTCTGGGATGTGTTTGCCGCTGATTTTGGTCCACAGCGGCTGCCAAGGATGTGTAGCTCGCAGCTGCCGGTAACCTGTTCTCAGCCCCTGCACCGCGACATAGAGCGGGTAAACCGCCACCTGTAGTCCCCAAACCGCTGCCGTACGCCCCTGCCGCAGCCAATGCTCGGCACCGCGAGCTATCTGTCGATACCCCGCCACGAGGCGAGCTACGGTTTGGCTTTGAAACGGGCGGGACGAAGTGGCCATAACTCTGCCTACGCTTCTGCCTAAACTGGGGGAACTGCTTTTGATCATACCGGAGCCATGCCCCTCGCCACCGTTTGCCCTGTACTGCCACAGCCGATCTTAGCCACCTGCGATCGCCTGCGTGCCCTCAGCCGAAAAGATGTCCGAGCAACCTGGCACAGCGGCCCAGCAGCATCAGAATCGCTGAACGTTCCTGCGGATGACATCTGGAAATCCTGGCCCCTGGCCGCCCTCGACGATCGCGGCTACATCACCTGGCCCCAGGGTAAAGTGCCCCTCTGGCTGCACCAGCGCTTTACCTGGCCTACCGACCTTAACGGCTACCCCCTGGAGGGGCTGACGGCGCGGCTGGCGCTGCGGTGGTGGGCCAACCAGGCCGATGTTTTTGTTAACGGCAAGCACGTTCAATCGGGGGACATTTTTGACTGCTGGACTCGCATTGTGCTGACGGAGGCTGTAGTGCCGGGGGCATTTGTAGATGTCTCTCTCAAGTTGCTCAGCCCCGGCCACGACGAAGGGGCACTGGTGCAGGCGGAGCTGGTGTTTGAAAGATTATCGGGTGACTGTCCAGAACCGGGTTTTGTGGCTGACGAGCTGGCCGTACTGGCCACTTACCTGGCCCAGTTTGAGCCTGCGTCCCTGGATGCAGTGGCTGAGGCACTGGAGGGCATTGATTGGGCATCTGTGGGTGAGGATTTTCTAGGGGTGGTTTCTGATCAACGCGATCGCTTCCATCAATCTCTTCTAAACGTGCGGCACTCGCTTAATCCCTTATCTCCTTGGCTGAAGCAGCGCACGGTGCACTGCCTCGGCCACGCCCACCTCGATCTGGCCTGGCTCTGGCCGGTGGCCGATACCTGGGAGGCTGCCGAAGCCACCTTTCGCTCGGTGCTGGCGCTGCAAAAAGACTTTCCAGAGCTGACCTTTAGCCACTCGTCGCCAGCCCTGTTTGCCTGGCTCGAAGCCCACCGCCCCGACCTGTTCGCCACCATTCAGCAGCGGGTGAGAGATGGGCGCTGGGCGATCGATGCTGGGCTCTGGGTCGAGCCCGACTTGAACCTGCCGGGGGGCGAGGCGATCGCCCGCCAGATTCTCTACGGCCAGCGGTACTGCGCCGAGAAATTTGGGACGGCCAGCGCGATCGCCTGGCTGCCCGACACCTTTGGCTTTTGCTGGCAGCTGCCCCAGCTGCTCACCCAGGGCGGCATTCGCTACTTTGCCACCCAAAAGCTGCGCTGGAACGACACCAACCCCTTCCCCCACGACCTGTTTACCTGGCAGGGGCCAGACGGCAGCGAGATTACCGGCGTTACCCTACCCCCCATCGGCACCGATATCGACCCCGTGGCCATGGCCCAGTACGCCTGCCAATGGGAGGCCAACACCGGCTGCACCGATGCCCTCTGGCTACCCGGCGTTGGCGACCACGGCGGCGGCCCCACCCGCGACATGC
>NZ_JADEXE010000031.1 GCF_015207265.1 Nodosilinea sp. LEGE 07298 | reverse complement strand
CTGCTTGACAGGTTCAGGCGCATCGCCCATGGCCACGCCGATGCCTGCGTAGCGCAGCATTTCCAAATCGTTGTAGTTATCGCCGACAGCCATCACCTGGTCAGGCTTGAGACCCAAAAGATCTTCGGCCAGGTACCGCACGGCTTCGCCCTTGTGGGCCAGGGGATGGGTCGCCTCGACGAAGTACTCCACCGATCGCGTCAGATACAGGTCTTCGGTGGGGTAGCGCTGGCTCAAATGGCTCAAAATGTCGCTGAGCAGATCAAGATTGTTGCTCAACGTCAGCAACTTGGTGGTTTCGATCGCCATGTTGTTGTTCAGCAGCATAGCCAGGTCGCCCGCTGCGATCGGTCGAATGCCCGATCGCTGGGCGTAGGCTTCGGTGTCGTCGATAATCGCCCGCACGTGGAGCTGGTCGTCAATATATAGGTGAATCGATAGGTCGTTGCTGGCCTCCATCGGGGCCAGGTAGGCCAAAATTTCTAGCGCTAAATTGCGGGGCAGGGGGGTGTGGCGGTGCAGTTTTTGGGTTTTGGGGTCTTTGATGAAGGCCCCCTGGTAGGCCATCAGCGGCAGCACAGAGCCAACCAGCTGGTGAAACCGCAGGGCCGATTGGTACATGCGCCCGGTGGCGATCGCAACCGCAATCCCGCGCTGCTGCACCTGGCCAATGGCCTCCAGCACAGGGGCGTTGATCTGATTAGACTCTCCGGCCAGGGTACCGTCGATATCGAGCACGAGTAGACGAATGTCGGCAGTCATGGGGCGAGCCTGTGAACGTTTCCGCGTTTATTATCTCTGGCGAAGGGGCCTGGTTGGTTAATGTTTGGGTTGAGTCGCAGCGGCAATCAGGGGCTGGATTACGCGTCAGTCTAAATCAAAGTTGATAGTCGATAGGCCTGATCTGTTAGACCATTGTGGATATGGTGTGGACATGGGTCTGAGGTCGTGCTGGCCGCCCAGCCCCTTCTGCAAAGGAGGTAGGAAAAGGAGGTAGAACATGCTCGATGCTACTGACCACGCTATACCGTTTCATGACCGTGCCGATGCTGGCAGACGGCTCGCTGAACGGCTGCAGCGCTATGCCAATCGCGCCGATGTGCTGGTGCTGGGGCTGCCGCGCGGCGGGGTGCCGGTAGCTTACGAAGTGGCCAAAGCTCTAAATGCCCGGCTAGATGTTTGCCTGGTGCGCAAACTGGGTGTGCCCACCCATGAAGAACTGGCCCTGGGGGCGATCGCCTCGGGTGGAGTGCGAGTGCTCAATGACGATGTCGTTAATGGTCTAGAGATTTCGGCCCAAATGATTGACGCTATTGCGGCCAAAGAACTGCAAGAGTTGCAGCGCCGCGATCGCGCCTACCGGGGCGATCGACCCCAGCCCAAGATTCGCGATCGCACCGTTATTTTGGTCGACGACGGCATCGCCACTGGAGCCACCATGCGAGCCGCCGTCTCGGTGATCAAACCCCAGCAGCCCGCTCGGCTAATCGTGGCCGCTCCAGTAGCCGCCCCACCCATCTGTGAGGAGCTGAGCCGAGAAGTCGATGAGGTGGTGTGTGTCGCTATGCCTGAAGCGCTGCGCGCGATCGGGTTTTGGTACGAAGACTTTTCTCAAACCAGTGACGAAGACGTCCGCCAGCTCTTAGCCAGTCAACTCTGACTCTTCAATTTTTAATCTTTAGGCGTTACGCCTCGATGTTCCAGGCGGCTTCAAAAAAGGCCAGTTCGCAGTCCATCGCGTAGCGGTAGGCAGCCTGGTTGCTGGGGGTATCGATAGCTTGGTCGTCAATCAGCGCTTCGAGCTGCGCGGCCAAGGGTTCAAACTGGTCGCTACTGTAGGTCTCTATCCACGGGCTGTAGCGGTGGGATGGCGAGTCGAACTGCGCTAGCGACTGCCCTAAAAAAGCATAGAGCCGCATACAGGGGGCCATTGCGATCGCCGTCGCCCCAGGCGCTTGTCCCCAGGCGGTGCTCAGTAAAAAATCGGTATAGCGGCGAGTGGCGGCACCGGGGGTAACGGTGGTCAGATCCACGCCCCATTCCTGGGCATAGCTGCCGTGTAGATTAAGCTCAGCCAACACCCCATCTGCCAGCTGGTGAAACACCTGGAACGCTTCCCAGGTAGGCGCTTTGGCAGCGGCGATGCTATAGGCACGGGCAAAGGCTTCGAGAAAAAAAGCATCCTGACCCACGTAGTAAGCAAATTTCTCCACGGGTAGGGTGCCATCCCCCAGGCCTTGCACAAAGGGGTGATTTAGGCAGGCGGTAGCGAGGTCTTGGTTAGTTTGCCAGAGCGTTTGAGAGAGCGGCATAGATTGAGATAGATGATGGGGGGACGAGGGAATGGCGGGCACAAAGGTAGCCCTGTAGGGGCGTACGGCGTGCGCCCTTAACCCAGGCATAAATAAAACTACACACCGCCTACCGAAAGGTGGTGCGTTCAAGACGGCAAGATCGCCTGAGCCAAATCTAGCGAGAAATAGTAGGCGTTGTTGGCTTTGCCCCAAAGCACTTCAAACGGGAGGCTGGGTTCGCCTAGATGGCTGATAACGAGGCGAGCGCCGGGCAAAGCATAGCTGCGGGTGTAGTCATTGACCGTGACCACGGTGGGGAGCCCGGCGGCGATCGCCGCTTCTAACCCCTGCGGGCTATCTTCAATCACCAGGCAGGTGGCGGGGTTGAGGTCCATGGCGTTGACCACCAGATTATAGATATCGGGGGCGGGTTTTTTAGTCGGCACCATGTCTCCGGCGGCGATCACCTCAAACCAGGTGGGCGACTCTGGCCCCAGCAGATGCTCTAGCAGCGGGATAACGCTGTCTTTGGCGCTGGTGGTCGCGATCGCCAGCCGCACCCCTTCCTTCCGAGCCGCCTCGATCAATCGCCGCACCCCAGGCCGCAGCGGTATTACATTGCTTTCGACCAGCGCCTGAAAGTGGCGAGCTTTAGCCTGATGCAGCGCTACCACCAACTCATCGGTATCGGCTTGAAGCTGAAATTTTGGCTGGTAGCGGTCCATGTAGTAGCGAATGCGCTCCTTGCCTCCGGCTACCCGCAATAGCTGACCGTAGAGGCCCACCGGCCAGTGCCAGGGCAGATCAAACTCTTGAAACGCCTGGTTAAACGCGACCCGGTGGCCGTCGCGCTCGGTTTCGGCCAGGGTACCGTCGACATCAAAAATGAGCGCTTCAAGGGTTTTCATTGGAGCTAGAGGCGAAACAAGGGGCTAATAGCAGCAGCAGGGTTTGGGCTGAGGCCGAGATCATGTTCTGATGACAGATGCTAGCTGCTTTTCTCGCTGTCAAACTAAAGAAAGCCAGGAGTTACAGTCCTTTAGATCGGTGCTTAGAACAAGGAAGTTGGGTTGCTAGCGATGACTGGCACCGATTAGAGATGGGTAGATCACCAACGGGCGTTGACGAAGTGTCTCAGGATGAGAATCGCCCCCAATGCCTCCCCTTAGACTATCGCCCCTCAGCAACATCCTCAAAAGCGATCCAAAACTGTAGAAAGCACCCCGATTCTAGCCGAGAAGCCCGCCGTTTCACCGTAGGATGAAGAGGCGACCTGCGCTAGAACATGGGTCAGCGTCAGCCCCGGCGCAGCAGTCTGTTGTCAACGGTTACGAAGCATATGGACATCAAAAACGGTTTTGTCGCCACGGTAGGCAACACCCCCTTAATTCGCCTCCCCAGCGTCAGCGAAGCGACCGGCTGCGACATTTTGGGTAAAGCAGAATTTCTCAACCCCGGCGGGTCGGTCAAAGATCGTGCCGCCCTCTACATCATTAAAGACGCCGAAGAAAAAGGCTTGCTCAAGCCCGGCGGCACCGTGGTCGAAGGCACCGCAGGCAACACCGGCATTGGTCTGGCCCATATCTGCAACGCCAAGGGTTACCGCTGTTTAATTGTCATTCCCGATACCCAGTCCCAGGAAAAGATTGACCTGTTGCGCACCCTGGGGGCCGAGGTCCGCCCGGTGCCTGCCGTGCCGTATCGCGACCCCAACAACTACGTCAAGGTCTCGGGTCGCCTGGCCGAAGAACTCGACAATGCCATCTGGGCCAACCAGTTCGACAACTTAGCCAACCGCCTGGCCCATTACGAAACCACCGGCCCCGAAATCTGGGCGCAGACCGAGGGCACCGTTGATGGCTGGGTCGCCGCTACCGGCACCGGCGGCACCTACGCGGGCGCGGCCTTATTTCTCAAAGAGAAAAATTCCCAAATTCGCTGCGTCGTGGCTGACCCCATGGGCAGCGGGCTCTACAGCTATATCAAAACTGGCGAAATCAACATCCAGGGCAGTTCGATTACCGAGGGCATTGGCAACAGCCGCATTACTGCCAATATGGAAGGCGTGCCCATTGACGATGCCATTCAAGTTGAAGATGCTGAGGCGCTGCACACCATCTATCAACTGCTCTATAAAGACGGGCTATTTATGGGTGGCTCAGTAGGTATTAACGTAGCAGCGGCGGTTAAGCTGGCCAAACAGCTCGGCCCCGGCCACAAAATTGTTACGGTGCTGTGTGACGGCGGCTCGCGCTACCAGTCACGCATTTACAGCCGCTCCTGGCTCGAAGACAAAGGGCTGTGGTCTGAAGATCTGGCCCCTGCAATTTCCGCAGGAATTGCTTCGCCCGCCGCCTAGATCTATCCCCGATGCATCGTCTCAGGTGACCGTCTGTAATTGCGATAACCCCTATCCTACAGGGCAGTTGGTTGCAAAGCAGATCGACTACACTAGGACAGATCAAAGGGAAACGTCTGTGGTGTAAATACGCCTCAGCGCTACCCGAGCCTACCCTGCTCTATAAATTTTCGGGGACACACCTGTGACCGATCAGTCTGATAAATCTTCGCTGCCGCCCGAACCTGCCCTAGATCAAGGTCCAGGGCGACAAAAGCAGGTATCGCAGCCCAACCCCTGGGTGGAGGGGCTGCAAACTATTGGGCTAAGCGTGGTGTTGGCGTTGGGGATTCGGCACTTTGTGGCAGAGGCGCGCTACATTCCCTCTGGGTCGATGGAGCCTACGCTGCAAATAAACGATCGCCTAGTAATCGAAAAAATTAGCTACCACCTTAACCCCCCTGAACATGGGGATATCGTGGTGTTTTGGCCGCCCGAAAGTCTCACCCCTCCAGGCAAGCGGCGAGATGCCTTTATCAAACGTATTGTTGGCCTACCGGGGGATGTGGTCGAGGTGCGCGATGGTGAGGTGATTCGCAATGGCGAGGTGCTGAGCGAGCCCTACATCAAAGCTCCACCCGACTACCAGTGGGGACCCGAGGAAGTGGCCGACGCGTCTTACCTAGTGCTGGGTGATAACCGCAACAGCAGCTACGACAGCCACGCCTGGGGGTTTGTACCTCAGGAAAATATCATCGGTAAAGCCGTGGTGCGATTTTGGCCACCGGGCCGAGTGGGCCTGCTCGACGACGAATGAGTTTGCTTTACAGCAGCCGTTTGATAATGATTGTTTTACTCCGCCAGATGCTTAAATCTTCTGGGTTTTATTCAGGGAACTTTAACACAGCAGGCTAGGATGCGGGTTGGCATTTGGTTCATGCAGGTGTCAAAGGTCAGCTTTTAGCTGACACTGCTATCCTGGTTATCTGTCGGGTTTTGCCCTAGAGCTTAGTTCTAGTGGCTATTGGGCCGATGGTTGCCGTTGTTGATTCAGCCTTTTAGCAGGCAAGTGTTCCCGTTGGTTGTATGACTTTTACCCCTGCCGATAAACCGCCCTTTGCCATTACGACACCGCTCTATTACGTCAACGGCCTGCCCCACATTGGCAGTGCCTACACGACTATTGCGGCTGATGTCGTAGCTCGGTTTTACCGGCTGATGGGGCATCCGGTGCTGATGATTACGGGCACTGACGAGCACGGCCAAAAGATTCAGCGCACCGCCGAAGAACGGGGCGTTTCGCCCCAGGCACACTGCGATGAGTTTGTGGCTGGGTTTGAGCGGCTGTGGACGCTGCTCAATATTGACTGCGATCGCTTCATTCGCACCACTTCCCCCCGCCACAATGTCATCGTCAACGAATTTTTTCAGCGCGTGTGGGATCGCGGCGATATTTACAAGGGCCAGCAGCAGGGCTGGTACTGTGTCTCCTGCGAAGAATTTAAAGAAGAGCGCGACCTGCTGCCCAACCAGCACTGCCCCATCCACACCAACAAAGCCGTTGAGTGGCGCGACGAGTCGAACTATTTCTTTAAGCTGTCTAACTATCAAGCTCAGCTAGAGCAGCTCTACGCCGATCGCCCCGATTTCATTCAGCCCGAGTCGCGCCGCAACGAAGTGCTGAGCTTTGTGAAGCGGGGGCTGCAAGATTTTTCAATTTCGCGCATCAACCTCGACTGGGGGTTTCCGGTGCCTACCGACCCTGGCCATACGCTCTATGTGTGGTTTGATGCGCTTTTGGGCTACATCACCGCCCTGCAAGACCCCAGCGAACCGCCCAGTTTGGAAAAAGCCCTTAACGACTGGTGGCCGATCAATACCCATCTGATTGGCAAAGATATTTTGCGCTTTCACGCCGTGTACTGGCCAGCCATGCTGATGTCGGCGGGGCTGCCGCTACCAGAGCGGGTGTACGGCCACGGCTTTTTGACGAAAGATGGCCAAAAAATGGGCAAAAGCCAGGGCAATACCCTAGATCCGGTGGCGCTGGTTAAGACCTATGGTGCCGATGCCGTGCGCTATTACTTCCTGCGCGAAATTGAGTTTGGCAAAGACGGCGATTTTAACGAAACTCGCTTTATCAACGTGCTCAACGCCGATTTGGCCAATGATTTGGGCAATCTGCTCAACCGCACCCTCAAAATGGCGGCCCGCTACTGCGACGGCAAGGTGCCCGATGTCGATCCGCATGCGATCGCCGCTGACCACTCTCTGCGGGCGATCGGCTCCGCCCTCCCCAATACAATCGATAAAGCCTACACCCATCTAGCCTTTAGCCAAGCCTGCACGGCCACCCTGGTCCTGGTGCAGGCCAGCAACAAGTTCCTGGATGAGCAAGCTCCCTGGAGCCTCTATAAACAGGGCAAACAGGCCGAGACTGAAGTCGTCTTATACGCTGTACTGGAGTCGGTACGTCAGGCCGCCTATCTGCTATCGCCGATTATTCCTGACATTAGCAACCAGATTTATACCCAGCTGGGCTTTGCCGTTGATTTTAATGACAAAGCTCTTGGTCAAGCGATCGGCTACGCTGACCACGCCGCCTGGGGGTACCTGCCCCCAGGTCAACCCTTGGGAGAAGCCGCTCCCGTATTTCAGCGGCTAGAGCTGCCCGAAACGGCAGCCAGCCCTTGATAAAAAACTACCCCAGCGCTTTTTGCTTTCGCTTTTAAATTCCGCAAATTCAATTTAAAAACCATAAAAAACTCATGTTAGATACACATCACAGCCATTCCTTATTGAGCGACGATGCCATATTCACCCCTGAGCAGGTGCTCGACAATCGGGGGCGAGTAGCCATTTTTATTGATGGCTCCAATCTGTTCTATGCGGCGCTGCAGCTAGGTATAGAGATCGACTACACCAAGCTGCTGTGCAAGCTTACCGCTGGGTCGCGCCTGTTTCGGTCGTTTTTCTACACCGGGGTAGATCGCACTAACGAAAAGCAGCAGGGCTTTTTGCTGTGGATGCGGCGCAACGGCTACCGGGTCATCGCCAAAGACCTGGTGCAGCTACCCGACGGATCTAAGAAAGCCAATCTCGATGTCGAGATTGCCGTAGATTTGGTTGCTTTGGTCGATTACTACGACACCGCCGTACTGGTTAGCGGTGATGGTGATTTGGCCTATGCCGCCGATGCCGCCAGCTACCGGGGGGCGCGGGTTGAGGTGGTCAGCCTGCGATCGATGACCAGCGACAGCCTGATCAACGTGGCCGATCGCTATATCGACCTCGAAGGCGTCAAAGACGACATTAGAAAGCTGCCCCGCAATTCTCCTACCCATAACTACACTTACCGGCCGCTGTCTAACCTAGCCACTGCCGACAATCCGCCTGAAGACGGCGTGGTAATTGGCGAATAACTTTTAGGCGACCCATGGCAAAATGGCGGCAGTTAACGATGGGGGGAGCTGCGATCGCGGCTTTGGCGATCGGGCTATACAGCCTACTCGGCCCAGGGCCAGGTCTCAACCGAGGGGCCGATGACCCCTCGGCAACCGAACCAGAGCCCGGCCTCACCCTGCGCGATGTTACCCTTGAGCAGCCCGACGACGATGGGCAGATGTTGTGGCGGGTCAAGGGCGACGAGGTCACCTATAGCACCGACCAACAGGTGGCTTTTATTACCCGGCCCGATGGCGATCTTTTCCAGGATGGCGAGGTAATCTACAAAGTCGTCGCTGACACAGGCGAAGTGCGGGAAAACGGCAGCGTTATTTTGCTGCGGGGCAATATCGTCGCCACAGGCGTTAAGAATGGCTCTATTTTGCGGGGCAGCGAAATGGAGTGGCGACCCCAGGACGACGTGCTGATCATGCGTGATCAAATTACTGGTACTCACCCGCAGCTGCGGGCAGCGGCCGACGAAGCGCGGGTGTTTAACCGCGAGAATCGTATGGAGCTTGAGGGTAATGTGGTTGCCAGCACTGTGGTGGCCGATCCGCAGACCGACCCGTGGCTCAAGCTCCAGGCACAGGAGCTGACCTGGTTTTGGGAGGACGAACGCGTTGAGAGCGCGCAGCCCTTGCGGGTAGAGCAGTTTAAGCAAAATGCCATTACCGATATCGTTGTTGGCCAGCGCGGGTCCTTAGACTTGGCCGATCAACTGGTTGCTCTGCGGGGGCAGGTGGCCATGCAAATGCTAGAGCTACCGCTCAACATGACCAGCGAAGCCCTCGATTGGCAGGTGGACGAAGAGCAGGTGGCCGTCAACCAGCCTCTGACGTTGGTTCACCCTGAAAACAAAATTAGGGTTACAGCCCGCCAGGGCCAGATGAACCTGGCTGAACAGCAGATTATGCTCTCCCAGGATGTGGTGGCGGTCGGCGAAACCAACCAGACCCGCATGACCAGCGATCGCCTCAACTGGAACGTTGAAACCGAAACTGTAGTAGCCGAAGGCCAGGTCAACTATCGCCAGGCCGACCCCGCCATTAACCTCAGTGGCTCCCGCGCCGTGGGCCGCCTCGACGACGAAACCGTAGTGGTCGACGGCGGCCGCGTTGTTACGGAAATTGTGCCGAATTAGGGGGTAGGTATTGGGTCCAAGGTGTCAGGTATAAGGCCAAACCGTAAACCGCACACCTGATACCTAAAACGCAATACACCATCCCTCTCGTCCCTAAGGAAATGTTCATGTCTCTGACCTGCCAAACCCTTTTGCAAACTTACCCTGCTGCCTGGAAAAAGGCCACTATTCATCCCTTCCTGACCGGCTGCCACAGCGGCACCTTACAGCCAACCCAGTTCAACACCTGGCTGGTGCAAGATTTTTTGTTTGTCAAAGACTTTACCCGTATGGTGGGTCGCGTATTGGCGGTAGCCCCGGATGACCACATTGATGTGCTGCTGGCGGGCCTAGGTGCCCTCAAAGACGAGCTGCTATGGTTTGAGGCCAAGGCTGCCGAGCGATCGCTCAACCTCGCGACTCCGTCTCAGCCCACCTGTCAGCGCTACCGCGAATTTATGGCTAGCTTGGCCATTGCCCCCTATGCTGTGCAGTCCACCGCTCTATGGGCTATTGAGTATGCCTACAACCAGGGCTGGCAACTCCCCGGCCCCATGCCCGCGCCCTACACCGAGTTTGCCGATCGCTGGGGCAACCCCGGCTTTACCGACTACGTTAATCTACTGGCGGCCCAGGCCGATGCCGCCCTTGCATCTGCCAACTCCAGCGTCGAGGCCCAGGCTGAGGCCGCCTTTCTGCGGGTTGCCGACCTCGAAGCCGCCTTCTGGCAAATGGCCTTTGCCTCAGGGGACGAGGAGATGGGGGACTGAGGAGAAATCCTCACCGTCCTCATTGCCCTTCTTTCCCCACCTCTTTTAGCCCTGCCTGATGCTGCAACACGGCCTGGCGAAACCCCAGCACTACCAAAATATTCGACAGCGTTAAAAACGCCTCTGCGCTGCCGTGAAGCCAGTCGACATTAGCTAACTCTTCGCCTAGTCCTACCTTGGCGTAAATGCCTGCCGGAATGGTTACTGCCACAAATATCAGCAGCGCGTAAAACCCGGTCAGGGCCAGCCGAGGCGTCTCCTTGGTGCGGGTCATAAACCATAGAAACCCCAGGTAGGGGAAGAGGGACATGGCGAAAAGGGTGTTTTTGTCGAGCATTGGGTGGAGTAGGGTGATGAGCGTAGGGTGAATGAATGGATGGGTGGATGAGTGAATGAGTGGATGGGTGGATGAGTGAATGGGTGGATGCGAAGAAGTTAGTTTTGTAGGGTGCATTCGCGCAGCAATGCACCGCAGACAGGCCACACCACGATCAGTCACACTCTAAACTTAACCGTTGACAGAGCACTAGGGTTTTCACTCTGGGCTTTCTGCCGAAACTTGCCCGTGCCGCCAAATCCACCAGGCGGCGAGGCAGAGGGTAGCATTGCCCCCTACGGTCAGTGCTGCCTGTAGGGTCACCAGCCAGGCCAGGCTGGGTGCATTGTCAAACAGGTGCCAGGTACAGGCGGCCATGGCGCTGACCAGGGCCGGAAACATGCCGATCGCCAGCCACCGCCACACGGGCCGCTGGGTTACTGTGGCAAACTGCCAGATAAACCACATGGCTGCCATCCACTCCAGCACGCTTGAAATATGGATCATCCAGGTGGGTAGTGAGAGGGCATGCATGGGGTTCGGGGCGTAACAACAGCCTCTATTGTAGAGAGGTCGGTGTATCGCGTATAGCGGTTTACCTAACGGGTCAACTGGGGTAGGTGGAGAATGCGAGCGGTTTTGTGTGGCTACTATGGCATGGGCAACGGCGGCGACGAAGCGCTGCTGGCCACCCTGCTGCAAATGCTGCCCTCGACAGTAACTCCGGTGGTACTGTCGGGCAACCCGGCCGAAACCGCTCAGCGCTACGGAGTTGAGGCAGTGCCCCGAAAGGCCCTAGGGCCAGTCATTCAGGCATTGCGAGGGGCCGATGTGTTTATTTGGGGGGGCGGTAGCCTGCTGCAAGATGCCACTAGCCTGCAAAACCCAATTTACTATGGTGGACTAATGGCGATCGCCCAGTGGCTGGGGCTAAAAACCATTGCCTGGGGCCAGGGCATTGGCCCGCTTAACCATCCTTTCAGCCAGGGGCTGGGCCGCTACGCTCTGGGTCGCTGCGACGCTGTCAGCGTACGCGATCATGGTTCGGCAGCCTGGTTAGCCCGGTGGCAGGTGCCGGGTATGCAGGCCCCTGACCCGGTATGGGCCTTAGAATCAGCGCCTGTAGAAGGGCTGTGGGAGCTGCCTGCCCCCCGGGTTGCTGTAGCCCTGCGCCCGCACCCCTGGCTAACCGAGCGCCACCTCGACCAGTTCACTCAGGCTCTGGCTTCGTTTCAAAAGGCTACCCACACCTGCCTGCTGCTAGTGCCGTTTCAGCCGGTCAAAGACATGCCCATTGCCGAGTACATTCAGCTTCGCCTGCCCGGCCCCAACCAGATCTATACGCTCAGCGATCCACACCAGCTCAAGGGGCTGTTTCGCGGGGTAGACATGACGATTGGCATGCGGCTGCACGCTCTGATTATGGCAGCGGCTGAGGGCTGCCGCTGCTTTGGGCTCAGCTACGACCCCAAGGTTAGCCAGCTGATGGCCGACCTCGACCTGCCGGGCTTTGACCTTAGCCCCCAAGCCGGGGCTCACCGCTGGCCAGAGACCCCAGCGCAGATCACCAAAACCTGGCTGGAGGTCTATGCCAACGGCGACCCACTGACGCCAGAACAGATCAAATCGCGGGTCGATCGCGCCCTCATGCACCAAGATCTGCTGCACGATGTGCTGACGACCCTGGCCAATTAGCCCAGGGCTTGCTCGATCGCAGCCTTTAGATCGGGGTCGTTGGGAGGGGTTTTGGGGTCAAAACGAGCGACTACGCTACCGTCGCGCCCGACCAAAAACTTGCCAAAGTTCCAGCTAATATCGGGGCCTTCGCCTACCAAAAATTGGTAGAGGGGGCTGCGGTTGGGGCCGTTGACGTCCTGCTTTTCGAGCAGGGTAAAGTCGACGTCGTACTTGTTTTTGGCGAAATCTTGAATTTCTGCGGGGCTGCCGGGTTCCTGCTGGCCAAACTGGTTGCAGGGCACACCCACAATCATCAGCCCGCGATCGCTGTAGGCTTTGTCAAGCTCGACCAGGCCGTTGTATTGAGGGGTAAGGCCGCACTTGCTGGCCACATTCACAAACAGAACGACTTTGTCAGCCAGTGACTCGGAGGCCAAAGGAGCACCATCTAGGGTAGCTAGGTTTGTAGGAAAAGACATAGGGAGTAACTGTCTGCACAACGTTGTCATTATCGACCATGCTATGGCGATCGCTGTGTATTGTGGGGAATTTTGCGGTTTTCCTGGTCTAGTGCTCGCCCTGCTCGGCCTGCCATACGGCCTCTAGGGTAAAGGGTAGGGCAGCGGCTTCTACCGAAATCGAGTCAATGCCCCAGGCGACTAAATCGGCAATCAGTTCGGGATGGCGGACGGGGGCCTGACCGCAAATAGAGCAGATCAGGCCGCAGCGGTGGGCCTCCTGAACCAGGTGAGCCATGGCCAATCGCACGACGGGATGGCGTTCGTCGTAGGCAGAGGCCATGATGGGCTGGTCGCGATCGACGGCCAGCAGCAGCTGGGTCAAGTCGTTAGAGCCAATGGCAATCCCCTGGATGCCGGCCTGGGCGTAGGCGGGCAGTAAAAACAGCACCGACGGTACTTCGGCCATAATCCAGAGGGCAAAACCGTCTGCGTCAAGCAGGCCAGCTCGCTCAATACGCTGGCGGCAGGCGATCGCCTCTTCGACGGTGCGCACAAAGGGCAAAATGAGCTGTAAATTGGTGTAGCCAGCGCGTTGCAGGGTGGCCAACGCCCCCAGCTCAACCTGAAACAGGCGATCGTCAACCTCGTAGCTGAGGGTGCCCCGTAGCCCCAGCATGGGGTTAGGTTCGACCGGAGGGCTGCCCTGTAGGGCTTGCCATTCATGCGATCGCAGATCGAGGCTACGGTAGCGCAGGGGCTTAGACCCTAGAGCCTGGGCAATGGGCTCTAGCTGCTGCACCAGGCGGCTTTGCAGCTCGGCCCCCTGGCCCTGGTTGACCCAGTCCCACGGGTGCCGACCGTCCAACACGTCCAGCAGCAGCCACTCCGATCGCAGCAGGCCAATCCCGTTGGCGTAATCGAGGGGCAGGGTGGCCAGCTGCCGAGTCTGGCTGAGGTTGATCATGACCTGAGTGTGCAGCCGCTGATAGCGAGCTTTATGCTGGGGCGACAGGTCAACCGTGGGAGCAGCCGTCGATTGAAACTGGGTGAGTGCGGTTTGAAACTGCTGGTGACTGGCAGCCTCATCGGTCAGGCCGTAGACGACACCGCGATCGCCGTCGAGCCAGAGCACCATACCGGTTTCTAGCAGCTGGGTGGCCTGGGGTGCCCCCACCACCGCTGGAATACCGACCTCCCGCGCCAAAATGGCGGCATGACAGGTAGCCCCACCCCGCTCGGTCACAATGCCTGTAACGGCCTGTAGCTGCAAAAACAGGTCAGGCTGGAGGTCGGGCAGCACCACAATGCACCCTAACGGTAAAGACTTGGGTAAATCCTGGGGATGGTTGGCCACGACCGCCACTCCCTGAATCTGCCCTCCTGCGGCCCCAATGCCGCGTACGACTGTGCTGGCTGAGGGCAGCAGCGGCGGCTGCCCTCGGGGCCGAGCGGCGGGCGCAGGCGTGGGCGCAGCCGCTACTGCTGCTGGGTCACTCCAGGGGGCCGCTTCGGTAATCATTAGGGTGGGCTGATCGGGGTTGGCGCTGGGGTGCAGCAACCACTCCAGGCGCACCCCGCTACTACCCAGAGCGGTTTGAGCCAGATCGGCCAAATGCACCAGGCGAGCCAGTTGGGCAGAACTTAGGGGCGTTTGCAATTCGGGGCGATCGCGTTCTATGACCTGAACGGGCTGGGCTACAGCCGCTGGGCGGGGTCGATACTTAGACGCTGGCATTAACTGGTAAACGCGCTCCTGAAACCCTGGTTTCCAGGTGGCCACAGCAATCTTGCTACGGCTGGTGCAACAGTAGGTCGGAATCGCTTCTCCCTGCGTTAGGGCTTGCCCGAGCCCAGCAACTGCCGCTACAGTAATTTGCCCCTGGGCAAGGGTTAAGGTACCTGATGCGATCGCGGGGTAGACCGGCATCACGAGGGTGGCGAGGTGGATATCGCTCAGGCACTGGCCGTAGCGTTGCCAGACGGGTAAGCAGCGAGCCGTCAGCGCCTGGCTCCAAAACTGCGGCAGCATCTGGGGCAGGGCGGCAAAGTCGGCCTCAATTTGGGCTGGCAAAAGGCCACTGCTGATCAGCACTGGGGCAGCAGCCAAATCCTCTGACTGCCCATCTACCCACAGCGACGCGCGCAGCATCCAAGCGGCAGGCACAGCGTCACTGGGCTGAGGGACATCTGACCAATCAGCCAGGGCGATCGCCGGAATCGCTCGCATGGCTTGCTGCCACCGCTGACTATACTGCTGCAGGGTTTGAAACCCATCCCGGCAAACTGACGACAGCCGATCGCCCGCTGGTTCTGGCCAGGCCATCTGCTCTAGGCTGTGATGCCAGGTGGCAGCCGTTAGCACCCCTCCGTTGGCCACAGGCAATCCCTGCTGCTTGAGCAGGCCCAGGTAATAGGCTTTGTAGCCAACGGATTTCAGATCGGCTAAACCCAGGTCATCCAGTTGTCGAAACCAGGTCATACCAGCGGTAGAAGGCTAGCCCTCACCAAAAACTAGCCTGAGGGAGGTGGCCAATGTATTTAGTTTTTAATCAATGCTTATCAAAGCCCCAGGTCTGTCGGCCTGCCCAAAACTCTGTCGGCCTGCTCAAAAAACTAAGGCACTGGGCCAAATGTATTGCCAAGGAGCGTTTTATTCGAGTCAATATCTTATATTTACAGATTCTACGCGATGGCCATCGCCTTAGCCGCCTGCCCGAAGACCCAAAATGGGGCAAGTGGCACCCAAATTCGTTATTTTCACCCTCGTCGCCGCTGCCGGTCTTCGCAACAATAGACCCAGCAGCGCTCGGCCACAGCCCTGCCTCCTCCCCACCGGGCATATCCCATGCACCACTCTTCATCAGCCCAAACCTGGTTGAGCCAGGGTAGACAGCAGCTGCTCAGCCTTTTTTTAGCTAGCCCCTGCCCGCTGTGCCAGCGATCGACCTCGGCGGTACTCTGCCCAAGCTGCTGCCATCAGGTGCGGCAGTGCCAAACCTCAACCCCCTGCGATCGCCCTATGGCCGACCTTACAGTCATGAGCTGGGGCCGCTACGAGGGCAGCCTGCGCCAAATCATTAGCAGCCTCAAATACACTGGACATGCTGATGTCGCTCAGTTTTTGGGTGCCGAGCTGGGGCAAACCTGGCGCGATGGGGTCAAGTCAGAGCCATCGGTAGGCCCGGTGGCCATCGTGCCCATTCCCCTGCACCCTACCAAGCTCCAGCAGCGCGGCTTTAACCAGGCCGACCTGCTAGCCCGGTCCTTTTGCCGCTTAACCCGACTGCCCCTGCACAGCGATGGACTGCGGCGGGTTCAGGCTACCCAACCCCAGCACAGCCTCGGCCGCTCGGCCCGCCAGCAAAACCTGGCCCAGGCCTTCGACGTCAATCCAAAGCAGGTCAGTGCCCTGCGTAAAACCACGGTGTGGCTGCTAGACGATATTTTTACCACTGGGGCTACGGCTCAATCGGCCGCTCATACCCTGCGGCGTCATGGCATTGCGGTGGCAGGCATCTGCACCGTGGCCCGTGCGATCGCCTGGGAGACTGATGCTAACTGCCCCGCCCGTAGCAGCATCTCACCCCACCGGTAGATTAGCAGCGCTGTGAAATAAGGGATGTTAATAATTCCTTGACCCTGCCGCATACGGAGTTAAGTGCATTAGGATAAATCTAAAGAAATTATTAACAACTGCTATGAATCCTCAGCTCCTACGACACCTGTGGTCTTTGGTGGAACGGTCGCAGAGCAAGCATCTTCTTGCCTTAGATGACAACAGCCTGGTGTCTTGGCTGTTAGATCAGTTCGCCGGGCATCAGTCTATCGACCAAGCCGAAACCGATCAGCTCCACGGTTACATTCGCGCCAAAATTCCCCTAATCCGCGACCTGGCCCAAGAACGCTAGTGATCTGTCAAGCCCAATTTTTGGGATCCATACGTAGGCTGCATCGGCGAAGCGGCGTACTGTGCAGAGATTACGCAGAAATAGCCACAATCCCAAGTTTGAACGTTAACAGACACTCGGCTAAATCTATTAGAGCCTAGGACACGAGCCCAGGAAACGGGCGTTTGCCATGGCCAGAAGCTAATGCATCCACTATAAGATCAAGAACGCTGACGTTTTTCCATTGCAGAAGCTAGCGGATCCGTCCCACTTGAATCCTCCTCCAGGTATATTGTTATATCTGATGCAAAATCAAAACTCAAACCGTTGGAGTGTTAACAAGTGCAACACTCTCGGTTTTGAAAGAGTGTACATTTTGCAAAGTTTTTTATGTGAGTGAGGATTAATTCATGCGTAAGTGGGGTTTACTCGCAGCTGCCCTAGGGCTAACGATGGCCGCCTGCGGTGGTGGGACAACGACTACTGCCGATGGTGAAACGGAGGGCGTCGCTGCCGGTGGTAGCCGACTAGATGTAGTGAAGGATCGGGGACAGCTGATCTGTGGTGTAGACGGTGGCATTCCGGGCTTTAGCTTTGTAGATGAAAGTGGTACCTACTCGGGCCTCGACGTAGATGTGTGCAAAGCCGTAGCCGCTGCCGTTTTGGGCGATGCCGAAGCGGTAGAATATCGTCGTCTAGACTCTACCGAGCGCTTTACCGCGCTGTCTGGGGGCGAGGTCGATATGCTCTCTCGCAACACCACCTGGACCGTTAGCCGCGACACCAGTGTTGGCCTAGAGTTTGCGCCGACCACCTTTTTTGACGGTCAGGGCATGCTGGTGCGAGCCGATAGCGGCCTTGAAACCCTTGAAGACTTTGCTGGCCAGGCCATCTGCGTTGAAACCGGCACCACTACCGAGCTCAACCTGACCGACCAAATGCGCCAGATCAATGTCGACTTTGAGCCGGTCGTGTTTCAGGATGCTGACGCCGCCTACGCCGCCTACGCCGAAGGCCGCTGCGAAGGGATGACTTCTGATAAGTCGCAGTTGGTTGCTCGCCGCAGCACCCTGCCCAACCCCGACGAGCACGTTTTGCTCGAAGTCACCATGTCTAAAGAGCCCCTCGGCCCTGTGACCACCAATAACGACTCAGCCTGGTTCGACGTCGTCAAGTGGACGACCTATGGTCTGATACAGGCCGAAGAGTTTGGCATCAACTCTGAAAACGTCGCCACCTTTGAGGGCACTGAGAACCCTGACATTGCTCGCTTCCTAGGAGCTGAGGGCACCCTGGGCACCGACATGGGTCTACCCAACGACTTCATGGCAAATGTCATTGGCCAGGTGGGCAACTACGGCGAGATCTACGAGCGCAACGTTGGGGCTGATTCTGAGTTTGCTCTAGAGCGAGGCCAAAATGCTCTGTGGACTGAGGGTGGCCTCATGTACTCTCCCCCCTTCCGTTAAGGCAAGATCTGGGAGCAATACGCTTCCTTAAGCTATTCTCCTTAATCTCTGAAGCTTAGAAGGCGCAGCTAGACTGCGCCTTTTTCATAAATCCTTGTAACAAATTGAACTTTTCTTGACATCACTCTTGGATTATTTTGCATACAGCTCTTACACGACTTGACTACACGACCTAACCGCAGGTGACATAGATGGCCCACGATAGCGGCAGCAAATCCTTCAATTTGAAGGCAATGCTGCGGGATGAGCGATTCTGGAAAATTGCCTTTCAGGTAATCACCCTGCTCGTTGTCTTTCTCTTGCTGAGCTTTTTCCTGGGCAACCTGAACCGTAACTTGATTCAGATGGGGCGGGCTTTTGGCTTTAGTTTTTTGCTCAACCCCGCTGGCTTTAGCATTGGTGAAAGCCTGATTCAGTATCGCCCCAACGACCCTTACTGGCGAGCGCTAATGGTAGGGCTGGGCAATACGCTAACCCTGGTAGCAGCGGGTATTGCCCTCACCACTGTGCTGGGTACAGCGGCGGGCGTGGCCAGCTTTTCTAAGAACTGGCTGGTACACAGGCTCAGCCGGATATACGTGGGCCTGGTGCGCAATGTGCCGCTGCTTCTACAGCTATTCTTTTGGTATTTCGCTATTTTTGGTGCTCTGCCCAGCCCAGATAACCAAATTGGCGTGCTGGGGTTGGCTTTTTTAAATAACCGGGGGGTTTACATTCCCTGGGCTAGCAGTGCTGTGCTGGCGGTGCTCGGCATTGCGGCCACGATTGGGGCGGCGATCGCGGCCTTTTACCTGTGGCAGTGGCGCACCAAAATTCGCATTGAAACCGGTGCCGGTGGTCAGACCCAGCTAATTGCCCTAGCGGTATTGGGCCTGGTCTGGTTAGCCATTATCGTCTTTGGCATGAACTGGACTGTGCCTGAGGGCATTGAGGGCGGTGGCGTTACCGGCGGTCTGCGGCTGTCGCGGGAGTATGTAGCAGCTCTCACCGCTCTGGTGTTTTATACCTCGGCCTTTGTGGCCGAAATTGTGCGGGCGGGGATTCAGTCGGTGTCGAAGGGCCAATGGGAAGCGGCCCGTTCCCTAGGGTTACATGCGGGTATCGTGATGCGGCTGGTGGTCTTTCCCCAGGCGCTGCGGGTAATTATTCCGCCCATGAACAGCGAGTACATGAACCTGACCAAGAACACTAGCCTGGCCTTTGCGATCGCCTTTCCCGAGATGTATTCGGTGGCGACCACCACCTACAACCAAACCGGGCGACCGGTGGAAGTGTTTGTGGTGCTGATGGCCACCTATCTCATTCTTTGCTTACTCATCACCCTGGTAATGAACCAGTTCAACCAGGCCGTACAGTTCAAGGAGCGCTAAGCCATGACCACCGTAACTCCCGATTCGTTTTCCTCAGCGCCTCCTGAAGTCGTTGGCCTCGGGCCTGTGGCCTGGGCCAAAAAAAACCTGTTTAGCGACTGGTTCAACAGCCTGCTGACCGTTATCATTGTCGGCATTTTTAGCTGGGGAGCTATCCGGCTTACGTCCTGGGCTTTAACTACTGCCCAGTGGCAGGTTATTCCCAACAACTTTGGCCTGTTTATGACCGGCACCTTTCCCTCCGGTCTCTATCCGCGCATCTGGGCCTTGCTGGCGATCGTCTGCGGCCTGGCGGGCCTGTCGTGGGGAGTGCTGGGCCGCAATGTCTCGACCCTGTTTAGCCGCAGCGTGCTAATTGGCCTGGGGCTGGTGTGTGCCTTTATTGTGCTGTTTCCGCCTACGCGACCCAGTTCCCTCAAGCTGTTGCCGATGGTGGCTCTGGTGGCGATCGCAGCCGCGGCGGGCCGACAGGCGGGGCGCAAGTTTCCCAGCATTGGCAAGTGGGTGTCGCTGGCCTGGTTTTTATCGTACTTTGCCGCCCTCTGGCTGATTGGCGGTGGCCTGGGGCTCACCCCCGTGTCCACCAACGACTGGGGCGGGCTGGTGCTGACGCTGTTTACGGCTGTCAGCGGTATTGCCCTATGTTTTCCGCTGGGGCTGCTGCTGGCCCTAGGGCGGCGCAGTGCGCTGCCGGTGGTGCGGTGGCTGTCTACCGCCTACATTGAGCTGGTGCGAGGGGTGCCCCTGGTGGCCCTGCTATTTATGGGCCAGGTGATGATTCCGCTGTTTTTACCGATCGGGTCGCGGCCCGATCGCATCTTGCGAGCGATTATTGCGTTGGCCCTGTTTAGCGCCGCCTACCTGGCCGAAAACGTACGAGCTGGCCTGCAAGCGGTGCCCCGAGGCCAGAATGAAGCGGCGATGTCGCTGGGGCTGAATACGCCTACGACCCTGGGTCTCATTGTTCTACCTCAGGCCCTCAAAATTGCCATTCCGGCGATCGTAGGTCAGTTTATTAGCCTGTTTCAAGACACCACTCTGTTGTCGATTGTGGGTTTGGCAGAACTGCTGGGCATCGGTAAATCGATCTTGGCCAACCCGTCCTACCTGGGCCGTTACGCTGAGGTTTACCTGTTTCTAGCCGTGATCTACTGGCTGTTTTGCTACGCCATGTCGCTGGGCAGCCGCAAAATTGAAGAAAAGCTCAACACTAGCCACTAACGTCGTGTCTACTGCCCCTGGGCATGGCTGGGCCAGTCTTTCCCAGAGCAAATGTCTCTCCGTGTAACAGTTAACAGTCTGGAATTCAGAAACCCTCTAGGGTTAAGGCAAAATAGCATTATCCGCCTTGGTTAAAGGTACTGAATGCTTTTGAATTCGTTGTTTGTGCGTTGTTAATGACCCCACTTGGGGTCTGAACTTAAGAGGAAAACGTTCATGACACAGTTTCAGACGGAGCAGCCATCGGCCCAACACACAGGCACGGAGCCCGTTATTGTTGCCCGCGACGTCGAGAAGTGGTACGACAATGGTTTCCACGTGCTTAAGGGCGTCACCATGACGGTCTACAAGGGCGAAGTGCTGGTGGTTATGGGGCCGTCTGGATCGGGGAAATCAACTTTTATCCGCACCTTCAATGCCCTGGAACCCTATCAAAAAGGCAGCATTGAGGTAGACGGCATCACCATTTCCCACGACCTCAAAAATATTGAGGCTATCCGCCGCGAGGTGGGCATGGTGTTTCAGCAGTTCAACCTGTTCCCCCACCTGACGGTGCTGCAAAATGTCACCCTGGCCCCCATTTGGGTCCGCCGCTGGCCCAAGTCTAAAGCCCAGGAGGTGGCTATGCAGCTGCTAGAGCGGGTCGGTATTTTAGAACAGGCCCATAAGTTCCCGGGGCAGCTTTCGGGGGGACAGCAGCAGCGGGTAGCGATCGCCCGTTCTCTAGCCATGCAGCCCAAGGTAATGCTATTTGACGAGCCCACCTCCGCCCTCGACCCAGAGATGGTGCGTGAAGTGCTGGATGTAATGCGGGGTCTAGCCGACTCAGGCATGACCATGGTCTGCGTCACCCACGAAGTCGGCTTTGCCCGCGAGGTCGCCGATCGCGTTGTGCTCATGGATGGTGGCTACCTGGTCGAAGAAAACACGCCCCAGGAGTTCTTTAGCAACCCCCGCGAGGATCGTACCCAGAAGTTTCTCTCCCAGATTTTGTAGGGCACTAGCTGCTAGAGCGGTTCAGGCGAAATCAACCTCAGGCTCCAGGTGCTGTCGTCGATAATGTCGATAATAAAGACGACGGTACTTGCCTAGAGAGGCCACCTGCATGGATATCCTCGACCAAATTCGCCTCGACTATCAGCACTTCCCCAAAGACCAGAGCTACCACCTGTACGCCGAAAACGTGTACTTCAAAGACCCGCTCAACGAGTTTCGCGGCGTCGACCGCTACCGGAGCATGATCGGGCTAATCGATGGCTTGTTTAAGCAAGTCAACCTCGATCTGCACGGTATAGAGTACGCCACTCCCACTCAAATCAACACCCACTGGACCCTAAGTTGGGTAGCCCCTGTGCCCTGGCAGCCGCGCATGAGCATTCCTGGACACAGTGAGCTAGCCCTCGGCGAAGACGGCAAGGTGATTTCCCACATTGACTACTGGCACTGCTCTCGGCTGGCGGTGCTGGGTCAGCTATTTGGTAAAAAATAAGGCTAAATTTCGTCGGGGTCTACCCCAAGTTCGCGCAGCCGCTGTGCTAAGCGATCGGCTCGCTGCTGAACGTCTTGTGTCTGAAGTTGGGCCTGCCGTTTGGCTTGATATTCTTGCTCTGTATCAGTCAATAGCCAGTTTCCCTGCGCATTGCACCACCGTAGCCAATGGCCTGGAATACCTTCAAATTCACCTTCCCAAACCCCTAATCCGATATTTAAATCGCTGAGCCAAATGGATAGGGGAGATGGGTTAACACGTTGCTCTTCGTACTGGCGACCAATTAGCTTAAAGTAGCGCAGTCGTTGAGTGTATCGACTGTAAACCACATAGTGGGCTACTCGTAGGTAAGTTTCGTAGACATCTAACTTGCCCGGTATTTGGTTCAAATCTACGGGTTCTGGACTCACTTCCTCGCTTTCAACCTGATCTTCCTCTTGGTAGAATCGGCCCAAATCTTCCTGCTCAGTTCTGGGCGATAAAAATTCCACAACTACTGCTGGAGCAACACCCTCCTGCCATACTACATAGCTGCGACGCAGGTCATAGCCGTCGTAGAGTCGGGGAACACCTACCGCTAGAAACCAATCGGGCCGTTTGTGCCAGAGGGGGTGGTGAACATCGTAGTAGAGGTTTAAATCGGATCCGGTAAACCACTGATCACGGCTGTAGTCGCTCAAAGCCAGAGTACGACTTAAAAGCTGAGGCTGTAGATCATGAAATTCGTCAGGCAAGCCGGGTTCCTCTGGAAACTCGCTGGGGAGGTCGTACATGGTTGGCAGCGTTTCACGCGGCGATCGCGGTGGGTTAGTCTGCGCGACGGAGTGTCCCGTTGGGTAGGTCATAGCTGGCCGAGGGCGACTGGGTTGCCTCCTATTATAGAGAGGGTATAGAGACGGTTAAAGCGGCTCCTCCTAGGCAAATTAGGGAGAAGATGGCTAACATTGCTGTCAAAAGTCTGTCAAAAGCTGAGATCGATTTGGGTGGGAGAACATGGGTATGCGAACAATACAGGGTATGCGAACAATACAAAAGACATTGGCCGGAGCTTGTTTACTGTTTGGGCTATCCATTTCGCTGCTGGCGACCGCTCAAATCGCCGATGCTGATGACGATCTGGAAGATCTAGCCGAAACCGGCGCTGCTCTAGTGCTGTTTGGCCTAGCGCCTACGGCCCTAGGCGGCTGGCTAGCGTGGAATCTGCGCCACAGCAACCGGCAAACATCCCAGTCTCTATCACTACAGCAGGAGCAGATGTTTCTACAGCTGCTGCAAAACCAGGCGGGAGACCTCACCATCATTCAGTTTGCGGCAGCAGCGCAGTTGCCGATCGAGCAGGCCAAAACATTTCTCGATCAAAAAGCCCAGCTGCTCAACGCGACCTTTGAGGTAAAAGACACGGGCGCGATTGTTTATCGCTTTCCGCTCTAGAGGCCCAAGGGACTCGCGAGAAAATAAGATACCTGCTGATCAGACTTCGACTTCGCTCAGCCCTCGATCGCTGAAGGTTGAGCGAAGTCGAAACCTGGCTACCTGGTACATCATTAACCCGCAAATTCCTAAAGGTATTCGCGCCCCAGGTAAGGTTGCAATACCTCGGGCACGCGCACCGAGCCGTTGGCTTCCTGGTAATTTTCCAAAATGGCGGCCATGGTGCGGCCAATAGCCAGCCCCGACCCGTTGAGAGTGTGCACGTATTGAGTGCCTTTTTGCCCCGCTGCTTTAAAGCGCACATTGGCCCGGCGGGCCTGAAAATCGATACAGTTTGAGCAGCTAGAGATCTCACGGTAGCTGTCCGAGGAGGGCATCCAGACCTCGAGGTCATAGGTTTTGCAGCTTGAGAACCCCAGGTCACCCGTGCAGAGGGCCAGCACCCGGTAGGGCAGCTTAAGCTGTTGCAGAATATCTTCGGCATCCTTCACCAGCGCTTCTAGCGCATCAAAGGAAGTGTCGGGGTGAACAAATTTGTACATCTCCACCTTATTGAACTGGTGGAGGCGAATCAGGCCCCGCGTGTCTTTGCCGTAGCTACCTGCTTCGCGCCGAAAGCAGGGCGTGTAGGCGCAGTAGTGAATGGGCAGCTGGTCGGAGCTTAGAATCTCATCGCGGTGCAGGTTGGTGAGGGGTACCTCAGCCGTGGGGGTTAGCCACAGGTCGTCGTCGCGGCACTGAAAGCTCTCTTCGGCAAACTTGGGCAGCTGGCCCGAAGCGGTGAGGGCGGCAGAGCTAACCAAGTAGGGAGGAATGACCTCGTAATAGCCTGCTTTGGTATGGCGATCGAGCATGAAGGAAATCAATGCCCGCTCCAGAGCAGCCCCGACCCCCATCAATGCCACAAAGCGGCTTTGGGCGATTTTTTCGGCAGCGCGTTTAAAGTCGAGAATACCCAGGGTTTCGCCAATTTCCCAGTGGGGTTTGGCGGGCTGCTGGGGCAAATACTGATCGCCCCAGCGGCGCACTTCTACATTTTCGGTTTCGTCTTTACCAACCGGAGTGGAATCGCTAGGCAGGTTGGGTAAGGCCAGCAAAATGCCGTCAATCTGGGCCTTAATCTCCCGCTCTTTGGGCTCTAGAGTTTGCAGCTCGCTCTTGACCTGGTTACCCTCGGCTTTGAGAGCGGCTACTTCTGGCCCGTTGGGGGCAGCCCCAGCCTTGATAGTCTGGCCGACCTGCTTGCCGATCTCGTTGCTGCGGGCCTGTAGCTGCGATCGCGCCGTTTCTAGCTGGCGCTGCTGCTGGTCTAGCGCTAGTAGCGGGGCTAGATCGTACTCACCCCGCTTGCCCAGAGCGGTCTGTACCCGCTCTGGATTTTCTCGTATTTGCTTTAGATCCAGCACAGCAGCCCTCTAAAATCTGATTCTCTGGCGTCAGGAAAACCCCTTGCCAATAGAACAGAATATCAGCATTCCTAAAATACCTGCTCGATCTCAGCGATTTCAGGAATAAACTCGCGCAGACGGCGCTCAATGCCCATGCGCAGGGTCATCGCAGAGCTGGGGCAAGAGCCACAGGCCCCCTGCAGACGTAGCTTAACGACAGGTCCATCAATTTCTACCAGCTCTACGTTGCCGCCGTCGGCAAGCAGGTAGGGGCGCAGTTCGTCTAAGACCTGCTCCACATTGGGGGGGGTAAGGGCAAGAGTTTCCATGGGTGATGTTTGCCAAAATTATGGGTTGACTATCCCCATTCTAGAGATTTTGCCCCTAAATCAAAGCACGCGATCGTATGGTTGCCATTGATCTTGCGTGGATGCCCTTTGAATGTTAAATTTTGTAAGGAAATGTTTCAAAATTTACAGTCATTTCGCCCAGTACCCTTTGAGGAAATCACAGTATGCCGTTCACACTCGATTCAGCGCGCAATATCTTCCCCAGTACCCTCACTGCTGATGCGGTACCCGCCACTATTGCTCGCTTTACGCAGCTGAGTGCAGAAGACCAACTGGCATTAATCTGGTTTGCCTACCTCGATATGGGCAAAGGCATCACCATTGCGGCTCCTGGCGCAGCAAGCATGCAGTTTGCTGAGGCTACCATGAATGAGATCAAAGCCATGTCGTTTCAAGAGCAATCGCAGGTCATGTGCGACCTAGCCAACCGAGCCGATACCCCCATTGGCCGCACCTACTCCACCTGGTCGCCCAATATCAAGCTGGGATTCTGGTACAAGCTGGGCCAATGGATGGAAGAAGGCTTTGTTGCCCCCATTCCCGAAGGCTACCAGCTGTCGGCTAACGCCTCAGCGGTGCTGCAATCAATTCGCAACCTGGAGTCGGGGCAGCAGATTACGGTGCTACGCAATGCCGTGGTTGACATGGGCTTTGACGCCAAGCAAATGGGCTCTTACACCCGTGTGGCCGAGCCTGTAGTGCCACCCCAAGATGTTACCCAGCGCAGCCAGGTCTCCATTGAGGGAGTCAACAACCAAACGGTACTGGCTTACATGAACAACCTCAATGCCAACGACTTTAATGCCCTCATCGAGCTATTTACCGATGATGGTGCGCTGCAACCCCCCTTCCAGCGCCCCATCGTGGGCAAGGCCAACGTGCTGCGTTTCTTTCAGGAAGATTGCCAAAATCTCAAACTGATCCCTGAGCGTGGGGTTACCGAACCCGCCGCTGATGGCTTTACCCAAATTAAGGTTACCGGCAAGGTGCAAACGCCTTGGTTTGGCGCTGGAGTCGGCATGAACATTGCCTGGCGGTTTTTGATTAACCCCGAAGGCAAAATTTTCTTTGTGGCGATCGATCTACTGGCCTCACCCAAAGAGCTGCTAAACCTAGTGCGGTAGAGCCTTGTTAAGGTATCGCTAGAGACTGGGTCAATATCTTGGTATTTCCCTGCAAAAGCTGCTTTTCTTTTTTGGCTACCTAGTTAGGCCCGCTTAGTCTTAAACAAAAACCACTCTCGCCTGAGGGTGGTTTTTGGTTTATGAGAGCTTGCAAAAGCCTGTAATATTCCTTAATATAGATAAATATCCATAGTTGCTACACAGATATAGCTAAGGCTGATACTCACTGTGGGCTCAGCCTTAGCCTTATCTAAGCTAGGTTCTTCCTCAAGCATTGCGATAGTGCTGGGTATGGGCTCAAGAATCATCTATGGCGGCTTTTCATCCTTTTTTCACCCCTCTAATCATGCAGACCAGCGAACTCCAGTGGACATCTCAGGAGCAGTCCATTGCTAAGACCGCCTTCGATAAGGCCTACGAACGAGAGATAAAAGCTTTAGTGCAAGTGGTGCGAGATCAAGCCAGTGCCGTGGCTAACACCGATGACATTTGGCGTCTGCACGACTTTCTGAGCGCTCGTCGCCATGAGCTTGATGGTAAATATGACGGACGAGAAGCAGCGCTAATTTTTGTATTTGCTGACTTAGTCAAAGAGGGTTGGCTGAGTTTAGACGATTTAGGAGGTCTAGACCCCCTTAAGCTGTCTAAGATAACTGCCCTGACCCGAATGATGTGAAGGCTAGCTGCACATTAGCTACAGCGGTAGTCCCATTGATCAGGATCTCAAAAAACTCTAAGAGCGCTTGAGCGCTGGCTCTGGGCCATGACTCTATCAAGCTGATGACAGCTATATCAGCAAGCCCAGGCCAACAAAGCCAACAAAAAAGGGGAGCAAACTATTGCTCCCCTTTTTCTATTCAATTGTCAGGCTGTAGGCAAACTACATGATGCCGATTTGAGACAGAATGCCCTGACCGGTCAGAAACTCGGTGGCTACACCAATTACGAAGCCCAGCATCGCTAGGCGACCGTTCCAGGTTTCTGCAAAGTTGACAAAGCCGAACTTGGTTTCGTTGGTTTCCATGATGGATATCTCCTAGGTGTATAGAGGGGCAAAAATCAATATCCTGTTACTTAATGTAACATGGGTTTTTGGGCCGTAGGTCTGAGAACGATAACTTTATTCGATTGACACGATAGAGAAACTCGGTGTGAAGGCGTTCAGATGACGCGCCTAAGTGAGCCTACAGATTGGTGAGCCAGGTGACGATGCCGTGACCAGTAGCAGCCTCGAAGAGTACCGCAGATACAAAGCCAATCATGGCTAAGCGACCATTTAGCTTTTCGGCGTACTCGTTGAAGCCAAACTGCTGGCTGTCATCGACGTAAACCTTAGGTTCAACGGCGAAGTTGTTGAGGCGACCGCCATCTTCGGTGGTGTAACCGCTAGTGGTCATAGGATGTTCTCCGTTTCTTGCTTCTGTAAGCTTAGTGTAACGCAATGTAAACAAATATTGCTAAGTTCTTTACATTTTGGAGCGGGTAACTGTCGCTGTACATTGGCTATAGGTGCCCTACCGCCCCAGTTACGGGGGCTAAGCTTGATTCGCAAAAGGTTTGGGCGCGTCACCACTAGTGGCAATGACGTATGACGTTGATCGATTTACAAGGCAGCACGGTGTTGGTGACGGGCGGCTCCCGAGGCATTGGGGAGGCGATCGCCCGCACCCTGCACAAAGCGGGGGCATCGATCCTGCTCCACTACAGCCATGGAGAGGCTGAGGCCAACCAAATTGCCGCCGATTTGGGACCTGAACGCATTCACGTGGTGCAGGCCGATTTAGCGGTGCCGGGGGCGGCCCTGGCGCTGTGGCAGCAAGCCCTGACCCAGGGCGAGGTTATTAACGCCGTGGTGAATAACGCCGCCACTATGCCTGCCGCCGCTATTACAGATCCTTGGGAGCAATGGTCGACGGCTTGGCAGGACACGCTGCAAGTCAATCTGATTGCTATGGCCGATCTGTGTCGGGAGGCTGTAGGCCACTTTCAAGCCCAGGGCGGCGGTACGCTAGTGAACCTGGCCAGTCGAGCCGCATTTCGGGGGGATGGGCCAGAGTTTATGGCTTATGCGGCCTCGAAGGGAGGGGTGATTGGTCTCACTCGCAGCCTAGCGAAGGGGTTTGCCCAAGATGGGGTGCGGGCTTATGCGATCGCGCCTGGCTTTGTACGCACCGATCGCATTGAACAGGTAATGGCGGAGCGAGGAGCGGAGTATGTTACCCGTGATATTCCTATGGGTGCCCCGGCAGAACCGCAGGATATTGCTAACCTGGTGGCGTTTTTGGTGGCGGGGTTAGCGCCTCATGCTACCGGAGCCACCTTTGATGTGAATGGGGCGTCTTATTTTCATTGAGGGTAGGGGCAAACACCGTTTGCCCTGGCTGGTAGGGTGGGCACTGCCCACCATTAAACTCAGGTTTTCTCAGCTCAATATCTAGGCTTGCGGCGCACAATTTGGGTCAACGCCAAATCTATTGCTGGGGCCATTTCGCTGGCCTCAGACCCCCGTCGACAAGGACGTTCCGTCGTCCTTGACCTCACGGAAAGGAGGGATTAATCATCAATTTAAACTTCTGTTTTGCAAAGGAGCCTGTAGGCAACACTCACCTTCCTAATCTCCTTACCGTCTTCACCCTTCCCTTTCTCCTCCACCCGTCCACCCATCCATCCCCTACGCCCACTTCACCTCTGCGGGGGTTGTCTGCACTAGCAGTTTGCCGTGGGAGAAGACGTGGGTGACGGCGGCGCGGCGGCGGATGGCATCGTAGGGGCTATCCGCATCCAGCACAATTAAGCTGGCGGGTTTGCCTACCTCCAGGCCATAGATCTCTTGAACAGCAAGGGTTTTAGCGCCATTGGTTGTGATCATGTTGTAGCAGGCGGCGATCTCGTCTTGGCCGGTCATTTGGCAAACGTGGACGGCCATGGCGGCGACATCGAGCATGTTGCCGGTGCCTAAGCTGTACCAGGGATCTTGGATACAGTCGTGGCCCAGGCTGACATTCAGGCCCTGCTGCCAGAGTTCTTTGACGCGGGTGACGCCGCGTCGCTTGGGGTAGGTGTCGGTGCGGCCCTGGAGGGTGATGTTGATCAGCGGGTTGGCGATAAAGTTGAGATTAGCGCGGGCCAGCAGTCCCATGAGCTTGAAGGCGTAGGCGTTGTTGTAGCTGGCAAAGGCGGTCGTGTGGCTGGCGGTGACTCGCGATCCGAGGCCCGATCGCACGGTACAGGCAGCGACCACTTCTAAAAAGCGCGACTGGTCATCGTCGATTTCGTCGCAATGTATGTCGATCAGGCGATCGTAGTGCTGAGCTAGCTCAAAAATGCGGTGCACCGACTGCACCCCGTCTTCGCGGGTCATTTCGTAGTGGGGAATGCCGCCTATCGCATCGACCCCTAGTTTGAGGGCTGTTTCCATCAGCTCCAGATTGCCGGGGCTGCTGTAGAGGCCGTCCTGGGGAAAGGCGACAATCTGAACTGTCATCCAGTCTTTGACCGCGTCGCGCACCTCCAGTAGGGCTTTGAGGGCTACCAGGTTAGTCTCGCTGACGTCGGCGTGGGTGCGTACAAACAGCACTCCCTGCTGGGCCTGGAGCTTGAGTGTGGCGATCGCGCGTTCTTTGACATCCTCTAGGGTGAGCGACTGCTTGCGATCGCGCCAGATCTCAATGCCCTCAAATAGGGTGCCGCTTTGGTTCCAGCGGGGCTGACCGGCGGTAAGCGCCGAGTCAAGGTGAATGTGCGACTCCACAAAAGGAGGGCTCACCAGTTTGCCCCCTACGGCAATTTCTGCGATCGCCGAGGCTTTTAGGTGAGATTCAATGGCCCCGATCAGGCCATTTTCTAGCCCAATGTCAACCAACTCACCGCTAGGGATCCGACATTCCCGCAGAATAAAATCCATACCTAAGCCGTCCTGGGGCAAACCGTACTGTAGCGCTGGCTTTGACTATACCAATTTGGTCAGGGCTGAGACAGGCTTTGAGAGACAGCAAAAGACCCTAAATACAAATGTCCCCGACATAGCCGTGAAGGCCAGTCGGGGACATCTAAAGTTGGGTATTTGAGCTTGGTAATCAGGGTGCCGTAGACCAAGACTCCTTACATGTCTCTGGCGCAGCAGCTAGCAGGCCGAGGTGGCAAACAATCCTGGGGCATAGGCTTCAATGACTTTGCCGGTGCGGGCACAGGTAATCATGAGATAGTCGCAGGCCCCACACTGAGTTCGCACCAACTGGTCGGGATCAATATGGTGCCTTTCGGCTAGATGCCCACAGTTTGGGCAATGAACTTGTTGAGAATGACCAATCATGTTGTGACTCCGGCAGCTTTTAATGAATAAATCAGAAATGTTATCTGTGAACTGTTTTAGGTAAAAAGAATCTCGCAATGGTTTATCTCACTGCGAGAACTGTTGATAAAGTGGCAGGTTAAAATTGCTGCGTTCTCTATAGGTTTTATTATTACGTTGTTTTATGGGAGGTGCAAGCTTATTTTATAAATGCTTAACCTTGGGATCATGTGAGGGCGGGTGATCCCCGCCGTTGGATAGAGCAATCCTGGTGAAATTACTAGCCTGTTTGGTTCACTGGATAGAGCAGCGTCAGCGCTTCGTTTGGTTTAGAAAAAACCTGAAAGGTTGGATCCTGGCTAACAGGTTTTAGCGTTAACAGGTTTTGACAACAGGCTGCCTGTTGTCAAAAAAATGAAAATGGAGTAGACAGTTTTTAGACTGTTCTGTCGGGGATCAGTCATCAAGAACCAAGGTGAGGGGCCGATTAATAAAGACCCCATTTTGGAGCCGACTGGCAATTTGGCTACAGGGCCAAAATCGAGGGTCTGATACCGTTAATCGAGTTTGGTCGTCTAAAATAAGGCTTTTTTGCGCTTTTTTAAATAGTTGGTTGTTTGTAAAACGCCATGAGATTGCCTCAACTACACCGTCCCTTGCCAGGTTTCTGCTCTCCATGCGCTATCGAATTCATCACCTCACTCACTACCGCTATCAGCAGCCAATTACCCTGCGCCCCCACGTTCTACGTCTGCGCCCTCGCAGCGATGGTGCCCAACAGCTCCTCAGATTTGACTTGGAGGTAACCCCCAAACCTAGCCAACAGACGGCGATCGCCGATCTGGACGGCAACTCTACGGTGGGGCTTTGGTTTGAGCCCACTCCGACCGAACAGTTTACCCTGGTGACTACCGCTGAGGTGGAAACCTATCGCTCAAACCCCTTTGACTACCTCGCCGAATCCTGGGCCAATACCCTGCCGGTAGACTATCCAATGACCGTGCGCTCTACCCTGCTGCCTTACCTCAACCCAGTTCACGAGCCCATTGCGGCGGGTGTCGTAGACTTGGCCCAGGCGATCGCCCACCGCACCGACGGCAATGTAGGGTTATTTTTGACGGCCCTGGTATCTCACATCTACGAAACCTGCGACTACACCATCCGAGCCACCGGTCACCCCTGGCCAGGGGGCATTACCTGGGCCAAAAAGCTGGGTAGCTGTCGCGATTTTGCGGTGCTGTTTATGGAAGCTTGCCGAGCGGTGGGGCTGGCGGCCCGCTTTGTCAGCGGCTACGAAGAGGGCGACCCTACTATGGCCGATCGCGATCTGCACGCCTGGGCCGAGGTATACGTACCCGGCGGCGGCTGGCGCGGATTTGATCCAACCCACGGGCTCGCGGTCAGCGATCGCCACATTGCCCTAGTCGCCAGCCCCTTTCCCAGCCAAACCCTGCCGGTTTACGGCAGCACTCAGGAGGGCAGTCGGGTTAGCTCTGTCTTAGAAACCAACATTAGCGTGGCCACGCTAGACCCTTGAGGCTCCACCCACTCCAGTACTTCCTACCGTCCCAAAGTCTGGCGCGCCTGCTGGCGCAGCTCTTTAGCCGGGCCGTAGTTGGGGTTGAGCTGTAGAGCCTTTTCGAGGGCAATGATGGTTTGGTCGTAACGTCTTAAGGTCCAGGTGGCCTCGCCGCGCACGGTCCAGGCTTCTGCCGACTCGCGGTTGCGGGCGATCGCCTGGTCAACGGCTGCCAGGGCTTCCGCCGATCGCCCTAGCTTTTGCAGCACCCGCCCCCGGTCTAGCCAGGCCTCAAACATGGCGGGCATGAGGCGGTTGGTGCTTTCGTACAGAGCGAGGGCCGCCAGCAGCTTACCCTGCTGCTCTTCGGCGTTGCCTTTGCTGCGCACCGCTTCGGGGTAATAGGTGCTGTAGGCCAGAGCGTCGTCGCAGGCGGCAATGGCCTCAATGGGGCGCTTGAGGGCAATCAGCGTCTTGCACCGCCCCAGGTAGGCGGCAGCATACTCTGGCTGAATCTCTACGGCTTCGTTATAGGTGGCCAGGGCATCGGGGTAGCGGCCCTGATTCAACAGGCGATCGCCCTGACGAGTTAGAAAGGTGGCCTTTTCCTCGGGGGGCAGCAGCAGGCCTAAGTCGGTTGTCAACGTTGGCACGGCTGCTGCTTGAAAAGGAATCGCCACCCCGCCCCCATTCAGCTCAAGGGCAATGGTCAAGCCACTGCGCCAGAGCACCAGGCCAATAGCCAGCGCTCCCAGTACACTGCCGACAACCAGCGATCGGCGGTGGGGAAGGGGCTGAAAGTCCGAGACGTTTGCTTCGACGGCGGCTATGGGCTGCGAAGCTGCACCCTTGCCATTGCTATAGGCCAAATCGACTGGAAAAAGGGAGGTTGAGTCTTGGTCGTCGGCAAAAGCCGTGGGTTCTGAGGTTTCGGTGGGGCCGACAGCGGTATTGCTATCGTCATCAGGGAAGGTTGGCCCCCGCCCATTGGCCCCTTTCATCCAGGTTTGGTAGATTTGGGTGCCCACTAACCCATGCAAAGGGTTAGGCAGGTTTTGCAGCGCCTCCAGGGCCTCTTGGGCGGTGGGGTAGCGATCGCGAAAGTCGTAGCGCACCATTGTGTCGAGTACCGCCGCCAGCGACGACGACACCGTTGGCGCGTGCTGACGCCAGTCGATCTCGCTGGTCACCGGGTCTTCCTCCAGCCTTTGGGGATGCATGCCCGTCAGCGCCCGAATACCCAAGATGCCAACCGCGTACACATCGCTACTAAATCGAGGCTTGCCCGCATACTGCTCGTTTGGCATGTAGCCGTGGGTGCCAATGGCTACTGTAATGTTGGTGGCCCCGGTTTCGGCATCGAGCAAAGGCGACGAAGTCACCTGCTTAACCGCCCCAAAGTCGATCAGCACCAGCTTGCCGTCGCGGTGGCGACGAATCAGGTTAGACGGCTTAATATCACGGTGAATGACCTGCTGACGATGCACGAAAGACAAAATCTCCAGCACCTCCTGTAGCAGCAGCACCACCCGAGTCTCTGACCAGGGCTTACCCTCTTCAACCTGACGATTGAGGCGGCTGCCCTCTATATATTCCTGGGCTAGATAAAATTCCTGGTCTTCTTCAAAGTGGGCCATCAAGGAGGGAATTTGGGGATGGTTGCCCAGCTGATACAGCACCCGTGCTTCGGTGTCGAAGAGGCGACGGGCCATATCGAGGGTGCCAGTATCTTTATCCTGCACCTTGAGCTGCTTGATGACGCAGCGAGGATGGTTGGGCAGGTGTATATCGGTCACTAAAAAAGTACGGCTGAACCCTCCTGACCCCAGCCGCCGGACAACCTGGTACCGCCCCCCTAGTAGTGTTTGCTCCATGCTGCCCAAAATGCCTTCGTCAGCCTGGCTATTTAATCACAGACCCGTACCTATCACAGCAACCATCGCCGTGCTGTGGAGGCTGCTTGTTGGTGGCCTGGCTTCCCTGAGATCAGGCCAGAACTGCCGTCGCTCCAGGGTGTTGCCCTTGGTTACTAGGTCAGTCTCGGTAAATTAATGCACGACCCTGAGGTAACAGTTTTAGTGTAGGCCCTGAGAGGCAACCCTGAATTGCTCACAGCGGGTAACGTTCAACGACTCACATATCCTTTACAGCACTTTATCTTAAGTTTCTAAAGTCAGGCTCTGCTCACTGCATCTCACGGACTGTGGCCCACACACGTTTTCTTTAGGGTAAGCCTGAGAACGTTCCCAGAGATGCAACTCGAGACGCAACTCCATCAGCATTTTGGGCACGTTAGAGCTATCAAGCGCGATCGCGCCCCTCGTGACTCATATTATAGATAACTCATATTTGTAAACGGTATGACTTGTTCCATCCCCTCATTACCCTCTTAGACCCTATGTCACAGCCCCCCTGCCCAGATGCTGAGATGTACCTGGCTGTGCTCAGCCATCTACCCCATGCGGTAATTGTGGTAGACGCGGCGGGGGCACTGCTCTTTAGCAATGCCCCCGCACAGGCACTGCTGCCGGGGGGAGTAGCGGGTCTAGGGGGCTGCGGTGAGCCATCAAGCTACCAAGTGCTCGATGGTCATCACCGCGCCTTAGCTGGCGCTGATCTGCCGCTGAACCGGCTTTTGGGCGGCCAGTGCCTGCAAGACGAGGAGCTTTTGCTGGTAGCCAGTGCGCCCGCCTGCACCCACTGGATTACGGCAACCGGAAGGCCGTTGGCAGGCCCCGGCCAGGCTGCCGCGCTGCTTGTCCTACAAGATATTTCTGCTGCTAAGCAGCAGGAGGCCAATCTGCTCCAGCAAGCGTTCCACGATACCCTGACCGGGCTACCCAACCGAGATTTGTTTATGGATCGCCTGGGTCATGCCCTGGCCCGCACCCATGACCAGCCCCAGGTGTTGATGGCGCTGCTGTTTATCGATCTCGATCGCTTTAAGGTCATCAACGACAACCTGGGCCACCAAGTTGGAGACGATCTGCTGATCGAAATAGCGGCCCGGCTGCGATCGCAGCTACGCCCCGACGTCACCATCGCTCGTCTAGGGGGCGACGAGTTTGCTGTTCTACTCGAAGACATGGCCACTAGCTCTACCGCTATTGACCTGGCTGAGCAGATTCAGGCGGCCATTGCTCAACCCCTGTTGCTGCAGCAGCAGGAGGTGTATGTCGAGGCCAGCATTGGTATTGCCCTAGGCCCTGCCGCCTATAAAAGCGCTAGCGACTGGCTACGTGACGCCGACGTCGCCATGTACCAGATTAAAGACAACCCCAGTCACGCCTGGCACGTGTTTGACAACTCTCTACGGGTGCAGCAAGACCTGCGCCTGCGCACCGAAATAGATTTGCGTCAGGCCCTGATGAGTAATGAACTGCGGCTGCATTACCAACCGATCGTCATGCTCAATACCGAAGAAATCTGCGGTTTTGAGGCGCTGGTGCGGTGGCAGCACCCCACCCGAGGGCTGCTGCTGCCGGGAGAATTTATCCACATTGCCGAAGCTACCGGGCTGATCATTCCTTTGGGCTGGTGGGTGCTGGCCGAGGCTTGCCGCCAGATGCAGGCCTGGACGCTGGCGTTTCCGGCCATGGCCAACTTTACGGTCAGCGTCAATATGTCGAGCAAGCAGTTCTCCCAGCAGAACCTAGTGGAAAGAATTCAGCAGATTTTGGCTGAAACCGGCTTTTCGGCCAACCGGCTCAAAATTGAAATTACCGAAGGTGTGCTTATCGATCACTCAGACAGCATTATTGATACCCTGGAGCAGATTAAGGCGCTGGGCATTAAGCTGCTGGTCGATGACTTTGGTACCGGTTATTCGTCGCTTAGCTACCTGCATCGCTTTCCCTTCGACTGCTTAAAAATTGACCGCTCGTTTATTGAAAACGCCGATCAAGACTTTGAAAAACTAGAAATTTTGCAGTCGGTGGTGCGCCTGGCCTGGAACCTCGGTCTCGATGTGGTGGCCGAAGGGGTTGAAACCACCCGCCACCACGCCCAGCTCAAGGCGCTGCGGTGCGAGCTAGGCCAGGGCTATTTGTTTTCGCGTCCGCTGGCACCCACGGCCATTGAAGCTATGATGGCGGAGAAAATTGCCCAACGGCTCGACCCTGCCCCGGTTACCCAAGCGTCTTAGTCGGGGCAGGTTGGGCGAGAAGGCTCTGCCCACACGGTTGCCTGCCATGCTGATTCGTAAACTACTCGACTGCCCCGAATTTGTCGCCGGTGACGGCACTCAGCTACGGGAACTGCTGCATCCTGATAAACAAGACATTGCCCTGCGCTATAGTCTGGCCCACGCGGTCGTGCCAGTGGGTCAGGTGTCTACCCCTCACGCCCTGACCACCTCCGAGGTGTACTACATTCTGGCCGGGCAGGGGGAGATGCACATCGACGACGAAACCAACCTAGTGCAGCCCGGCGATGCGGTGTACATTCCGCCCCAGGCCCGCCAGTACCTTCGCAATACGGGCGATCGCCCGCTGGTGTTCATTTGTCTGGTTGATCCGGCCTGGCGGCAGGAAGACGAAACGGTGTTTGACCCCGCTGACTAGCTAATGGATTAACGCCGATCGCAGGATACTCTGGAGTGCTGTGCGCAGCTTTCCAAGTCGGGATCGCCAGAAGGCGTTAACTCGCTGCCAAACGGTGCGGCGGGGACGCAGGCTACAGCGCTTAAGCTGCCGCAGGAGCTGATCGACTACGGCATCGCTCTGGGCGAGTTGGGCGGCCACACAGTGGGGTTTGTTGCGACAAGACGTACATAACATGGATCGTTGAGCCTGACAGGCTCGAAGATAGAACGTGGTACTGCTGGGCAAACGGGAGTAGATTCCCGGCTTTCTATATATTGCTTCGCCAACGATAAAAGCTGCTCACTTTGAACCGAATACATTCTGAAGGTTTACCGATGGCCTCGATGCTCGTGTCTCAATAGTCTGGCCAGTTCATTTTCTGGAAGGGTGAATCTAGTTCCACCCAAGTTTGTGTCGAGTAAAATAGGGGTAGAGCGCTTAGGAGGCCAACGTGATGGCCAAGCAACGACGGAAGCGTGGAACCGCAGGCGATAAAACGATTTGTCTTCCCATTGCAGAC